>JANYII010000172.1 GCA_025358705.1 Betaproteobacteria bacterium | reverse complement strand
CGCCACGTCCTCGGCGATCGCCGGGTCGAGGTGATGACAGACCATCAGCATGTCGAGATGTTCCGCCACCGTGTTCACGGTGTACGGCATGGTCGGATTGGTGGAGGACGGCAGCACGTTCGGCTCGCCGCAGATCTTGATGATGTCCGGCGCATGGCCGCCGCCCGCGCCCTCGGTGTGAAACGTGGAGATGGAGCGGCCCTTCATCGCCGCGACAGAGCTTTCGACGAAACCGGATTCGTTCAGCGTATCGGTGTGAATCGCGACCTGCACGTCCATCTTGTCGGCGACGCCGAGGCAGGTGTCGATCGCCGCCGGCGTGGTGCCCCAGTCCTCATGGAGCTTCAACCCCATGGCTCCGGCTTCTATTTGCTCTATTAAAGGTAATGAAACAGAAGCATTTCCTTTTCCAAGAAATCCAAGATTCATCGGAAACGCTTCCGCCGCCTCGAGCATGCGGTGGATGTGCCAGGGGCCAGGCGTGCAGGTAGTGGCGAGAGTGCCGGTCGCCGGCCCGGTGCCGCCGCCGATCATGGTGGTGACGCCGGACATCAGCGCCTCCTCGATCTGCTGCGGGCAGATGAAGTGGATGTGCGCGTCGATGCCGCCCGGCGTGACGATCATGCCTTCGCCCGCGATGATCTCGGTGCCCGGGCCGATTGGAATGGTGATCGCCGGCTGGATGTCCGGATTGCCGGCCTTGCCGATCTTCCAGATTTTCCCGCCCTTGATGCCGATGTCGGCCTTGACGATGCCCCAGTGGTCGATGATCAGTGCGTTGGTGATCACTGTGTCGGCGACTTTCGCCGACACCAGCTGGCTCTGTCCCATGCCGTCGCGGATCACCTTGCCGCCGCCGAACTTCACTTCCTCGCCGTAGACGGTGTAGTCCTTCTCCACTTCGATCCACAGATCGGTGTCGGCGAGCCGCACGCGATCGCCGGTGGTCGGGCCGAACATCTCGGCATAGGCTTGACGGGTAATTTTCATTTCAGGGCCCCCATCACCTTGCCATTAAAGCCATAGATTTTTTTATTTCCAGATACAAAAACTAATTCGACAGTTCGCGTCTGCCCGGGCTCAAATCGGACAGCAGTGCCCGCCGCGATGTTCAGGCGGCAGCCGTAGGCTTTCTTGCGGTCGAACTTCAAGGCCTCGTTGGTTTCGAAGAAGTGGTAGTGCGAGCCGACCTGGATCGGGCGGTCGCCGCTGTTCATGATCTGCAGCGTCACCGTCTTGCGGCCCTTGTTCAGCTCGAGATCGCCCGCCGCTACCTTCATTTCGCCAGGGATCATGGGATGGGGTTGTGAACCGTCACGAGTTTGGTGCCATCGGGAAAGGTCGCCTCGACCTGGATGTCCGGGATCATCTCCGGCACGCCTTCCATGACATCGCTGCGCTTGAGGATGGTGGCGCCGTATCCCATCAGGTCGGAAACGGTCCTGCCATCGCGCGCACCTTCCATGACCGCGGCGGTGATGAGCGCCACCGCCTCGGGGTAATTGAGCTTCAGGCCGCGGCCCTTGCGCCGCTCGGCGAGCAGCGCCGCGGTGAAAATGAGCAGCTTGTCCTTTTCCCTCGGGGTGAGTTCCATATCAGCTGATTTTTACAGTGGCCTCGCCGATGCCGGGGAAAATTGCCGTTACCGAGTCGCCCGGCTTCGCGATCTCGAGACCGGTCCAGGCGCCGGTGGTGATGATGTCGCCCGCGTGCAGGCCGAGCCCGCGCTTGCCGCAATGCGCCGCGAGCCAGGGCAGCAGCCGCATCGGATTGCCGAATGAATGCGCGCCCTTCGCCTTCGCCGTGCGCGCGCCGATCCTGAACTCAACTTCCTGCTGCAGGAAATCGATCTTCTGCCAGTCCTTGGTGCCGCTGCCCGCGACCAGGCCGCTGCTGTTCTGGAAATCGGCCAGCATCCACAGCCCGGTGGCCCTCTTCCAGTTCGCCAGGCGCGTGTCGCACAGTTCGATGGTCACCAGCACTTCGCCGACCGCAGCGGCGACCGAGCGCGAGGAGTACGGCCGGCTGCGCGGCGGCAGGTCCTTGGCGAGCCGGAATGCGACCTCCGCTTCGACACCGATCATGTTCATGCTCGCGCCGCTCACGCTCGCCGGGCTGCGCAAGACGGCATCCGGCGCGATCGGAGCCGCTGTAGGCTCTACCTTGTCGCTCGGCCCGCCCACCTTCCATGCCACCGGACGGGTGCCCGACCACAGTTCGGCGTAGACCGCGTCCTGAACCCGATAGGCCTCCTCCTCGTTGTGCAACTCAAGGTCGCCCGTCGCCGCGGGCGTCTTCGAGCGGCGCGCCTCCACCAGCAGATGGGTGCCTTTGCCGATGGCGGTGGCGCCGTGTTTGCGCAAGGCATGCACCAGGGCTTCGTTCGCTTTTTCTCTCGTCATGTTTGCCAGATCCTGGGTTCAACTGCCTCGCGCCCCAACAACGCGGGACGCAGGATGCGCCACAGCGCGATGAAATAATGCCGCGCCGCTTCGCTGGAGCCGCCAAGGTAGCGGGCGAGGAGCACTCCAGGCAGGAGCGTCACCGCGCCGGCGCCAAGCGTCGGTTTGTGTTTCCTCAAGCGATCCAGAATCTTACTGTCGATCGCGGGAGCAGAGGCAAACAGAGTTCCAAAAACGGGGCTGCCCGCCAATCCCGCCGGCGAATCCAGCAGCCGGCCGCCGCCGTCGATGCGGCCACGCTCCAGCCAGAGCAGGCGGCCCTCGCGACGAATCCGTATCGAACTGCGGAAAGTCCCGCGGACAAACCGCTCTCCCGAGCCGGTGCGGCCCAGGCAGACGATGTCCCAGCCGATGAAGCCGGCCTGCGCGCCCAGGTCCACGTCGTACGCCGACTCCGCGAGCGCGCCATCGAACACGATGGTTTCCTGCGGCAGCCACTCGAGCGCCCCTTGCACGGCGAAGGCCACGCTTTGCTTCGCCCACGGGCCCGCCGATCGGTACCATTTCGCCGCGCCGGGCGTCGTCAACAGGGTCGACGCATTTTTATCAGTTTGCACGTTCAGGCTTAGTTCATCCCCGCCGGCAATTCCGCCCGGCGGGTGTACCACGATCGCATGGCAGATTTCCGGGCCTTCGGGATAGAGCGGCTTCTGCACCACCAGCGGACCATCGTGGACTTTCCTGCCCAGCGTCGTTTTTGAATTCTCGAAGCCGAATTCAAGCGCTAGGCTGGCTCTCCAGGAACTGGCTACAGGCTCCGCAAGCTGCATCCGAAGATCATACCGCCAGCAGACCCTTGACGCCGTCCTTGTCCATGTCGGCGCCGGCGCCCTTTTTCAGGATTTCGCCGCGCTCCATGACGATGTACTGGTCGGCCAGAGAGCGCGCGAAGTCGTAGTACGTCTCCACCAGCAGGATCGCCATGTCTCCCGTCCCGGCAAGCGACCGGATGACGCGCTCGATGTCCTTGATGATCGACGGCTGGATGCCTTCGGTCGGTTCGTCCAGGATCAGCAGCTTCGGCCCCATCGCCAGCGCGCGGCCGATGGCGAGCTGCTGCTGCTGGCCGCCCGAGAGGTCGCCACCGCGCCGCTTCATCATCTGCTTGAGCACCGGGAACATCTCGAAGATGCGCTCCGGCACGTGCGCGCTGCCACCTAGCGTCGCGAGTCCCATGCGCAGGTTCTCCTCGACCGTCAGGCGCGGAAAGATCTCCCGCCCCTGCGGCACGTAGCCGATGCCGGCGCGCGCGCGCTCGAACGGCTGCAGCGGCGCGAGATCGAGGTCGCCCCATT
>JANYII010000101.1 GCA_025358705.1 Betaproteobacteria bacterium | reverse complement strand
GTGCCGGAGCGGTTGACGTTGATCGCCGGGAAGATGCGCTTCTCATGCATGCGCCGGTCGAGGTGGATTTCAAGGTTGCCGGTGCCCTTGAATTCCTCGTAGATCACGTCATCCATGCGGGAGCCCGTATCGATGAGGGCCGTGGCGATGATGGTGAGCGAGCCGCCTTCTTCCACGTTGCGCGCGGCGCCGAAGAAGCGCTTCGGCTTCTGCAGCGCATTCGCGTCCACGCCGCCGGTGAGCACCTTGCCCGAGGCCGGCTGCACGGCGTTGTAGGCGCGCGCGAGGCGCGTGATGGAATCGAGCAGGATGACGACGTCCTTCTTGTGCTCGACCAGGCGCTTGGCCTTCTCGATCACCATCTCGGCGACCTGCACGTGGCGCGAAGCCGGCTCGTCGAAGGTCGAAGCCACGACTTCGCCGCGCACCGAGCGCGACATCTCCGTCACTTCCTCTGGGCGCTCATCGATCAACAATACGATGAGCGCGACTTCCGGGTGGTTGGCGACGATGGCGTGGGCGATGTGCTGCAGCATCACCGTCTTGCCGGCCTTGGGCGGCGAGACGATCAGGCCGCGCTGGCCCTTGCCGATCGGCGCGATGATGTCGATGATGCGGCCGGTGATGTTCTCCTCGGCCTTGATCTCGCGCTCGAGCTTGAAGGCCTTCTCCGGATGGAGCGGGGTAAGGTTCTCGAACAGGATCTTGTGCTTGACCGCGTCGGGCGCCTCGCCGTTTACCTTGTCCACCTTGACGAGGGCAAAGTAGCGCTCGCCGTCCTTCGGCGTGCGGATCTCGCCCTCGATGGTGTCGCCGGTGTGCAGGTTGAAGCGGCGGATCTGCGAGGGGCTGACGTAGATGTCGTCGGTGCTCGCGAGGTAGGAGGTTTCGGGCGAGCGCAGGAAGCCGAAGCCGTCGGGCAGGACTTCGAGGGTGCCGTCGCCGAAGATGGATTCGCCCTTCTTCGCCTGCGCCTTCAGCATGGCGAAGATGAGGTCCTGCTTGCGCATCCGGTTGGCGCCTTCGACGCCGGCGGTGGTTGCCGTCTCGAGGAGCTCGGAAACGTGGAGGTTTTTCAGTTCTGAAAGTTGCATGTGTCGCTTTGCCGGGACGAATGAAGTGAAGCGTGAATAGAGTTCGGCCTTTGCTGCCGCCGATTTCTTCTAGAAGGAAGATGCGCTTGACCCCGCGCTGGGGACCTGCCGCAGCGCCGTCGTCCAAGGCAGCGCTGCCACGACTACAGAGTAGGGTCTTTAGATATTGCTGTCAAGGAAAGCGGTGAGCTGGGACTTGGACAGCGCGCCCACCTTGGTGGCCTCGACGTTGCCGTTCTTGAACAGCATCAGGGTAGGTATTCCCCGGATGCCGAACTTGGCCGGCGTGGCCTGGTTCTCGTCCACGTTGATCTTGGCGATCTTGAGGCGGCCGCCGTATTCCTTGGCCACGGCCTCCAGGATGGGGGCGATCGACTTGCAGGGGCCGCACCATTCGGCCCAGTAATCCACCAGCACCGGGACCTCGGACTTGAGGACGTCGGGCTCAAAACTGTCATCGGTCACGTGCTGAATAGCTTCACTGCTCATGTTGCCTCGGTCTGGAAGATGCGGGGGGGTGCTGCAGGAATGCTTATTATGAGGCTTCGGTCCCGGGATGGGCCGGATCCGTGATAACCTGTTGATTAATATGACTTACGTTGTCACCGAATCCTGCGTCAAGTGCAAGTACACGGATTGCGTCGACATCTGCCCGGTGGACTGCTTCAAGGAGGGGCCGAACATGCTGGTCATCGACCCCGACGAGTGTATCGACTGTACCCTGTGCGTGGCCGAGTGCCCGGTGGAGGCGATCTTCGCCGAGGACGACGTGCCCGACGGCCAGCAGGAATGGATCGCCCTGAACAAGGAACTGGCGGCCGGTTGGAAGCCGCTTATTGCGAGAAAACCAGCACCCCGGGACGCCGACCAATGGGCCAAAGTCAAAGACAAAAAGCATCTTTTGGAACGCTGATGGCGTTGGCTGGAACGTTGATTGCGTTCCTCCTGGTCGTGGGAAATGCCTGGGGGCAAAATCCCTTGAGCATCCTCGGCAAGGTCGTGACGACCTCCATGGACGCGCGCACCAAGGCCGAGGTGACCGCCGATACCGAAATCAGCGCCGGCGCGTCCAAGCGGCTGCTCGACAGCAAGAAGGCGGAATGGGCCGGCGTAACCGTGCTCGTATTCGCGCAGCACGCGGTGGTCGCCGGCGCGGTCAAGACGGCGGAGGTGAAGAAGCTGGTCGAGGAGATCGTGCGCCAGGACAAGCGCATCCGCTCGCTGAAGAACGAACTGCTGGTGGGCGACCTGGGAAGCCTCGCTCGCGATACTGCGCTCGAGGCCGAAATCAACGCCAGGCTCACCGCGGCCAAGGGCTTGTCCTCGGTCAACATGCGCTGGTGCGCCACCGGCGGGCACGTCGTCCTGATGGGCGTCGCGCAATCGCAGTCGGAGGCCAGCCACGCGGCCGCCACCGTGCGCGGCATCAAGGGCGTGAAAAGCCTCAAATCCCACCTGCGCGTGGTGCCGAAGAAGAATTGAGCTGCGGCTAGCCTCGCCGGGGCGCTGAAACGTTCGCTTACAAGCCCGATTTTCGTCCCCGGCCCTGAAAAGGTTATAAACAGGGTCCGGGAAGGCGGGGACGAATCGAGATGCAGACCATGAAGCGGACAATCATCGGGGTACTGGCGCTCGTCGCCATCGCGGCGGCGGGCGGCTACTACTTCTATTCGCAGCCGCGCGGCGGCGAGGCGCCGGCCGGGACGGACAAAAGCGCGGGCAAAGGCGGCAAGGGAGACCGCAAGGGCGGCAACGTGCCGGTGGTCACTTCGGCGGCGGCGACCGCGGACGTCGGCGTGCTGCTGGATGGTCTCGGCTCGGTGACGCCGGTTGCCACCGTCACGGTGCGCAGCCGCGTCGACGGGCAGTTGATGAAGCTCGCGTTCAAGGAAGGCCAGGTGGTGCGCGCCGGCGACCTGCTGGCCGAGATCGACCCGCGTCCCGCGCAGGTGCAACTCGCGACGGCCGAGGGCCAGCTCGCGCGCGACCAGTCGCTGCTGAAGAACGCGCAGATCGACCTGGACCGCTACAAGACCCTCTTCCAGCAGGATTCGATCGCCAGGCAGCAGCTCGACACGCAGGACGCGCTGGTGCGCCAGTACGAAGCGACCGTGAAAATGGACCGCGCATCGATCGACAGCGCGCGCCTGCAGCTCGACTACAGCCGCGTCACCGCACCGATCAGCGGGCGCCTCGGGCTGCGGCAGGTGGACCTGGGCAACATCGTGCGTGCAGGGGATGCCAGCGGCCTGGTGGTGATCACGCAGCTGCAGCCGATCACGGTGATCTTCAGCATCGCGGAGGACAGCCTGCCGCCGGTGATGAAGAAACTCCAGGCGGGGGAGAAACTGCAGGTAAGCGCGCTGGATCGCGCCGGCAAGACGCAACTCGCCAGCGGCATGCTGATCACCGTCGACAACCAGATCGACCCCGCGACCGGCACCGTGAAGCTGAAGGCGCAGTTCGCCAACGAGGACCTGGCCCTGTTCCCGAACCAGTTCGTGAATGTGCGCATGCTCGTGGACACGAAAGTGGGCGCGACCGTGATTCCCGCGGCCGCCGTGCAGCGCGGCACTCCCGGCACCTTCGTCTACGCCGTGGATCCCGAGACGAAGATGGTCAGCGTGCGCCAGGTGAAGCTCGGACCGGCGCAGGGCGAGACGGTGTCGGTCGAGGAAGGCATCAAGCCCGGCACGCTGGTGGTGGTGGACGGCGCCGACAAGCTGCGCGAGGGGGCCGTCGTCGAAATGGTCGTCAGGGACAACACGCCGCCGAAGGAAGGTCCGCGCCGCAAGGGCAAGGGCGCCGAGGCGGGGACCCCCGAGGAGAAGGCGAAACGCTGGCAGGAAATCAACGCCCGGATCGACAAAGGCGAGTTTGGCGAAGAAATCAAAAAACTTCCGGAAGAAGAACGCAAGCAGCGGATGAGGGAGTTGCGTAGTAGAAAACAGCAGTGAATCCTTCCCGCCCCTTCATCCTCCGGCCGGTGGCGACGTCGCTGTTTATGCTCGCCATCCTGCTGACGGGGATCGTGGCGTACCGCCAGCTGCCGATCTCGGCGCTGCCGCAGGTGGACTATCCGACCATCCAGGTGGTGACGCTGTACCCGGGCGCGAGCCCGGACGTGATGACCTCAAGCATCACCGCGCCGCTCGAGCGCCAGTTCGGGCAGATGCCGGGGCTGAACCAGATGTCCTCCTCCAGTTCCGGCGGCGCGTCGGTGATCACGCTGCAGTTCTCGCTGGAACTCAGCCTCGACATCGCCGAGCAGGAAGTGCAGGCGGCGATCAACGCCTCGGGTTCGTTCCTGCCCACCGATATCCCGATGCCGCCGATCTACAGCAAGGTGAATCCGGCGGACGCGCCTATCCTGACGCTCGCGGTGATGTCGAAGACCATGCAGTTGCCGCGGCTGCAGAACCTGGTGGACACGCGCGTGGCGCAGAAAATCTCGCAGCTGCCCGGCGTGGGCCTGGTGTCAATCGCCGGCGGGCAGCGGCCCGCGGTGCGCATCCAGGCCAACCCGAAGGCGCTCGCCGCCTACGGCCTGTCCCTGGAAGACCTGCGCACGGCCATCGGCGCGGCGAACGTGAACCAGGCCAAGGGGTCATTTGATGGGCCCGCGCGCGCTTCCACCATCGACGCCAACGACCAGCTGCGCTCGGCCGATGAATACCGCAACCTGATCATCGCCTACAAGGCGGGGCGCGCGATTCGCCTGACGGATGTCGCCGAGGCGATCGACGACGCCGAGAACGTAAGGCTCGCGGCCTGGGCCAACGAATCCTCCGCCGTGCTGCTCAACATCCAGCGCCAGCCCGGCTCGAACGTGATCGAGGTCGTGGACCGCGTCAACAAGCTGCTGCCGCAATTGCGCGCGGCGCTGCCCGGCGCGGTGGAGGTGA
>JANYII010000071.1 GCA_025358705.1 Betaproteobacteria bacterium | reverse complement strand
ATGGGTTCATCCAGCAGCAGGATGCGCGGCTCCATCGCCAGCGCGCGCGCCAGGTCGACGCGTTTTTGCAGGCCGTAAGGAAGCTGTCCGACCGGCGTCTTGCGGTAGGCCTGGATCTCGAGGAAATCGATGATGCCTTCCACCACCGCGCGGTGCTCCATCTCCTCGCGCAGCGCGGGGCCGATGCGCAGCGCCTGCAGCAGGATGCTGGAGTGCATTTTCAGGTTGCGCCCGGACATGATGTTGTCCAGCACCGACATGCCCTTGAAGAGCGCGAGGTTCTGGAACGTGCGCGATATACCGCTCATCGCGACCTCGTGCGGGTCCATGTCGTGGTACTCGCGGCCCAGGTAGCGGATGGTGCCTTGCTGCGGATGATAGACGCCGTTGATGACGTTCAGCATCGAGCTCTTGCCCGCGCCGTTCGGGCCGATGATCGCTCGCACCTCGTGCTCGCGCACATCGAACGAAATGTCGCTC
The DNA here is from genome assembly GCA_025358705.1 of Betaproteobacteria bacterium. Taxonomy (GTDB): domain Bacteria; phylum Pseudomonadota; class Gammaproteobacteria; order Burkholderiales; family SG8-39; genus RBG-16-66-20. The sequence continues at coordinate 19,936 of JANYII010000071.1, read as the reverse complement.
AGCGCCTTGACGCCGCCGAACGCGAGCGATACCCCATCGAGCGCGAGGATCACCGCTCCAATGCGCTGCGCGCGTCCATTTGACGTCCCGGTCATCACGCCGCTTTCCGCGCGCCTGCCGGTGCGAAGGTCTTCGCGTCGCGGATTTTCAGGTCTGCTGAAACGGATCCGACGCGGCCGTCCTCATAGCGCACCTGCGCCTCGACATGCACCACCGGTTTGCCGGCATACAGGGCGTCGACCAGCGTGGCGTATTTTTCCCCGACATGCAGGCGGCGCACCTTGCTGGTACGGGTCAGCTCGCCATCGTCCGCCTCGAGCTGCTTGTGCAGGATCAGGAAACGGTGGATCTGGGATGCCGCGATCTCGGGCTCGCCGGCGAGGTCGGCGTTCACTTTTTCGATGCACTCCCGCACCAGGTCGTAGACCTCGTCGCGCGAGGCCAGATCGACGTATCCCGAGTAGGGCATGCCGCGCTTCTCCGCCCAGTTGCCCACCGCCTCCATGTCCATGTTGACGAAAGCGCAGACGCGGTCGCGGCCGTGCCCGAAGGCCACCGCTTCCTTGATGAACGGGAAGAACTTGAGCTTGTTCTCAAGATACTTCGGCGCGAAGAGGGACCCGCCGGCGAGCTTGCCCACGTCCTTGACGCGATCGATGATCTTGAGATGCCCATCGGCATCGACGTAGCCCGCGTCCCCGGTATGAAACCAGCCCTGCGCGTCTTTTGAGGCAGCAGTCGCTTCGGGGTTCTTGTAATACTCCTTGAATAGACCGGGCGAGCGGATCAGAAGCTCGCGTTCCGGGGTGAAGCTCAATTCCACCCCCTTCACCGCCGGTCCGACGGTATCGGCTTTCACCTGCCCGTTGTGCTGCACGCACACGAAAACGCAGGTTTCGGTCGAGCCATAGAGCTGCTTCAGGTTGATGCCGAGCGAGCGGTAGAAACGGAACAGGTCCGGGCCGATTGCCTCGCCCGCCGTATAGGCGACGCGCACGCGGCTCATGCCCAGCACGTTGCGCAGAGGTCCGTAAATGACCGCGTCGCCGAGCCGATACATCAGCAGGTCCAACGCGCCCACTTTCTTGCCGTCGAGGATGTCGCCACCTACTTTGCGCGCGACGTCCATGAAATACCGGTACAGGGAACGCTTGACGGCGCTGGCATCCTCCATGCGGATCGAAACCTGCGTGAGGAGCGCCTCGAAGACGCGCGGCGGGGCGAAATAGTAGGTCGGCCCGATGTCGCGCATGTCGCTCATCACGGTATCGGCCGACTCCGGGCAGCAGACGCAATAGCCGGTGACGAACGGCTGCGCGTAGGAAAAGATATTCTGCCCGACCCAGGCGGGCGGCAGGTAGGCGAGAACCACGTCCGTATCGTTCAGGCCCTCCATCTGCGCCGCGGCGAGGGCGCGATCGATCAGGCTGTGATGGGTAAGCACAACTCCTTTTGCGACACCCGTGGTGCCCGAGGTGAAGAACATGGCCGCCGTGTCCGAGCCCATGCCCTTCGCGATCTCGGTCTCGAGGAACGATGGATCGCGACGTTGCGACTCGGCGCCGAGCTCCAGCAACTTGTCGCAACTCATGAGCTGGGGCTGGTTGTAATGGCGCAGGCCGCGCGGCTCATCATAGTAGATGTGCGCGAGCGTCGGGCACTGCGGCAGGATTTCGAGCAGCTTGTCGACCTGTTCCTGGTCCTCCGCGACCGCGAATTCGATGGCGGCGTTCTGGATCGGGAAGGCCATCTCGGTGGCCACCGCATCCTGGTAAAGCGGTACCGGAATGCCACCCAGGCATTGCGCCGCGCACATCGCGGCATAGACGCGGGGCCGGTTGTCGCCGATGATCGCAAGATGGTCGCCGCGCTTGAACCCCTGCGCGGCGAGGCCGCAGGCCAGCGAACGTACCTCGTCGGCAAAGCGCTCCCAGCTCCAGGTCTGCCAGATGCCGAGATCCTTCTCGCGGATTGCCGGACGCTGCGCGCGCACCCTTGCGTGGTGCATCAGCAGTTTCGGAAACGTATCCAACCCGGCAAGACTTTCCGCCATCACACCCTCCTCAGGGACGAACAGATTTTATAATGCGGAACGCTAATATTGCACAGGAAGATAAATGACCGGCACCGAACACTGGACCAACAAGGGCGATATCCGGCTTTTCCTCTGGCGCAAGCCGCCGGGCGCCGGCACCACGCCGAAGGGCAGCATCCTTTTCGTGCATGGCTCCTCGATGGCCTCACAGCCGACTTTCGACCTTCAGGTGCCTGGCCGGCCCGATTCCTCGGCGATGGAGTGGTTCGCGGCGCGCGGCTTCGATACCTGGTGCCTGGACAATGAGGGCTACGGCCGCTCGGACAAGAAGCGCCCCATCAACTTCGACATCTCGAATGGCGCGGATGACCTGGATGCAGCAAGCCGGTATGTCCTGAAAACCTCGGGCGCGAAGAAACTCCTCTTCTATGGCATTTCCTCGGGAGCGCTGAAGGCCGCCTTGTTCGCCGAACGTCACCCGGAGCGCGTCGCGCGCCTCGCGCTGGATGCGTTCGTCTGGACCGGCGAGGGCAGTCCGACGCTGGCCGAGCGCAGGAAGCGGTTGCCGGAATTCATCGCGAAGAACCGCCGCCCGATCGACCGCGCTTTCGTGCAGAGCATATTCGCGCGAGATCATCCCGATACGGCGGATGCCGCGACGGTGAGTGCGTTCGCGGATGCAATCCTCGCGCTGGATGACTCAGTACCGACAGGCACTTACGTCGACATGTGCTCGAAACTGCCGCTGGTGGATCCCGCGCGGATCACTGTTCCCACGATCATCATGCGTGGCCAGCATGACGGCATCGCGGGGATGGACGACCTCATCGAGTTCTTCAAGCGCCTGCCCAATCCGGACAAGCAGTTCTGCGTCATGGCTGGCATCTCGCATGCGAGCTTCCAGCAGAAGAATTACCTCATGGCCTATCACATCCTGCACGCGTTCTTCACGCAGCCCGAGCCGGCATACCGCGGATGAAGTGGTATTGCGCATTTGTTCTCGCGCTTCTTCTTTCGCGTGAATGCATTTCGCAGACCTATCCCTCCCGCCCGATCCGCATGGTGGTGCCGCTCTCTCCGGGCGGCTTCGCCGACATTCCGGCCCGGCTGCTCGCGCCGCGGCTGGCGGCTGCGCTCGGCGGATCGATATTCGTCGAAAACCGACCGGGGGCGGGCGGCACGATCGGCGCCGAATTCGTTGCCCGCAGCGCGCCTGACGGCTACACATTGCTCGCCGTCGCCACGCCGCACGTCATCAGCCCCTGGCTGTACAAGACGCTGACCTACGATCCGCTCAAGGATTTCACGCCCATCGTTCATGTCGCCGCCGGACCCTACGTGCTGGTGGTAAATCCGAAGCAACTGCCGGCGGGTTCGGTAAATGACCTGATCGCTGCAGCCAAGGCCCGGCCCGGAGAAGTCGATTTCGCCAGTTCGGGAAACGGCAGCGCGCAGCATCTGGTCGGCGCGCTGTTCAATTCGATGGCTGGCGTGACGCTGAACCACGTGCCGTACAAGGGCAGCGGCCCCGCCATGCAGGACCTGGTGTCCGGGCAGGTGTCCGTCTCTTTTGCTGGTGTCCCCAACGTGCTCACCCACCTGAAAGCCGGGCGCCTGCGCGCGCTTGCGGTCACTTCCGCCAGGCGGTGGGGTGAACTGCCGGACGTACCGACGCTCGCCGAGGCCGGCGTTCCCGGCTACGAAGCGACGCTGTGGCTCGCGTTCGCCGCACCACCCGGCACGCCGCAGGACATCGTGCAGCGCCTGTACGCCGAGACTGCGAAAGCTCTGCAGAGCCCGGAGCTGCGGCTCGGCTTCCGCGCCGCGGGCGTAGAGGCACTGGTGCTCGGTCCGCAGGAGCTGGCCGCGTTCATGCGGGCCGAATACGAAAAGTGGGGCAAAGTCGTGCGCGCAACCGGCGCCACGGTAAATTGAATCGGACACGGGGAACAGCCGGGCCCGCCGCTGCGTTGTAGTCTTTCACAAGGGGAAGCACCAAGAATGAAAAGATCTGCCATCGCCGCATCATGACTCGCGAGATCGTCGAGACGCTGAAGCGGATCCTCAAGGCCCGCAGCATGACGTATGCGGACCTCGCGGCGGCGTTGCGCGTCTCGACGCCGACCGTCAAGCGCCTGTTCTCGCAGCGCACCTTCACGCTGGAGCGCCTGGAAGAAATCCTCAAGGTGCTCGAGATGGATTTCTTCGAACTGGCCCGCATGAGCCACGGCAGGCGCACCGGGCCGGTCGAGCTGTCGCTGGAGCAGGAAACCGCGCTCGCGAAAGACGCGCGCCTGTTCTCTGTGTTCTGGCTGATCACCAATGAGTGGCGTTTCGACGAAATCGTCGCGGAGTTCAGGCTGGGCGCCGCGCAGATCACCACTTTCTATGCCCGGCTCGAGCGCCTGCGCCTGATCGACTGGCGGCCCGGCAACCGCGCGCGGCTGCGCGTGCCCAAGCACTACGTCTGGCGCGCCGGCGGGCCGTTGCGCAAAGCCTACGGCTTGAAGGTGATCACCGAGTTCATGCGCTCGCGCTTCGACGCGCCGCATGATGCGTTCCACTTCGAGGCGCAGGAGCTCTCGAGCGAATCCGCCGTGGTGGTAAAGCGCCGGCTGGAACGTTTCGCCGCCGAGATAAATGAATTGGTCGAGATAGACGCCTCGGTGCCCGCGAAAAAGCGCGTCGCCCTGGGGGTGCTACTTGCCTGCCGGCCGTGGAGCATTTCCATCGTCCACGCGCTGCGTGCGGACACCGACGCCGCAAAAACGCAATCTACATATTCCGCCGGTACTGACCCCCGACCTCGAACAACGCGTGCGTGATCTGGCCGAGCGAGCACACGCGCACCGCATCCATCAGTACCTCGAACACATTCTCATTCCTGATCACTGCCTGGCGCAAGCGCTCGAGCATGGCCTTTGAATGGGAGGAATTTTCCTGCTGAAAAGCGCGTAGCCGCTTCAACTGAGACTGCTTCTCTTCGTCGCTGGAGCGGATAAGTTCGATTTTCGGCGGCGCCGCATCTGCGTGTGCGTTGCGGAAAGTATTCACGCCGACGATCGGGTACGAGCCGTCGTGCTTCTGGTGCTCGTAGTACATGGATTCTTCCTGGATCTTGCCGCGCTGGTAGCCGGTCTCCATCGCGCCCAGCACGCCGCCGCGTGAACTGATCGCCTCGAATTCCTTCAGCACCGCCTCCTCGACCAGGTCGGTGAGCTCCTCGATGATGAATGAACCCTGGTTCGGGTTCTCGTTCTTCGCCAACCCCCACTCCTTGTTGATGATGAGCTGGATCGCCATTGCGCGGCGCACCGATTCCTCGGTGGGCGTGGTAATCGCCTCATCGTAGGCGTTGGTGTGCAGTGAATTGGTGTTGTCGTAGGAGGAAATGAGCGCCTGCAGCGTGGTGCGGATGTCGTTGAAGGCTATTTCCTGCGCATGCAGGCTGCGGCCGCTGGTTTGCGAATGGAACTTGAGCTTTTGCGAGCGCTCGTTGGCGCCGAAGCGGTTCTTCATCGCCACCGCCCAGATGCGCCGCGCCACGCGCCCGATGACGCTGTACTCCGGGTCCATGCCGTAGCTGAAGAAGAACGACAGGTTGGGCGCGAATTCGTCGATGTCCATGCCGCGCGCGAGATAGGTTTCGACGAAGGTAAAGCCGTTCGACAGCGTAAAGGCGAGCTGGCTGATCGGATTCGCCCCTGCTTCCGCGATGTGATAGCCGGAGATCGATACCGAGTAGAAGTTCTTCACGTCGTGCGCGATGAAGTACTGCTGGATGTCGCCCATCACCTTGAGCGAGAACTCGGTGGAGAAGATGCAGGTGTTCTGCCCCTGGTCCTCTTTCAGAATGTCCGCCTGGACCGTTCCCCGCACCGCTGACAGGGTCTTCGCCTTTATTTCGGCAAGTTCTTCTTCTGTCGGCTTGCGGCCCAGCCTCTCGATCTGCTGATCAATAGCAGTGTTGAAGAACATCGCAAGGATCGTCGGCGCCGGGCCGTTGATCGTCATCGACACGGAATTGGTCGGCGCGCAAAGGTCGAAACCGGAATAAAGCACCTTCATGTCGTCCAGCGTGGCGATGGACACGCCGGAATTGCCGACCTTGCCGTAGATGTCGGGGCGCTCGTCGGGATCGAAACCGTACAGCGTGACCGAATCGAAGGCGGTGGACAGGCGCTTCGCCGGCAAATCCTTCGACAGCAGGTGGAAGCGCCGGTTGGTGCGGAACGGATCACCCTCGCCCGCGAACATGCGCGTCGGATCCTCGTTCTCGCGCTTGAACGGGAATACGCCCGCGGTAAAGGGGAATGCGCCGGGCAGGTTTTCACGCCAGCGCCAGCGCAGGATTTCGCCCGCGTCCTCGAACCTGGGCAGCGCCACCTTGGAAACCTTGGTTCCCGAGAGCGAAGTGGTGGTCAGCTTGGTGCGCAGCTCACGATCGCGGACCTTCGTCACGGACTCGTCGCCCGAATACGATTTCACCGTGCCAGGCCAGGAGTCGAGCAGCATCTTCGAATCCGCGCTGAGCGCCGCTTCCTTTTCGGTGATCAGGGCGTCCAGAGCAGCGGTTTCGCCGCTTGTTCCGAGCATGCGCCTGGCTGCGAGCAGGCTTTGCCGGTCGCGCGCGATGCGCGATTGCTGCAAGCCTTGCTCGTGGTAGGCACGAACCGCGTCCGCGATCTCGGCCAGGTAGCGCGAGCGCTTCGCCGGCACGACGACGTTCACATCCGAGGAACTCTTGTTTTTCATCGCTGCAAGAATTCCGGGCGCGAGCTTCAGGCCCTTCTCCTTCAGCTTTGCGGCGATGCCCTGGTAAAGCGCCGTTACTCCATCATCGTTGAAGCGCGAGGCGATGGTGCCGTACACCGGCATCGAGTCCGGCGACTGGCCGAAGGTCTGCCGGTTCCTTTGCACCTGCTTGCGGACGTCGCGCAGCGCATCTTCCGCGCCCTTGCGGTCGAACTTGTTGATGGCGATGAAATCGGCGAAATCGAGCATGTCGATCTTTTCGAGCTGGCTCGCCGCGCCGAATTCCGGCGTCATGACATAGAGCGACGCATCCACCAGCGGGACGATGGCCGCGTCACCCTGGCCGATTCCCGAGGTTTCCACGATGACCAGGTCGAAGCCGGCCGCGCGGCCGGCGGCGATCACTTCCGGCACGCAGGCCGCGATTTCCGCGCCCGATTCGCGCGTCGCAAGCGAGCGCATGAAAACGCCCGGGCCGTGTATCGCGTTCATCCGGATACGGTCGCCCAGCAACGCTCCGCCGGTCTTGCGGCGCGTGGGGTCGACCGAGATGATGGCGACCTGCAGTCGGTCGCCCTGGTCGATCCGCAGCCGGCGCACCAATTCGTCGGTGAGCGAACTCTTGCCGGCGCCGCCAGTGCCGGTGATGCCGAGAACGGGCGCTGCGGCACACTTTGATCGCTCCAGGATCTGCGCCCTAAGCTTTTCTCCGAGAATGCCCAGTTCGAGCGCGGAGATGACTCTCGCCAGGGCGCGGAAATCGCCCTTGCCCAGTTCGGCGGGCACGTCCTCGACGGGATTAAAGTCGCAGCGCGCCAGCATGTCGTTGATCATTCCCTGCAGGCCCATTTTCTGGCCATCTTCCGGGGAGTAGATGCGCGTAACGCCATAGCCGTGCAGTTCCTCGATCTCCGAGGCCACGATCACGCCGCCGCCGCCGCCGAACACCTGGATATGGCCGCCGCCGCGCTGGCGCAGCTGGTCGACCATGTATTTGAAGAATTCGATGTGCCCGCCCTGGTAGGAGGAGATGGCGATGCCCTGCACGTCCTCCTCGAGCGCGGTCGTCACCACATCGTCGACCGAGCGGTTGTGTCCCAGGTGTATCACTTCCGCGCCGGAGGCCTGCAGGATGCGCCGCATGATGTTGATCGAGGCATCGTGTCCGTCGAACAGGCTCGCCGCGGTGACGAAACGGATCTTGTGCTTCGCCTTGTAGACCAGGTTCTTCGATTGGGACAGATCTGTCATATCGGATCCCCTCCCCGGGGGTCGAACAGGCTACTTGACGTTTACGTTAACGTCAACTTGAGCCTCTCCTGAAATCCGCAGGTTTCCGCTCCTTGACGACAGTTGATCGTAGCGTATCGGCGCAAGGCATGGCGGAATCCGGACCATTGGCACGCTTTGTGCATTACGGATGGTATGACCCCATCCATTCCTGGAGGCAAAGTGCCCATTGAAGACCGGATTGAGCAACTGGCCAGGCTCGCATTGGTCATTCTTCTCATCGTCACTCTCGGGTCGATCAGCCATCCCAAGACACAGGGTCCGTCACAGGTGAAGCGCTTCGAGCATCGCGCCAACACCGCCTAGCTCGCGGACGACCCGTTCCGGAATCCTGAGAGCGACTGCATGCGGGTACTGGTAATTGATGAGCTGGCCGAGGACCTGGAGGAGCGCGCCGAGATACTGCGCGACGGGCTCGAGCGCGCCGGTCACGAAGTCGTCGCCTCGCTCTCCTCGCCGCTCGAACTGCTGCGCGCGGTGGAACGCCTGCGCCCCGATGTCATCGTCATCGACACGGAATCACCGACCCGCGACGTGCTGGAACACCTGGTGATCGTCAGCCAGTCGAGTCCGCGTCCGATCGTGATGTTTGCCTCCGACAGCGGGGGCGAAGCGATCCGCGAAGCCGTGCGCGCGGGCGTATCCGCCTACGTTGTGGACGGGTTGGACGCCGGACGGGTCAACACCATCGTCGAAGTCGCCTGCGCCCGGTTCGACGAGCTGCAACGGCTCAAGGTCGAGCTCGCGGACGCGAACCTGAAGCTCTCCGAACGCAAACTCGTCGAACGCGCCAAAGGCCTTCTGATGCAATCGCGCGGCATCTCGGAGGACCAGGCCTACCACGCGCTTCGCAAGCTCGCGATGTCGAAAAAGCAGCGCTTGGGCGATGTCGCGCAGCAGCTTATTGATAGCGCCGAGCTGCTCGGCAAAGCCTGACGCCGCTGCATGGTTGCGGTGCGAAACGCGTCATGGTGCACCGCAGCAGTGCACCCTCTATCCTTGGGAACATTGTTTTAATTGAATAATTCGATGGCACAGGCCTTGCGAAGCTAAGGCGATGAGTCCGGGCGCAATGGCGCGCCCGGCCCGAACAAAGGCGTTCGACGCGAACCAGCGGACTGGTTCGTGCGAGCGCTTTTTTATTTTGGGGAACGCGATGAATGGACCGTTCGGAAGCAAGCGACGCAGGTTTCTCAAGCAGGCTACGGCGGCAAGCCTCATGAGCCTGGTTCCCAACGCAGTGCGCACGGGCGCCTGGGCGGCGGGCTCCGACGCTCCCGAGAAGAAGGAGGTGAAAATCGGTTTCATTCCGCTCACCGACTGCTCTTCGGTGGTCATGGCCTCGGTAATGGAGTTCGACAAGAAGTACGGCATCAAGATCGTTCCGTCGAAGGAAGCCTCTTGGGCCGCAGTGCGCGACAAGCTTGTCAACGGCGAGTTGGATGCGGCGCACGTGCTCTACGGCCTGATCTACGGCCTGCAGATGGGCGTGGGCGGGCCGAAGAAAGACATGGCCGTCCTCATGAACCTGAACCACAACGGCCAGGCGATCACGCTGTCGAGGAAACTCTACGACAAGGGCGTTGTTGATGGGTTTACGTTAAAAAAATTAATAGATAAAGAAAAAGCGGATTACACCTTCGCCCAAACCTTCCCGACTGGCACGCATGCCATGTGGCTCTACTACTGGCTCGCGGCGCACGGCATCAACCCGTTCGCGGACGTGAAGACCATCACCGTGCCGCCGCCGCAGATGGTGGCGAACATGCGCGTCGGCAACATGGACGGCTACTGCGTCGGCGAGCCGTGGAACAACCGCGCGATCGTCGACAAGATCGGTTTCACCGCCAACACCACGCAGGAGATCTGGAAGGACCACCCGGAGAAGACGCTCGGCTGCTCGGCCGAATTCGTGCAGAAGAACCCGAACACGGCACGCGCCATGACCGCCGCTGTAATCGAGGCGGGCCGCTGGATCGACGCGTCGCTAGTCAACCGGCAGAAGACAGCCGAAGTTGTCGCCGACAAGTCCTACGTCAACACTGACAAGGACGTCATCGTCGCGCGCATGCTAGGGCGCTACGACAACGGCATCGGCAAGGTGTGGGACGACAAGGACTACATGAAGTTCTACAACGATGGCTATGTCACGTTCCCGTACCTCTCGGACGGCATGTGGTTCATGACGCAGCATCGCCGTTGGGGCCTGCTCAAGGAAGACCCGGATTACCTGGCGATAGCGAAGAAAGTGAACCGCATCGACGTCTACAAGGAAGCGGCCGCCATGACCAAGACGCCGCTGCCGAAAGAGCCGATGCGCAGCGCAAAGATGATCGACGGCGTGGTCTGGGATGGCAAGGATCCGGCGAAATACGCCGGAAGTTTCAAAGTGAAGGTCGCATAGATGAGCGCGGTGCCGGTTTCAGCTGTTACGGTTGTGCCGATGCGGGCCGCAGCGGCCACTTCGGGCCCGCATCCGGCCGCCGCTGCGCTCGCTGCGCGGGCCGACGCGGTGAAGGCGGCCAAGCCTACTGCCACCGGATACCGCCGGGCGCGCGCCCCGGAGTGGGCGATGCAGCTATTCGCGATGCTCGCCGGCATCGTGGCCTTCATCGCGCTCTGGGAGATCGTCGCTCGCCAGGGCGGACGGATTCCCGGCCCGGCCGTGGTCTGGAAGGCGGCGGTCACGATCTTTTCCGATCCGTTCTACTCGAAGGGCCCGAACGACCAGGGCATCGGCTGGAACGTGTTGTCCTCCCTCAAGCGCGTTGGTATTGGATTTGGCCTGGCCGCCATTGTCGGCATCCCACTCGGCTTCATGATCGGCCGCTTCAAGTTCCTCTCCGACATGGCGGCTCCGATCATCGCCATGCTCAAGCCCGTATCCCCGCTCGCCTGGCTGCCGATCGGCCTTTTGCTCTTCAAGGCCGCAAATCCGGCGGCAATCTACGTGATCTTTGTCTGCAGCCTGTGGCCGATGATCGTCAATACCGCGGTAGGCGTGCGCCAGATCCCGCAGGATTACCTGAACGTCGCGCGCGTGCTCAACCTCTCCGAATGGAAAGTGTTCACCACGATCCTGTTTCCCGCAGTGCTACCGTACATGATCACGGGCGTGCGCCTGTCGATCGGCGTGGCCTGGCTGGTGATCGTCGCCGCGGAGATGCTCACCGGCGGCGTCGGCATCGGCTTCTGGGTGTGGGACGAATGGAACAACCTGAAGGTGGAGCACATCATCATCGCCATCTTCACCATTGGCATCGTCGGCCTGCTGCTCGAACAGGCGCTGGTGCTGCTCGCCAAGCGCTTCAGCTACAACTAGGGGAGACCGCGATGGACCGCTACCTGCGCATCGAGGACGTGGGCATGACCTTCGAAACCAAGAACGGTTCGTTCGTCGCGCTCGAGCGCATCGATCTCAACGTGAAGAAGGGCGAGTTCGTATCGCTCATCGGCCACTCGGGCTGCGGCAAGTCGACCCTGCTGAACCTGGTTGCCGGCCTGATTGACCCTACAGAGGGTGGAATCCTCCTTGCCGAGCGAGAAATCGCGGGACCGGGTCCCGACCGCGGAGTCGTGTTCCAGAACCATTCGCTGCTGCCCTGGCTAACCTGCTTCGACAATGTCTATCTTGCCGTCGAAAGAGTTTTTTCCGACAAGAAGAATATCCTCAAAGAGCGGACCCACAAGGCGCTCGCCATGGTCGGCCTCACCGCCGCCGAGGAAAAGTACCCGCATGAAATTTCCGGCGGCATGAAGCAGCGCGTCGGCATCGCGCGCGCGCTGGCCATTGAGCCCAAGATGCTGCTCCTGGACGAACCGTTCGGCGCCCTCGATGCGCTGACGCGCGCCAACCTGCAGGACGAGCTGCTGAAAATTGTCGACAAGACCGGCGCCACAGTGCTGATGGTGACGCACGACGTGGACGAAGCGGTGCTGCTCTCCGACCACATCGTGATGATGACGAACGGCCCGGCGGCCCGCATCGGCGGCATCCTGGAAGTGGATCTGCCGCGTCCTCGCGAGCGCCTCGCGCTCGCCGGCGAGCGCCGCTACATCGAGCTGCGCACGACAGTGATGGATTTCCTCTATCGCAAGCAACTCAAGCAGGCCGCTTGAGATGCGGCCACTCGTTACTCTGATCGGAGCAGGACCGGGCGATCCCGAGCTGCTGACGCTCAAGGCGGCGCGCGCGCTGGCCGCGGCCGACGTGGTTCTGGTGGACGAGCTGGTGAATCGCGGCTGCCTCGCGCACGTGCGCTCGGACGCCAGGATCATCGAGGTCGGCAAGCGCGGCGGTTGCAAGTCCACGCCGCAGGCGTTCATTGAAAAGCTTTTGATTTTGTATTCGAAAGAAAACAAAAATATCGTGCGACTGAAAGGCGGCGACCCGTTCATATTCGGGCGCGGCGGCGAAGAGGTCGAAGCGCTTCGGGCGCACGGGATCGAGGTCGAGATCATTCCCGGCATCACCGCCGGCACCGCAGTGCCCGCGACGCTGGGCATCCCGGTGACCCATCGCGAATTCGCCCGCGGCGTCACGTTCCTCACCGGGCACACGAAGGACGGCACGGAACCCAATTGGCAGGCGCTGGCCCGCTCGGGCACGACGCTGGTGGTCTACATGGGGTTGCGGGGACTGGAGAGGATTCTCGCTTCCCTGAAAACTGCCGGCATGGACGCGGCGACGCCCGCCTGCATCATCGAGAATGGCACCCTGCACAACCAGAAGCAGCGCGTGGCGACGCTCGGCACGCTTTCCGGCGAAGGCTTCGCCGGCCCGGCGCTGATCGTGATCGGAGATGTCGTCCGATTCGCCCGGGTTGAAAGTGAAATGCGGGCCGCGACGCCGAAGGAAAGGGCGGCCTAATGCGCATCGCTGTCATTGGCAACGGCATGGTCGGCCAGCGCTTCCTGGAGCAGCTGGCCTCGCGCAACAAGAACTGCGAGATCACCGTCTTCAGCGATGAGCCGCGTCCCGCCTATGACCGCGTGCAATTGACGAGTTTCTTCTCCGGCAAGAGCGCGAAAGACCTGAACGTCGTGCCGGACCGGTTCTTCCAGGAGCACGGCGTGACGCTGCGCCTGAACGACGGTGTTCTCGGCATCGATCCGGTAAACAGGGTCGTGCGCTCCGCGCGCTACAAGGAAGTGCCCTATGACAAGCTGGTGATTGCGACGGGCTCGTACCCGTTCGTGCCGCCGGTGTCGGGAAAGGACCGCCGCGACTGCTTCGTCTACCGCACCATCGAGGATCTCGAGGTCATCGCCGCCGCCGCCAGGCGCTCGAAGGTCGGCGTCGTCATCGGCGGCGGACTGCTCGGCCTGGAGGCCGCCAAGGCCCTGCAGGACCTCGGCCTCGAGACGCACATCGTCGAATTCGCTTCCCGCCTGATGGCGGTGCAGCTCGACGACTCCGCCGGCAGGCTCCTGCGCCGCAAGATCGAGGCGTTGGGCGCCCGGATCCACCTGCAGAAGAACACCAAGGAAATCGTCGACGGCGAGGCGCGCAAGCACAAGCTCGTGTTCGTTGACGGCACCAGCCTGGAGACCGACATCATCGTCTTCTCCGCGGGCATCCGGCCGCGCGACGAGCTGGCGCGCGCGGCGGGTCTCGCCGTCGGCGAGCGCGGCGGCATCCAGATCAATTCGCACTGCCAGACCAACAACCCCGATATCTACGCCATCGGCGAGTGCGCGCTGTGGGAAGGCCGCACGTTCGGGCTGGTGGCGCCCGGCTACCAGATGGCCGAAGTCGCTGCGCGACACCTGCTCGGCGAGACGCAGCTACAGTTCCTCGGCGCCGACATGAGCACCAAGCTGAAGCTGATGGGCGTGGACGTGTGCTCGATCGGCGACGCCCACGGCAGCGCGCCCGGCGCGCTCAACTACGTGTTCACCGACGAGGCGGCCGGCGTCTACAAGAAGCTGGTGGTCGCGGAAGACCGCAAGCAGCTGCTGGGCGCGATCCTGGTCGGCGACGCGACCGATTACGGCACGTTGCTGCAGATGGCACTCAACCCGATGCCGCTGCCGGAGCATCCGGAGGAGCTGATCCTGCCCGCCCGGGAAGGCAAGAAGGGTCTGGGGATCGAGCTGCTGCCCGACTCGGCGCTGATCTGCTCGTGCAACAGCGTGACGAAGGGTGCGATCTGCGCCGCCATTTCCGAGGGTTGTCAGTCTTTAGGATCTTTAAAGAAAAAAACAAAAGCTGCCACCAGTTGCGGCGGCTGCGCACCTCTTGCCAAGCAGATCCTCGACGCGGAAATGAAAAAGCAGGGCTTCAAGGTCAACAACCACCTGTGCGAGCATTTCGCCTACTCGCGCCAGGAGCTGTTCCACCTGGTGAAGATTGGTTCGATCAAGAGTTTCGATGAACTGATCGCGCAGCACGGCCGGGGCAAGGGCTGCGACATCTGCAAGCCGACGGCAGCCTCCATCTTCGCCTCGTGCTGGAACGAGATGATCCTCAAACCCAGGCACGCGCCGCTGCAGGACACCAACGACCATTTCCTCGCCAACCTGCAGAAGGACGGCACCTACTCGGTGGTACCGCGCGTGCCGGGCGGCGAGATCACGCCGGCCAAGCTGATCGCGATCGGCGAGGTGGCGAAGAAATACGGCCTGTACACGAAGATCACCGGCGCGCAGCGCATCGACCTCTTCGGTGCGCGCGTCGAGCAGCTGCCGCTGGTCTGGAAAGAGCTGATCGACGCCGGCTTCGAGTCCGGCCACGCCTACGGCAAGGCGCTGCGCACCGTGAAATCCTGCGTCGGCAGCACCTGGTGCCGCTACGGCGTGCAGGACTCGGTGGCGATGGCGATCCGCATCGAGCAGCGCTACCGCGGCCTGCGCTCGCCGCACAAGCTGAAGATGGCTGTGTCCGGCTGCACGCGCGAATGCGCCGAGGCGCAGGGCAAGGATGTCGGCATCATCGCCACTGAGAAAGGCTGGAACCTGTACGTCTGCGGCAACGGCGGCATCAAGCCGAGGCATGCCGATCTTCTTGCAAAGGATTTGTCCGACAAGGAATTGATTCAATTTATCGACCGCTTCCTCATGCTGTACATCCGCACCGGCGACCGGCTGCAGCGCACCAGCACCTGGCTGGAGAACCTGGAAGGCGGCATCGAGTACGTGCGCAGGGCCGTGTGCGAGGACTCGCTCGGGATCGGTGCCGAGCTGGAGGCCGACATGCAGAAGTTCGTCGACACGTATGCCTGCGAATGGAAGCAGGCGATCGAGTCGCCCGAGATCCTCAAGCGCTTCCGCCACTTCGTGAACAGCGACGAGCCCGACAGCAACGTGGTGTTCGTCGCTGAGCGCGCGCAGATCCGGCCGGCGCGGCCCGAGGAGCGGGAGACTGATCTTGAAATTGCATGAGGCCATGGCGGTCCGCGTCTGCCCGCTGGAGGACATCGTTCCCAACGCGGGCGTGGCGGCGCTCGTGGATGGCGAGCAGGTGGCCGTGTTCAGACTGGAAGATAACAGCGTCCACGCAGTAGGCAATCAGGATCCGTTCTCTCGCGCCAACGTCCTGTCGCGCGGCATCGTCGGCGACCTGAAGGGCGAGCTGGTCGTCGCCTCGCCCGTTTACAAACAACACTTTTCCCTGCGCACGGGTCGCTGCGTCGAGGACGCTTCCGCGCGGATTCCCGTCTATGCCGCGAGGATCGAAGAAGGCTGGGTCGTCGTCGAACCGCGCAAGCAGGTGGCCACCACCTGCTGTTACTGCGGCGTCGGCTGCGGCATCGTGGCGACCACGCACAAGCATGGCGTCTTCTCCGTGAAGGGCGACGTCGCGCATCCGGCCAACCGCGGGCAGTTATGCACCAAGGGCGCAGCGCTGCACCTGTCCACCGACGTCGGCGCGCGCCTGCTCTACCCCGAGGTCAACGGCGAGCGCAAAACCTGGGACCAGGCGCTGGATTATGCCGCCGGGAAATTCAGGCAGATCATCGCCGACCACGGCCCGGACTCGGTGGCGTTCTACATCTCCGGGCAGCTGCTCACCGAGGACTATTACGTCTTCAACAAGCTCGCCAAGGGCCTGGTCGGCACCAACAACGTCGACACCAACTCGCGCCTGTGCATGTCCTCGGCGGTGGCGGGCTACAAACAGTCGCTGGGCGCGGATGCGCCGCCCTGCGCCTACGAGGACATCGACGCGGCCGACCTGATCCTCATCGCCGGCTCGAACACCGCCTTCGCCCATCCGGTCCTCTACCGGCGCATCGAGGACGCGCGCGCGAAGAATCCCGGCCTGAAGGTCGTCGTCATCGACCCGCGAGCCACCGTCACCGCGCGCGCCGCCGACCTGCACCTCGCGCTCAAGCCCGGTACCGATATCGCGCTCTTCAACGCGATGTTGCACGTGATTGAAAGGGATGGCCTTTCAGATTTTCAGTTCAAGAATTCAAAAACTGAAAATTTTGAAAATCTCAAACCTTTGATCGACCACTGGACCCCGGAGAGGGCAGCCGAGGTCTGCGACCTGCCTGTGGAAAAGATCATCGAGGCCGCGCGCCTGTTCGGCAACGCCAAGGCGGCGCTCTCGCTGTATTGCCAGGGTCTGAACCAGTCGGCGAGCGGCACCTGGAAGAACTGCGCGCTCATCAACCTGCATCTCGCCACAGGGCAGATCGGAAGGCCGGGGGCCGGGCCGTTCTCGCTCACCGGACAGCCCAACGCCATGGGCGGGCGCGAGGTCGGCGGCATGGCGAACCTGCTGTCGGGTCATCGAGACCTGGACAACGAGGCGCACCGGGAGGAAGTCGCCGCGCTCTGGGGCGTCAATGCCGTGCCGTCGCAGCCCGGCAAGACGGCGGTAGAAATGTTCGAGGCCATCGGCCGCGGCGAGATCAAGGCGGTGTGGATCGCCTGCACGAATCCGGCGCAATCGATGCCCGACGCCAACGCGGTGCGCAAGGCGCTCGAGCGCGCCGAGTTCGTCGTCGTGCAGGAGGCCTTCCGCGACGCCGAGACCTGCGACTACGCCGACGTGCTACTGCCGGCGGCGACCTGGGCGGAAAAGGAAGGCACCGTCACCAACTCCGAGCGGCGCATCTCGCGCGTACGCGCGGCCGTCGCGCCGCCGGGAGAAGCGCGCCCGGATTGGCAGATAGCGGTGGACTTTGCTCGGCGACTTTCACCTGCCGGGGAAAAGCTGTTCCCGTACCAAACTCCAGAACAGGTCTTCAACGAGCATCGCGAGAGTACGCGCGGCCGCGATCTGGACATCACCGGCCTGTCCTATGCCGTACTCGACCATGAAGGGCCGCAGCAATGGCCCTACCCGGAAGGCGCCAAGGGAGGACGCACGCGCCTCTACGCCGACGGCGTCTTCCCGACGCCCTCCGGACGCGCGCGCTTCATCGCCACCGAATACCTTCCGCCGGCCGAGGAGCCCGACGCGCAGTTCCCGCTCCGGCTCACGACGGGGCGCCTGCGCGACCAATGGCACAGCATGACGCGCACCGGGCTGGTGGCGCGCCTCTTCAGCCACAGCCCGGAGCCGGAAATAATTATTAATGAGTTTGATTTGGAAAAACACGGCTTTTCAAATCAAGACCTGGTGCGCGTTTCCAGCCGTCGCGGCAGCATCGTCATGAAAGTCCGCGTCTCGGACGACATGCGCCCCGGCGATGCCTTCGTCGCCATGCACTGGGGCGGCCGCTTCACGGGCGGCGTCGGTACCAACGCGCTTACCGTCCCGGCGATCGACCCTTATTCGAAGCAGCCCGAGCTGAAGCACGCCGCGATCTGCATGGAACCCTTCGTCGCGCGCTGGCGCGGCGCCTTTGCGGCGCCAGCCACGCCCGCGCTGCAGCGTACCGCCGGCGCCTGGCTGAAGCACTTCGACTACGCCGCGCTGAGCCTCGCCGAGGGCGCGGAGATCCTGTTGCGCCTCGAGCTCGCCAGCGCGGGCGAGCCGCCAGCCGAGGCGGTTGCTGCGCTCGAAGAACTGTTCGGCCAGCCGCCGGTCACCGGCGCTGCAGCTTTCGAGCGCTCTGTTTGCGCCTGCTTCAAGGTCGGTGAACCTGAGATCCGGGCTGCCGTCGCCGCCGGCGCAACCCTGGCGGGGCTGCAGAAGAACCTCAAGTGCGGCACCAACTGCGGCTCCTGCGTGCCCGAGTTGCGCCGCCTCATCGCGGCGTAGCGAGACGCCGGTAGCGCTCATCCACCCGCGCCGAGCCGCTCTGCGGCAGCGAGAAAATCCGCGACCGTGCGGCCGGATTCGTGGCCGTAGCGCTCCTGGGTGATCTCGATCGCCTGAATCCGGTAGACGCGAAATACGCGAAACGCGGACTCGGTTGCGCTCCAGCCTCCGAGCGTCCAGGTTCCGCCGATGTAGCGCAGGCACAGAGGGCGTACCCGCGGCGCGACTATAACGCCGTCGCCCTGCGTGTACTGAAACGTCACGACGCGTCGAAGCGAAACCGCGGCGCGCAGTTCCCGCAGTGCGCGATTGACTTCTACCGACACCCGGAAGTCCGGGACCACCAAACCGGAGTCGTCGATCCACACCTTGAGCGACGCCGGCAGAGCTGCGTCCACCTTGGCGATCGCGGTGTCCGCCGCCGCCTGCAGGCCCTCGTCCGCACAGCTTTGCACCAGGCGCGCCCCGAAAACCAGCGCCTGAATTTCCTCCGGCGTGAACATGAGCGGAGGCACCTGATAACCGGCACGCAGGCGGAACCCGACCCCCCGGCCTCGCCATGGACGGGCACTCCCGAAATCGATAAATCCCGTATGTCGCGATAGACGGTGCGCCGGGACACGCCGAGCCGCTCGGCCAGTTGTTCGCCGGTGACGCTGCGCCTGCGGCCAAGCAGGACGATCAGCTGAAACAGGCGATCTGCGCGTCGCATCCGGTCTGATCAAACAGTGCTGACACCACGTTGTCAACAGCCTCTGGGTACCATGGGGCCCTCTCATCACTCCGAATCCAGGAGATTTTCATGTCAAGTGTCATCAATTGGTTCGACATCCCGGCCACCGACCTGGACCGCGCCGCAAAATTCTACGAAACCGTGCTGGCTGTCTCGCTCATGCGGGAGAACATGCTCGGTGCCCGCATGGCGATCTTCCCGGCAAAACCCGGCGAAGCGACCGGCGCCATCATAGCCCGCGAGGGCGTCATGCCGGGGACTACGGGATCCACCGTCTACCTAAAGGCCGGCGGGGACCTCTCCGACGCACTCAAGCGCGTGCCGGCCGCGGGAGGAAAGATCCTGCATCCCAAGACGTTCATCAAGGAAGGGTGGGGCTATTTCGCGATCATCCTCGACAGTGAAGGCAATAGCATGGGCCTGCAGTCACCCAACTGATAAAGCAAACACACCATGTACAGCAGAATTCACTTACAACTGCTCGCCGTCTGCCTGATTGTCATGGCCGGCCCGCGCCTGGCCCTGGCGCAGGACCCCGTGGCGGTGCCCAATCCGGTCGTGCATGTCGAAATTCTTGGCAGCGACGCGCCCCGCCTTCAACGCTTTTACGCCGAACTTTTTGGCTGGAAGACGACCCTCAATCCGGTCGGCTACGGATATGTTCCCGTGGCACCTGCGCCACCCGTCGCGTTGACGGGCGGCGTCGGGCCGAGCCCCCAACGCCAGCCGCTGGTGATCTTCTACGTCAAGGTGGCGGATCCGGCATCCACCCTGAAAATGGCCGAGGCGCTCGGCGGGCGAATCGTGATGCCGCCCGTCGAAGTACCCGGCGGCATCATCTTCGCCCGCTTTGCCGATCCGGAGGGGAACATCGTCGGCATCGTTCGGCGGCAAAACTAGGCGGTGCGCCGGTGCGTTGAGGCGCGTATGCGCCCACTGCCGTGAATGTCCTTGCTTTGCGGTG
>JANYII010000067.1 GCA_025358705.1 Betaproteobacteria bacterium | reverse complement strand
ACGATAAGCCTAGATACCGTATGCCGTTTCTGAACTCCTGCGAGACATTGTCAGCAAATCGACCCTCCACTGTGCGTTTACGCACACTTTCCCGAACAAACCAGCGCACGGGTCTCCTTTGGCGTTTCGACCCGATCTGCGAGGCGATGTTCAGCGCCCCGTGGCCGGCGTTTCTCCCTGCAAACGCTGCGTCGCGGCAAACCTTTCATTCTTCCCCGTGCGAGCGCACTTGATGAAGCCCGCGCCCCTGGGTGTCAATGCCCTTCGCACCGCCGCAGCAAGGGTGCGTGAACGCAATCATCAACCGATGCACAAAAGGAGAATCACATGAGAAGCAAGAAGCAACCCGTCGTCCGCAAACCGACGAAGAAAATCACGGACTCGCGCCGCGTGCGCTTTGGCAATGGGTCTGCACCGGCAAAACTGATCCGCTCGGCGGATGCGGCGATTGCCGATTCAGGCGCCATTCGCTTCGGCAACGGCTCCGCGCCGGCCATTCTCAGGAAATAATTCGCAGCCGATATCCCCGGGGGAACTGGAGCGCCCGCGCAGGCCGCGCGCCAGTTTCCCCGGCCCCTTTGCCCGAGGAGAAAACGCCCATGAATGCGACAGGCCAGAAGTCTCCCGTGGTGACCTTCTACACGGCGATTCCCGGATGCCGCGCGCCGCTGCGCGCCGACTCGTCCGTGCTCGGCACGCTGCCCGCGCGCGGTTTCCAGTATTGCGAGTCGTTGCGGGCAGCCTCGTCCTTCGGCTGGTACGTATTCCCGCCAATCGACTTCACGCTGCAATGGGACGGGTCGCAGGTCATCTGGACCTGGCGCGGCGCCAAGGCCTGGTATCCGCTCACCAGCGCGCAATTTCCCGGCTACCAGGCGGTCTTCGACCGGGTCGCACCAGGGCGCCTGAAGGGATTTTCGCCGCCGTTTCTGACTGCGGCGATGGAGCCGGGCATCGTCCAGATCTGGACCGGGCTGATGATCGAGAGCGCCGAGAACTGGAGCGTGCTCGCGCGGCCTCCGGCCAATCTGCCGCGCAACCTCGCGTTCGATGTCTACGAGGGAATCGTCGAGACGGACCGCTGGTTCGGCCCGCTCTTCACCGCGATCCGCCTGATCAAGACCGACGTGCCGATTCATTTCAGCACCGAGGTGCCGCTGCTCCAGGTGCAGCCGCTGCATCGCAGCGCCTACGCTGACGAAGTGTCGAACGATGTCGGCCTGGTCTCGAGTCCCGCCGAGTTCACCGACGCGGCTTGGGCGCGCTACGAACAGACCATCGTCAAGCCGAACCAGGATCCGCAGCGGCCGGTGGCGGCCTACGCGACCTCGGTGCGGCGCCGTCGCAAGAGCGGCTGCCCGATGGCCGGGGCCACCGTGCGGTGAGTGGATACGCGGCCGCCGTCGTCGTCGTCCTGATCTGGGCCGCGTATCCGGTGGCGACGCGCGCGGGCGTCACCGGCCCTTTCGCGCCGCAGGACCTGATGCTGCTGCGGTTCGGCGCGGGCGCATTGTTGTTCCTGCCATGGGCAATCCTGAATTGCCGCTTGATTTCACGTGACGCGTGGTTGCGCGGCGTTCCGCTCGCGGTATTCCAGGGTGCGGGGATGGCGGCGCTGGTGATCTGCGGCTTGCAATTCGCGCCGGCCACCCATGCTGCCGCGCTCGGTCCGGGCATTGCGCCCGCGTGGGCCGCGCTGCTCGGCTACCTGGTGTTCTCGAGGCAGCCATCGGCCCGGACGATCGTGGGCGCGGCATTGTGCGCGTCCGGCGTCATCCTGCTGGCGGCCTGGAGCGCTTCGGGATCGGACCCGTCCGCGCTCACGGGCGACGCCATGTTCGTCGCGGCGTCCGCGCTCGGCTCGCTCTACGTGCTGCAGATGCGCAGCTGGGGAATCAACGCCATCCAGGCCGCGGCCATCGTGACACTGTATTCCGCGCTGGCGGTGGTGCCCTGGCACCTGTGGTCGTCGTCCGGCGCGCTCTGGCGGGTCGCGCCGCTCGACCTTCTCTGGCAGGTGCTTTGGCAGGGCGTGCTGATCGGCTGCATTGCGCTGGTCGCGCTGAACCACGCTATCGCCCGGCTCGGCCCGGAGCGTGCCAGCGCGCTGGTCGCGCTGGTGCCCGCGTTAAGCGCGGTCCTCGGCCTGCTGTTCCTGGGCGAAGTTCCCTCCAGCAGCGAGATCGCCGCCATTCTCGTGATTTCGGCCGGCGTCTCTATCTGCGCGTCGCGCGCCGCCTATGCCGGCAGCCCTGCGGCCA
>JANYII010000035.1 GCA_025358705.1 Betaproteobacteria bacterium | reverse complement strand
CGACAAGGCCACCCTGCTGCGGGAAATCGAGGCCGAAATCAACAAGACGCCCGGCCTGACGCCGACCTTTTCGCAGCCGATCCGCGACAACGTACTCGAGTCGATCTCGCAGATTGACGGCCAGATCGTGATCAAGGTGTTCGGCGACGACCTGGAGGTGCTGCGCGACCAGGCGCTGGCGGTGCTCAAGCAGGTGCAGGGCGTGCCCGGCGTGGCGCGCGCCTTCGTCGACCGCCTCGGAGAACTGCCGCAGATCCAGATCAAGGTCGACCGTGCGCGCGCCGCGCGCTACGGCCTCAACGTCGGCGACGTCCAGGACGTGATCGAGACCGCGCTCGGCGGCAAGCAGGTGACGCAATTGTGGGAGGGCGAGCAGCGCTTCGGCGTCGCGGTGCGCCTGGAGGAATCGGAGCGCACCCTCACCCGCATGCAGGGGATGCTGGTGGCGACACCGGGCGGCGCGTACGTGCCATTGGCCGAGATCGCCAATTTCCGCACCGTCGGCGGCATGATGAACATCGCGCGCGAGAACGGCAAGCGCGTGCTCGCGATCGGCATCTTCATTCGCGGCCGCGACATGGGCGGCGTGGTGGCGGACATGCAGGCCAACGTGCAGAAAAACGTGCCGCTGCCGGATGGCTACACCATCAGCTGGTCGGGCGAGTTCGAGAACCAGGAACGCGCCATGGCGCGCCTGTCGGTGATCGTGCCGATCTCGATCCTGATCATCTTCCTGCTGCTGTTCGATGCCTTCAAGTCGTTCCGCAACTCGCTGCTGATCATCGCCAACATTCCGTTCTCCGTGATCGGCGGCATCCTCGCGCTCTGGCTCACCGGCATCTACCTCTCGGTGTCAGCGGCGATCGGCTTCATTGCCCTCTTCGGGCAGGCGGTGCTGAACGGCGTGGTGATGGTGACACTGTTCAACGAACTCAAGAACCACGGCATGACGCCGGCGGAGGCCGTCGTCAAGGGCGCGCTGATGCGGCTGCGTACCGTGATGATGACGGCCCTGCTCGCGTCGCTCGGGCTGCTGCCGATGGCGCTCTCGACCGGCATCGGCGCCGAGACGCAGAAGCCGCTCGCGGTGGTCGTGATCGGCGGCCTGGTGTCCGCGACGCTGCTGGTGCTGTTCGTGATGCCCGTGCTCTACGTGATCATGGCGGGCTGGGGCGGGCGGCGGCGGGAGAAAGCCGCGGGAGCCGAGGCAAAGCACTGATCGGGGGCCGCCGGCCCCGTCAGGCGAGCCGCAGTTTTACGGCGTGCCTTCGCCCGACTTCGGCCTGCAGGTAATGCAGCACCGGTTCGAGGGTCTCGAATGAATGGAACGAGACCGGCAGCGTCTCGAGCTCGCGGGCCAGCGTGCTCTTCGCGAACACGACGTCCGCAGCCAGCGCCGCGTCCAGGTCCGAGTGCCCGTCGCCCGCGAAGATGATCCGGTGGTCGCGATAGGGAGCCAGGTGGCGCGCCTTTGCGTTCGCCGAGCGTGCGCAGGCCGGGTCGTAGAACGGGAACGATGGAACCAGGCGATCGCCGGAAAAGCCGAGGTCGTTCGCGAAAATCGGCACGGCATCGATGCCGTTGTTCGCGAGGATGTGGCGGATCATCGGCAGGAAACTGTCGCTCACGATATTCACGCCCAGGCCGCGCGCGTGCGCCCAATCGACGATCTTCGCGAACGCCGGGTCGATACGGACCCGCGAAAGGTGGGCGAACAATTCATCCCGGCCAACGCGCAGGTTCTCGACCTGCATCCGCAGGCAATCGCGCGCCGGAAGATGCCCGTCCGACCATGCGTTCTCCCAGTCGCGCCATTTCTCGTCGGGCGAGAATTTCTCGATCACCTGGTCGAGCACGTCGCCGTCGGTGAGCGTGTTGTCGAAATCGAAGAACAGGACGGGCTTGAGCAGCGACCTAGGCATGCGCCTGCCCCGCGGCCAGCGATCCGCAGAACCGCTGCAGGTGGCCGGCGACCGCCTCGCGCTCCAGGTCGGCCGATACCACGTGATACGAC
>JANYII010000321.1 GCA_025358705.1 Betaproteobacteria bacterium | reverse complement strand
GAGGTAGATCAGGACGCTGGGAACGCTCGTTTCGACGAACGCGTTCAGGTACCTGAGCGCGCCCGGCACGGTCTTTCCCCGGTGCAACCAGCCACCGATCAGGTGCCGGAGGGCAAGCTCATAACAGAGCAGCAGGGCGATGACCGCGATGATGTAGAGGAACACTGCTGGCGTGAGGAACCGGAGCAGGTTATCGACGCGGAACAGCGCGTAACCCAGGCCGTAAAAGGCGATCAGCGCGGCCAGCAGCCCGGCGAGGATCGCCATGCGCGTGCGCTCGCTGTGGATGATCTCCCGGGCGAGATGATCGTCGAACGAAGCGGCAGGCTCGCTCATGGCCTACTATACTTCGCGCCGATGGAGCTTCGCCACTTCCGCCACTGGCCGCCCGACATGCCGCGCTCCCTGCGGGCGCCCCGCGTCACGCTGCAGCAGGTATTCCTGGATTCGGCTTCCAGGCATCCGGACAAGGCGGCCGCGGTCTTTGAAGGAAAGAGCCTTTCCTACAGGGAACTGCAAACCAGGATCGAAAACCTGGCCGGCCACCTGCAGCATGCCTGCGGCGTGAAGCGCGGCGACCGCGTGCTGCTCGACATGCAGAACGGGCACGACTTCGTCATCGCCTGCTTCGCCATCCTGCGCGCCGACGCCGTGGTGGTGCCCGTAAGCCCGATGAACCTGGCGGAAGAATTGAGGCATTACATCCAGGACAGCGATGCACGGGTTGCGCTAACCGAGCAAGACCTGGCATCACGTTTTTCAGGTTTGTCCCTTGACCATCTCTTGATACCAGGAGAAATAAAGACGCAATCAAGGCCGAACCCGAGCCTCTCCCAACCAGACGATCTCTGCATGATGCCCTACACCTCCGGCAGCACGGGCAAGCCCAAGGGCTGCATGCACACGCACGCCACCGTGCTGCACAACGTGGCCGGCGCCTGCGCCTGGAAGCACATCGACGCAAGCACCGTTGCGCTGGCGACGGCGCCATTTTTCCACGTCACCGGCCTGGTCCACAGTTTTCTCTCCGCCATCTACGCCGGCGGCACCATGGTGATCCAGCGGCGCTGGGATCCGCTGGAGGCCGCGCGCCTTGTCGAGCGGTACCGTTGCAGCCATTGGGACAACGTGCCGACCATGGTGGTGGACCTGCTCTCGCACCCGAAAGCGCTGGAGCACGACATCAGCTCGCTGAAGTGGATATTCGGCGGCGGCGCCGCGATGCCCGAGGCGATCGCGCAGAAACTGTTCGACCTGTGCGGCGTGCGCTACATCGAGGGCTACGGCCTGACTGAAACCATTTCCCAGACGCACATCAATCCGCCGCAGAATCCGAAGAAGCAATGCCTCGGCATCCCGGCCTTCGACACCGAAGCATTCGTCGTTGATCCGGTCACTTTTGAAATCCTTCCAATGGAGACCCAGGGCGAAATAGTGGTTCGCGGACCGCAGGTCTTCACCGGCTACTGGAAGAACGAGAAGGCCTACGAGGAGTCCTGGTGCGAGGTGGGCGGCAGGCGGTATTTCCGCACCGGCGACCTCGGCCGCACCGACGAGGACGGCTACTTCTACATCTCGGACCGCTTGAAGCGCATGATCAACGCCGCCGGCATGAAGGTCTGGCCCGCGGAAGTCGAGGCCGCGATGTACAAGCACCCGGCGATCAAGGAATGCTGCATCATTGCGTCTCCCGACAAGCGCAAAGGGGAAGCCGTGAAGGTTGTCGTCGTACTGAAGCAGGAGTTTTCCGGGACGACGGGAGACGACATCCTTTCCTGGGCGAAAACGCAGATGGCCACGTACAAGGCACCCCGCCTGATCGAGTTCACCGACGCCCTGCCGCGCACCGGCTCCGGCAAGCTCATGTGGCGCGCGCTGCAGGAACGGGAGTTCGGACAATGACCCTTCACATCGAAGCCGCCGGGATCACGCATCGGGGCACCGTGCGCGAGGACAACGAGGATTGCATCGCGATCGGCTACTGGACGTCGCAGGAAACCATGGAGTCCGCGCGCGGCTTTCACGAGTCCCTCGACCTGCCGTTCGCCTGCGTCATTGCCGACGGCATGGGCGGCCACAACGACGGCGAAAAGGCGAGCCTGCTGGTCGCCAAGAGCCTGTCGCGCCGCCTGCCCGCCTTCGGACCCGACAATATCGTCTCCACGGTGCGCGCCGTGAACGCCGAACTCTATTCGCACGTCGGCGAGCATCCCGAACTTGCCGGCATGGGCTCGACCGCGGTCGGCCTCGCGGTGCACGGCGCGGGCCTCGCCATCTTCAACGTCGGCGACAGCCGCGCCTACAAGGTGGTGAAAAGCGGCTTGGCGCAGTTGAGCGTCGACGACGCTTTCGTCCAGAACTGGAAACCGGGCGCGGCGTTCGCCCGCTCCACCATGCTGACCCAGTGCTTCGGCGGCCGCCCGACCTTCACCGACATCGAGCCGCACCTGCATGTCGAACCCTGCGTGCCCGGCAGCACCTACCTCCTGTGCTGCGACGGGCTGTACGAAACCGTTCCCGAAGAGCAGATGGTGGCGCTGATCGGTGCCAATCTGCAGAAATCGGTGGAAACGCTGCTGAAGGCGGCGCTCGCCCTGAAAGCCAAGGACAACGTGACCATCGCGCTGATTCGCGTCACTGACAAGGCGCCCGCATGATCACCGTCCACCACCTGAACGACTCGCGCTCGCAGCGCATCCTCTGGCTGATGGAGGAGCTGGGGCTGCCCTACGAATTGAAGCAATACCAACGCTTACCGACCAGGCTCGCACCGCCAGAGTTGGCCGCGATCCACCCGGTCGGAAAATCGCCCGTCATTACCGACAACGGCAAGACCGTGTACGAATCCGGCGCGATCGTCGACTACCTCATCCGCCGCCACGGCGGCGGCAGGCTGCAGCCGGACCCGGCCACGCCCGCCTACGACGACTACCAGATGTGGATGCATTACGCGGAGGGCTCGGCGATGCTGCCGTTGATGCTGCATCTCTACGTCTCGCGGCTCGGCGAAGGCGGCGCGCCGCTGCATCCGCGCATCGAGAGCGAAATCGCCAACCATCTCGGCTACCTCGACGGCCATCTGAAGGGCCGCAGCTACCTGGTGGGCGACAAGCTCACCGGCGCCGACATCCAGATGAGCTTCATCCCGGAAATCGCCGAGGTCTACGGCAAGCGCGCGGCGTTTCCCAGCCTCGATGCCTGGATCAGGGGCCTGCACGCCCGGCCCGCCTGGAAGAAAGCGCTGGAAAAAGGCGGGCCCTACCGCTTTTCCAACTAGCGCTTGCCCGCCTTGAGCGGGGGAATCTTCAGGCTGTCCAGGTCGATGGACATTCCCATCGCCAGGTAGCCGAGGCGGTTCGGGTGCAGCTTGTCGCCGTCGCCGCCGGTAGTGGTGTTGTGCACGAACTCCGCCTTGAGCTGCCCAGTGGCCGGATCGAGCACCGCGCGATCGAAATCCGCGACGGCGTCGAACAGGCCCGAGCTGCGGATGAACTGGTTCAGCGCCTTCCTCTTCTCGTCCTGCTCCGCGAATCCGTGGGCCGCGTTGGTCGCGCCGAGCGCGGTGGTAAGAGTCGCGCCGACCACGCGCACGCCGGGAATGCGCTGCCGGATCCGCGCCACGCCCTCCTTCATGCCGTCCTGCACCGCCTCCACCGTGGCGTTGCCGTTCTTGCTGAAATCGTTGATCGCTTCCAGCCACATCACGTGCGTGACGCCGGAGAGAGAAAGCACGTCGCGCTCAAGGCGCGCGAGCGCCGAGGGGCCGCCAGGAAAGGGCTTCTGCGGCGAATACTCCTTCGGCCCGACCACCTGGTTGCCGCCGATCCCCGCATTCACCACCGATACGCGGTTGCCGTGGACGGCGCGCAGCCTGCGCGCCAGCACGTCGGGCCACCGGTCGTCGCCGTTCAGCGTCGACATCGTGCCGTCGGTGATCGAATCGCCGTACGTGACAATCGCTTGCGCGGCCGCCGGCACGCGCATGTCCAGCGCATCGAGGAAAAACCAGGACGCGGTGCTGAACGGGAACGCCGCCTCGCCCTCGTCCGCGCCTTTCGAGCCCGCGCCGGGCGCGGTCAGGTAGCCGGTTTGCAACGCCTTCGCGTGCCAGGTCATGGGCCCGCTCTCGCCCGCGACGTGGAAACTCACCGCCATTTTGCGGCCGGCGAGCGCGCCGCCGCCGGGATTGCGCGCGAATGGCAGGCGCACCGCGTCGCTCCACGCCGAATCTCCCGGCGCGATGGTCACGCCCTTCTTGCCGCCGAAGCTGACGGGCCGGTTGGTGCCCGCGACCACCGCGGAGCTCGACTGGTGCAGGCCGACGAAGACGTCATCGACAGTGACAGGCTTCGTGCCGAACGCGTTCGAAAAGCGGATCCGCGCCTCGCGCCCCCAGATCTCGGGCTTGACGATCATGCGAAAGGACTGGTCGCGCGCGCCGGACTCCGGCGACGGAATCGCCAGCTTCATGTCCGGCTGCGCAGAAGGATTGCCGACCGGATACGGGCCCTGCGCCGAGCCCGCCCAGCTCACTACCCATTTCCAGTCCGGATTGTCCGCGGCCGGCGCCGCGGCGGCGACGACCAGCAGCGCGAACGCCGCGATGAACGGGAGACTGCCGTGTCGGATGTTTTTCATTCCTATTTCTCCTCTGGTTCCTAGCGCGGCGTGAGCGAGAAGCGCAAGCGCATCTGGCCCCAGAACGCCGCAAGCGGCCGCCCTACTCCCAGGCGGTGCAACAGGCTATCCGATTCATGGGGAAACTCGAGCCGCGCGTCGCCAAGGCGCACTTTCCAGACTGCGGGCAAGGCGCTCTCGAGTTCGTAGACGGGCTGGCTGCGGCCGCCCCCGAGCTTTACCACCCGCCCGTTCAGGAGCATGAGATCCGGGAACGGAGACACGAAGCGCAGTACTTCCCGCGCCGATTCGCCCGACTCGCTGACGTCCATCTGCAACGTGAAATCAGGCGTGCGGCCGCCCCGCGCATACGAGGTGCCCACAAACTTGCCGGCACCCCGCTCGAGCGTGATGCGCCGCATGACCTTGGGCGTGCCCAGCGCGAACCGACCGGCCGCACAGGCATCGCCATCGGTCACGGGCATCGTCAGCAGGAACCAGCCCGGCTGTCCTTCATGCATCGCCAGCACCGAGATTTCCGATTCGAGATAGACCGGTCCATTGACCATCTCGTAGAAGTCGAGGACGCTCACGCGTATGAGGGGCCGCGGCGGCATCTCGAAGCGCTCCGGGATTGCCTGCCGGTATGCCGCGAGATCCGCCGGCTCGAAGTAGGCGCGGATGAAGTCGCTCTCCTGGTAGACGATGGGAGAGCTGAACCGGTTGGACCAGACGCATCGCGCGCGGCCGTAGTCTTCGAGCGGCTCGGCATCGTAGAACCCCGGAGCCGCCACCGCGCCACCGGATGGCGCGAGAACCGCGCACAAGCCGATCAGGCGGAGCAGCGCGCGCATCGGTTGCTCGTTGCCTTCCTGAAACTCAATCCGCGTAGATCCCGGTCTTGCGGATGATCGGCGTCCATTTGTCGATCTCGGACTTGAGCAGCGCGCGCAGCGAATCCGGCGTCGCCTTGGCCACCAGCACCGGCTCTGCACCGACGTCGGCGAGGCGCGTCCTGAACGCGGGGCTCTGCACCGCCGCCTGCAGCGCGGCAACCAGCTTGTCGAGCGCCGGCTTCGGCGTTCCCCTGGGCGCGAAAAGCCCGTTCCAGACCACGAGGTCGAAGCCCGCGAGGCCCTGCTCCTGCAGCGTGGGGACGTCGGGCAGTGAAGCCAGGCGCGCGGCGGTGGTCACTCCGTAGACCTTCACGTTGCCGGACTTGATCTGCGGCACCGTGTTGGTGGTCTGGTCGCAGATGAAATCCACCTGGCCGCCGATGATGTCGTTCATCGCCGGCCCCGTGCCCTTGTACGGCACCGTCGTGAACTCGGTCTGGATCGTATTCATGAATATCAGCCCGCACAGGTGGGAGGCCGAGCCGACGCCGGCGGTGGCGTAGGTCAGCTTGTCCTTGTTGGCCTTCGCGTAGGACAGGAACTCGGCGAAATTGGACGCCGGCGTTTTCTTCGTCGCGATCAGCGTCATCGGCACGTCGGCGACCTGGCCGATGTAGTCGAAGTCGTTAAGCGTGTCGTACGGCAGCTTGCGATACAGCGCCGGCGAAGTCGCCATCCCGACGTGATAGAGCAGCAGCGTGTAGCCGTCGGCGCGCGCCTTGGCGGCCTTGTTGATGCCGATGGTTCCTCCCGCGCCGCCGGCGTTGTCGATGAGCACTGTCTGCTTCAGCGTCTCGCCCATCGCCGCGGCAAGCACGCGCGTCAGCGTGTCCGTCGGCCCGCCCGCGGCGGCCGGCACGACGATGACGATCGGCTTGACCGGGTATTCCTGCGCCAGCACCGTCGTTGCCAGCAGCAGGAACGACGTCATCAACAGAACTTCCCGTGCTCGATTCATTGCATCTCCTGTTTTGGTATGCCACTGACATCCTGCGCCCATTCCAGCGCCGACTTGCACCATATGCGCCTTTTCGGCGGCAACAGCGCCTTCTGCTTCAGGCAGCCTACACGCAGAGAATAGCTTGGCGGGTCTTCGGTCACCGCGCAGGCGTAGACGGGCGTGCCGCAGTTCGGGCAAAAGGAATGCGCGCGCCTGTTCCCGCTATCGGCAGTCTTGATATAGGTCTTCGGCTGGCCGCTCAACAGGCGGAATCCAGCTTTCGGCGCAGGCACCGACACGCGAAAAACCGATCCAGTCAGCATCTGGCAATCGGTGCAGTTGCACAGGCCGACGCTCGCGGGATCGATGTCGGCCTCGTAAGTGATCTGGCCGCAGTGGCAAGAGCCTTGGACATTCATTGATTGCCTCTCTCGGCGCCTACGGCCTGTGCGCGGAGGCGATCAGCTTCAGGCCCAGACCCACCATGACTGCGCCAGCCGTTCGATCGACCCAGGCCTTGCACCTCAGGTACGCGTGGCGCGGTCCAGATGACGACAGAAGCACTGCCACTATGGCGTACCAACCCGCCTCAATGGAGAAGACGACGCAAAGCAGCGAAAGCGCGAAGGCAACTGAGAAGCTGCTGGGCAAGAAAGCGGCAAAGACGCTGGCGTAGACGATCGCGGTCTTGGGATTGCTCACCTGCGTGGTGAGCCCAAGCAAGAAAGAGCGGAGCAAAGAGGCATGCTGGCGCGTGCCCACGGTATCGACTTGAAGTGAGTGCTTGGCGCCAGAGAATATGCGGTAGCCCAAGTAGCAAAGGTACAGGCCGCCTAGCACTTTGAGCCCGATGTACAGAGCCGGTACTGCCAGTAGCACCGCATGTAGACCCAGTAGCGCAGCCGCCGCGAAGACAACACCACCAATGCCCA
The DNA here is from genome assembly GCA_025358705.1 of Betaproteobacteria bacterium. Lineage (GTDB taxonomy): Bacteria > Pseudomonadota > Gammaproteobacteria > Burkholderiales > SG8-39 > RBG-16-66-20. The sequence goes on along the minus strand of JANYII010000321.1, from coordinate 409 downwards.
TGCCAAGCGATGCAGCAATGCCACTGAGCCGCGAGGCGGAGACCGCGACTCGCGCCACCATGACGAAGCTAGGCCCAGGGCTGAGTGTTCCGATGGCCAATGTGCCGACGATGCCTAGCAGGGATATGAGTTCTTGCATGAGCGCCTCAAGGGAGAAGTGCGGTCTAACGTTTTGGTGAACGGCGGGGCGACCGGAACATGTTACGCGGCGCGGTATTCATGGCCCGTCCGTTCCACCTGGAGTTAGAGCGGCATTCACCCGTAGGACGGCAATGCGTATGACGGTGGCAATTGAAATCATCGCAAAGAGTGCAGCAAACCCTATGGTGAAAGCAAAGCCAAACATACCGCCAGACTTCCAGAGGTTGGCCCATTCCTCTGGCTTGAATGGATTGACACCGGCAAACAT
>JANYII010000317.1 GCA_025358705.1 Betaproteobacteria bacterium | reverse complement strand
TCCGCAAGTTCCGTGCGGTCCATCAGGGTCATCAGCGCCATCGGCGCGTTGTCGCCCTTGCGAAAACCGTTCTTGAGGATGCGCAGGTAGCCGCCGTTCCTCTTGGCGTAGCGCGGTCCGAGCACGCCGAAGAGCTTCGACACGGTGTCGCGGTCGCGCAGCCGATCGTAGGCAAGGCGCCGGTTGGCCAGCGAAGGCTTCTTGCCCATGGTGATCATCGGCTCCACCACCCGGCGCAGTTCCTTCGCCTTGGGCAGCGTGGTCGTGATCTCCTCGTGCGTCAGCAGCGCGTTCGCCATGTTGCGGAACATGGCGAGCCGGTGGCTCGAGGTGCGGTTGAGTTTTCTGAGTCCGTGACCGTGACGCATGGCGCTATCCTGTTTTGTTCTTTTCTTACGTCCTGTGGTGCTCGAGCCCGGCCGGCGGCCAGTTCTCAAGCTTCATGCCCAAGGTCAGGCCGCGCGAGGCGAGCACTTCCTTGATTTCGTTGAGCGACTTGCGGCCCAGGTTCGGGGTCTTCAGCAGCTCGGTCTCGGTGCGCTGGATCAGGTCGCCGATGTAATAGATGTTCTCTGCCTTGAGGCAGTTCGCCGAACGCACGGTGAGTTCCAGGTCGTCCACCGGGCGCAGCAGGATCGGGTCCACCGCGACCGCCTTCTTCTCCTCGGTCGGCAGGGCCGTGCCCTCGAGCTGCGCGAACACCGACAGCTGGTCGACCAGGATGCGGGCCGCATAGCGCACGGCTTCTTCCGGCTCGATGGCGCCGTTGGTCTCGATGTCGAGGATCAGCTTGTCCAGGTCCGTGCGCTGCTCCACGCGGGCCGAATCGACCAGGTAGGAAACGCGGCGTACCGGGCTGAACGAGGCGTCGAGCACGATGCGGCCGATGCCCTTGGTTTCTTCCGGCAGGTAGCGCATGTTGCCCGGCAGGTAGCCGCGGCCCGCTTCCACCTTGAGCTGCAGTTCTATCTTGCCGCCCGCCGAGAGGTTGGCGATGACGTGGCCGGGGTTGACCACCTCGACGTCATGCGATGGTTCGATGTCGCCGGCCGTGACCGGGCCCTCGCCCTTCTTCTTCAGCGTGAGGATCGCTTCGCTGCGGTTATGCAGACGAAACACCACGCCCTTCAGGTTCAGCAGGATATCGACGATGTCTTCGCGCACGCCGTCGAGCGTCGAATACTCGTGCACGACGCCCGCGATCTGCACTTCGGTCGGCGCATAGCCGGGCATCGAAGACAGCAGCACACGGCGCAGGGCGTTGCCCAGCGTGTGGCCGTAGCCGCGCTCGAAAGGCTCCATCGTCACCTTCGCGTGCGACGGGGACAGGTTTTGCACATCGACGATGCGCGGCTTGAGGAATCCGGTCTGGGGCATGGGGGTTTACCTTGTTACTTCGAGTACAGTTCGATGATCAGGCTCTCGTTGATCGTGGAGGACATGTCGGCGCGCGCGGGGAGCGACTTGAACTTCCCCTTCAGCGCCTTGGTGTCCACTTCGATCCACTCGGGAATGCCGCGCGACTCGGCCGCCTCGGCCGACGCCTTGATGCGGAGCTGCGCCTTCGCCTTGTCGGCGATTTCGATGACGTCGCCGGGGCTGACCTCGTAGGACGGGATGTTCACGCGCTTGCCGTTCACGAGCACGCCGTTGTGGCGCACCACCTGGCGGGCCTCGCTGCGCGAGATGCCGAAGCCCATGCGGTAGGCGACGTTGTCGAGGCGCGATTCCAGGATCTGCAGCAGCCGCTCGCCCGTGACGCCCTTGGAGCGCGACGCCTCGGCGTAGGTCTTGCGGAACTGGCGCTCGAGCACGCCGTAGATGCGGCGCGTCTTCTGCTTTTCACGCAGCTGCTTGCCGTAGTCCGACAGGCGGGCGCCGCTTTTCTGGCCGTGCTGGCCGGGCGCGTAGGCGCGGCGCTCGATAGCGCATTTCGCGGTGAAGCATTTCTCGCCCTTGAGGAAGAGCTTCTCGCCTTCCCTGCGGCATTGGCGGCACTTCGCGTCGAGATTTCTGGCCATACTGTGATTTCTCCTTAAACTCGCCGGCTAGACTCTGCGTCTTTTGGGAGCGCGGCAGCCGTTATGCGGTACGGGGGTGACGTCGGCGATCGAGCCGATCTTCAGGCCCAGCGCGTTCAGCGCGCGCACCGCGGATTCGCGGCCCGGTCCCGGTCCCTTGATGCGGACTTCGATGTTCTTGACGCCGCATTCCTGCGCCGCCCGTCCGGCGCGCTCGGCGGCCATCTGCGCCGCAAACGGCGTCGACTTGCGCGAGCCCTTGAAGCCGGCGTTACCCGAAGTTGCCCAGGACAGCGTGTTGCCCTGGCGGTCGGTGATGGTGACGATCGTGTTGTTGAAGGACGCGTGCACGTGGGCGATGCCCTCGGCGACGTTCTTCTTCACCTTCTTGCGCGCGCGCGCCGAAGCGGTCTGCTGCAGCTGTTGTCCGGAGGGTGTTACTTTGCTGGCCATGGGTTCTTGTCCTGGTTAGATCTTGCCGGCTGGCGCGTTCTGCTTGACCGCCGCCTTGCGCGGGCCCTTGCGCGTGCGCGCATTGGTTTTCGTGCGCTGGCCACGCACCGGCAACCCCTTGCGATGGCGCGAGCCGCGGTAGCAGCCGAGGTCGATCAGGCGCTTCACCGACATCTGCACTTCGCGGCGCAGGTCACCCTCGACCGTCAGACGCGTGATGCTCTCGCGCAGCCGGTCCATCTCGGCGTCGGTCAGGTCCTTGATCTTGCGGTTCGGCTCGATGCCTGAGCCGACGCAGATCGCCTTCGCGCGCGAGCGGCCGACGCCATAGATCGCGGTCAGCGCGATGCCGGCGTGCTGGTGGTTGGGAATGTTGATGCCTGCAATTCGGGCCATGTCGGTTTTCTTCCGGGGAACCTGAAATTATATCAATAATGTCAAGGTCTTATCAACCTTGACGTTGCTTATGGCGCGGATCCGTGCAAATCACCCGCACCACCCGCTTACGCCGCACGATCTTGCATTTGCGGCAGATTTTCTTCACTGAAGCCATGACTTTCATCGTCGTTTCCTTTTCTATCGGGCCGGCAGGCCGCCTTTGAAGCTGGCCTTTTTCAGCAGGCTTTCGTACTGGTGCGTCATCACATAGGCCTGCACCTGGGCCATGAAATCCATCGTCACCACGACGATGATCAGCAGCGACGTGCCGCCGAAGTAGAACGGTACGTTCCAGCGCAGGATGAGGAATTCCGGCAGCAGGCAGACCAGCGTGACGTAGACCGCGCCGGCGAGCGTCAGCCGGGTGAGGATCTTCTCGAGGTATTTCGAGGTCTGCTCGCCGGGCCGGATGCCGGGAACGAAGGCGCCCGACTTCTTCAGGTTGTCCGCGGTCTCCTTCGGGTTGTATTGC
>JANYII010000256.1 GCA_025358705.1 Betaproteobacteria bacterium | reverse complement strand
ACGCATTTCCTCGGCGACTTCGGGCAGCAGCAGGTCCGAAGTCTCGCCCCGCAGGCACAGCGTCGGCACGTCGATGGCGTCCCATGCGTCCCACTGGTCATAGTCCTGCGGATGGGCGGTGAACTGCATCACCATTTTCGGATCGTAGTGTGGCGTTACTTTCCCCTCGGCGGTCCGCCGCGCCGAGGTTTCGGCGAGCCGGCGCCACTGCTCGTCCGACAGCCAGCCGTAGGGCTTGTAGACGCTGCGGAAATAATTTTCCAATTCGCTTACCTGGTCGAACTGCGGCGGGTTGCCGGCGTAGCTGCGGATGCGGTTCACGGCCGCCTCGCCCAGTTTCGGCCCGATATCGTTCAGGATCAGCCGGCGGATGCGGCCCTTCAGCGCGCCGGCGGCGGCGTGGATGCCGATCGCGCCGCCCATCGAGGTGCCGAGCCAGCTCATCTCGCGGATCCCGAGCTGGTCCACCAGCGATATGGCGATCCGCGAATAGAACTCCAGGCAGTATTCCTTCTCGGGCGCCGGGCTCCACTGCGACAGGCCGCGGCCGATGGTGTCCGGGCAGATGACCCGAAAGCGGGAGGCGAGATGCCTCGCGATTTCATCCATGTCGCGGCCGGTGCGCGCTAGGCCGTGCCAGGCGATCACGGTGGAGGAATGCTCCGCCCCCCATTGCGTGTAGTGAATCTCCCGCCCTTCGCATGCAAGGTAGTGCGAGCTGCAGTTCATTTCTTCGTCCCTGCTCGCAGCTGGCCTACGATGCCGTGCGGGAAGTAGTAGACCGAGAGCACGAACAGCACGCCCAGCCACAGCAGCCACCGGTCGGGGTGGAACAGGTCGGGCAGCAGTGGCACTCCCCGCAGCGCTTCCGAAAATGCCTTCATCGCCTCCTGCAGGTAGTTCTGCGCGACGACGAAAATCGCGGCGCCGATCACTGCCCCGTACATCGTCCCCATGCCTCCGATCACCACCATCAGCAGGATGTCGATCATGATGCCGAAATCAAGAGTCGTATTCGGGCCGGTGTAGCGCAGCCACAGCGCGTACAGCACGCCGGCGAGTGTTGCGACCACGGCGCCGAGGCAGTTGGCAATCGTCCGGTAGATCACGGTGCGATAGCCCAGCGCTTCGGCGCGGAAATCGTTCTCGCGGATCGCCAGCAGCACGCGGCCGAAGGGCGAGTTGACCACGCGCAGCAGCGCGAGAAAGAGCAGCAACGAAGTCCCGAACACCAGGTAGTAAGTGACGAAGCGCCCGCCGACGGTGACGCCGAGGAACGGTTCCTCCAGCAGGCGGTAGGCCGGCCGCAGCAGCTCGGGAACCTTGAACGTGATGCCGTCTTCGCCGCCGGTGATGTCGGAGAGCTGCGAGGCGAGGATGGCGAAGAACGAGGCCACCGCCAGCGTGATCATGGCGAAGAAGATCGCCTTCACGCGCAGGGAAAACAAGCCGACCAGGAACGACAGCACGAGCGACAGCGCCACGGCGGCGGCGGTGCCCAACGCGATGGCGCTCCAGCCGACTTCCATGCGCGACAGCGCGATCGCGATGCCGTAGCCGCCGATGCCGAAGAACATGGTGTGCGCGAACGACACGATACCGGTGTAGCCGAGCAGCAGGTCGTAGCTCGCCACCAGCAGCACGAAGACGCACACCTTGGCGGCGACATCCAGCGGGCGGGTGCCCGGGAAGATGAACGGCGCCAGCGCCAGCGCGGCGAAGATCGCCGCCAGCATCGCCGTGAGGATCCGGCTGCGGGGAAGATCCTTCGAGAGCAGGCTGGAGATCATTGCTTGCTGACCGGGTAGAGCCCCTGCGGGCGCCACAGCAGCACCAGCACCATCAGCAGGATGTTCGAGCCGAGCGCGATCTTGGGCGCGAGAAAGCCGACATAGTTCGCCACCAGTCCGACCAGCAGCGCGCCGGCGAAGCAGCCGCCGATCGAGCCCAGGCCGCCGATGATGATGACGATGAATATCAGCACCATCATGCTGGCGCCGATGTGCACCGTGACGCTTTCCTGGTACATGCCCCAGAGCGCGCCGCCCAGGCCCGCCAGCGCCGAGCCGGCGACGAACACCCCGACGAACAGCCGCCGGATGCGGTAGCCCATCGCCTCGACCATCTCCTTGTTCTCGACGCCGGCGCGGATCAGCAGGCCGATCTTGGTGCGGTTGAGCAGCAACAGCATGGCGGCGAATACCGCCAGGCCCACGACGACCGCGATGAGCCGGAATTTTTCGATCGCGACGTCGCCGACCAGGAACGAGCCGCGCAATGTCGCCGGCCGCGGGAGCGGCAGCAGGTCCGGGCCCCAGAACACGTGGATCAACTGCTCGGCGACGATCATGCCGCCGGTGGTGATGAGGATCTGCTTCAGGTGCTGGCCGTAGACCGGCTTGATGATGATCCGCTCGAAGGCGAGGCCAAGCAGGCCGGCTGCTGCTGCTGCCGCCAGCATCGCCGGCACGATGGCGCCAAGATTGGCGAGAAAGCTGTCCGCGCCGGCAGCGCCGGCAAACAGCCTGATGGTCGAGGCGGCCACATAGGCGCCGATGGCGATGAAAAGACCATGCGCGAAATTCATCACATCCATCAGGCCGAATACCAGCGTCAGGCCCGAGGCCATGATGAAGATCAGCAATCCCATCGCGAGGCCCGCCACCGTGAGCGTCACCCAGGTGGACGGGCTGCCGATCATCGCCAGCGCGCCCAGCACGATCGCGAGCAGCAGCGCGGGCGGGATCCAGTCGATTCGCTTCACTGGTGGGCCTCCAGCGAAAGCCCAAGCAGCCGGGTTTGCAGCGCGGCGTCCGCCGCGAGGTCCGCCATGCGGCCGGCGTGCACGATGCGTCCGGCATCCATCACCGCCACCGAGTCGCCGAGCGATTTCGCGGCGTGGAAATTCTGCTCCACCATCAGGATAGTGGTATCGGTCTGCTTCAGCTCCGCGAAGGCCTCGATCAGGTTGTTGATGATCGCCGGCGCGAGGCCCTTGGTCGGCTCGTCGATGAGCACGAGCTTGCGCGGCTCGATAATGGCGCGCGAGATCGACAGCATCTGCTTCTGTCCGCCGGAGAGCAGGCCCGCCGGCAGCTGCCAGAACTTCTTCATCGGCGGAAAGAAGCGGAAGATCCAGTCCAGGCGCTTCTCGTCCGGCGGCCCGCGGCGCGCGGCCAGCACCAGGTTTTCGCGCACCGTGAGGCCGGCGAAGATGCCCATCGATTCCGGAACGTAGGCGATGCCGAGGTTGGCGATCGCCGGCGTGTCGCGCTGCGCGATGTTCCCGGATTCGAAGCGGATCGTGCCGGCCGAGGCGCGCCAGAGGCCGAGAATGGTGCGCAATGCGGTGGTCTTGCCCGCGCCGTTGCGGCCGAGCAGCATGGTGAGTTCGCCGCGCGGCACTACTAGGTCCACGCCCTGCAGGATGTGGTAGTGGCCGATGTGCGTGTGCACGCCGGACAAGGTGAGAAGCGACTCAGCCATTCGCGGGAATCCCGAGATAGGCTTCCTGCACGATAGGCGACGCGATCACCTCCGCCGGCGCGCCGTCGGCAACCAGCTCGCCCTGGTGCAGCACGATGATGCGGTCCGCAAGTGAGCGCACCACATCCATCTTGTGTTCGACCAGCAGCACCGTCTTGTCCTTCTGCTGCTTGATCTCGTGGATCAGTTCGAGGATCACCGGCACTTCGTCCACGCTCATGCCGGCGGTGGGCTCGTCGAACATGAAAATGGCGGGCTCGAGCGCGAGCAGGATCGACTTCGAGCTTGCGCTGGTCGCCGTGCGAAAGTTCCGAGGCGAGCGTCATGCGCCGGTCGGCGAGCGCGACCCGGGCGAGGAAGTGCGCGGCTTTTTCGGTCAGTTCGAGGTGCGAACTCCACATCGACACCAGGTTCAACCCCATGCCGGCGCGCGCCTGCACCGCGAGGCGCACGTTCTCCAGCACCGTGAGGTTCGGAAAGAGGTTGGTGAGCTGGAAAGCGCGCCCCATGCCCTTGCGCGTGCGGATCGGCGCGGCATCACGCGTGACGTCCTCGCCGTAGAGCAGCACCTGGCCGGCGCTCGCCGGCAGCTGCCCGGAAATCAGGTTGAAGTAGGTAGTCTTGCCCGCGCCGTTCGGGCCGACGATCGCGGTGAGCGTGCCCGGCTCGAAGCGGCAGCTGACCGCGTTGACGGCGACATGCCCGCCGAAGCGGATCGTCAGTCCCCGGGTCTCCAGTACAGGAGGCGGGACCGGGTGCGTCACAGCCTGCCTAGCGCTTGTTCTTCACCGGAACGGGGATTTCCTTGGCCGGAATTTCGCGCACCAGATCCAGCAGGTCCCACTCGTCCTTCTGCGTTTTCTTGATGCGGAACTGGTACATCGACTGCATCGCCTGGTGGTCTTCCTTGCGGAAGGTCATGGTGCCCTTGGGCGTGTCGAAGCTCATGCCTTCCATCGCGGCGATCAGCTTTTCGGTGTCGGTGCCGCCGGCCTTCTTGATCGCCTCGACCGCCGCGACGCCCGCCGCCATGCCGCCGGCGACGAAGAAATCGGGCGGCGTGCCGCCGTAGCGCTTGCGGTACTCGGTCACCATCCAGTCGTTCATCTTGTTCTTCGGGAACGCGTAGTAGTAGTAGATGGCGCCTTCCATGCCCGCGAGATCCTTCCAGCCCTTCATCACCGGCAGGATGTTGCCGCCGCAGGCGAGAGAGATGTCGAAGCGCTCCGGCTTGAGGTCGCCCAGCTTCTGGCACGGGTGCGCGCCGGCCCAGATGATGCTGATGATCTTGGTGCCCTTCTTGTCCTTCAACGCGTCGAACAGGCGCTGCGCGGCGGCGGTGAAATCGGTGGTTGCCTGCGGCACGTATTCCTCGTGCACGATCTGCGCCTTGCTGCCGACGGCGGCGAGTGTGTCCTTGAAGGCTTTCACGCCGTCGCGGCCGAACGCGTAGTCCTGCGCCAGCATCGCGATCTGTGCATTCGCGGGAAGCGCGACCACGCCCGCAACCGCGTCCTGCGTCGAGCTGCGGCCGGTGCGGAAGATGTAGCGGTTCCAGTTGGCGCCGGTGATCGTATCTGCCACCGCCGGCTCGACCAGCAGGATCTTCTTGTATTCCTCCGCCACCGGCAGCATGGCGAGCGCGACACCCGAGCCGGTCGGCCCGATCGCGAGGTCCACCTTGTCGTCGCCGTAGGCCGCGGCGAGCTGCGACTTGCCCGCGTCGGGCTTGAGCTGGCTGTCCTTCTCGATGATCACGATCTTGCGGCCAAGCACGCTCATCGTGCCGCCAGTGGCGTATTCGAGACCGAGCATCAGGCCTGCCTGCGTCTGCTTGGCATAGGCCTCGAGCGCGCCGGTCTTGTCGTAAACGTGGGCGATCTTGATGTCCTGGGCGGATGCCAGGCTGGGTGCGCCCGCGAGTGTTGCGACGGCGAGCGCTGCGAAAAGGCGTTTCATGTTTTCTCCCGGAGTTGCGGTAGTTGCGGACGGTCAATCATACATTCGGGCGCAGGCGGCCACGCATCATTCGGCGCGCGCCTGGGGCTTGGGCCGCCGGCCGACGGTGACCGCGAGTTCCACGTCCTGGCCCTTGCGCTTAAACGCAAGTTTCGAGGCGCTTCCGGGAGCAATTCCGGTAACGATGTTGAGAACGTCCTGCGGCTCCGCAATCGGCTTGCCGTCAATCGAGACCAGGATGTCCCCGAGCGCGACGCCGGCCCTGTCAGCGGGTCCGCCGCGGACGATCTCGTTGATGAGCACGCCGCGAATCGAGCCGAGCTTGAACGATTCGGCGATCTCCGGCGTGATCGCCTGCAATCCGACCCCGATCCAGCCGCGCGTCACGGTGCCTGACTTGATGATCTGTTCCATGACCGCTTTCGCCTGCGACGCCGGGATGGCGAGGCCGATGCCGATCGAGCCGCCGTTCTGCGACAGGATCGCGGTATTGATGCCGACGAGGTTGCCGCGCGCATCCAGCAGGGCGCCGCCGGAATTGCCCTGGTTGATCGCCGCGTCGGTCTGGATGAAATTCTCGAAGGTGTTGATGCCAAGGCCGGTGCGGCCGAGCGCCGACACGATCCCCGAAGTCACGGTCTGGCCGATGCCGAGCGGATTGCCGATGGCTAGGACGATGTCGCCGACGCGAAGGTTCTCGGAAGAGCCGAAGGTGATCGCGGGCAGGTCCTTGGCATCGACGCGCAGCACCGCGATGTCGGTATCGGGATCGCTGCCGACAACCTTGGCGAGCAGCTTCTTGCCGTCGGGAGTGGCGACCTCGATTTCGTCGGCGGCGTTGACGACGTGATGGTTGGTCAGGATGTAGCCGCTCGGGCTCACGATCACGCCCGAACCGAGGCTGGAGGAGCGCTGCGTGTCGCTGCCGAGCTGGTCGCCGAAAAACCGCCGCAGTACGGGATCGTTCAGCAGGGGATTGCGCGGCACCTTCACTTCCTTGGAGGTGAAGACGTTGACCACCGATGGCGCCGCCTTGCGTACCGCCTCGTAGTACGAGTCGGCGCGCGGCCCGCTGGACGTGGCCGGCGGCGACGCTTCCTGCTGGAAAACCGTAAACCTGGGTGCCTCGCCCGGCTGGCCGCCGCGCGTCGGCAGCCATTCGGGCTTCAACGTGGAGACCACGAACAGGAGCGCAAGGCAGATCGTGGCGGTCTGCGAAAAGATGATCCAGAGGCGGCGCATGGAACCTGTCAATTTATCATGTTTCGCCTTTGGTTTTAACCACTTAGGCGCGAAAACGTGGACATTCCCGCAGCGAAAAGATAGAATCGCACCTGCCGTTTACCTGCGAACCCGCCTCTCACCCTTCAGCAGAAGCCTCCATGAGCGAAAAAAAGATCGACAACACGCGGCGCAACCTGATTGTCGCCACCACGGCGGTAGCGGGCGCGGCGGGGGCCGGCATCGCCGTGCCCTTCGTCTGGAGTTTCTGGCCCTCGGAGCGCGCCAAGGCCGCCGGGGCGCCGGTCGAGGCCGATATTTCCAACCTTGCGCCGGGAGAAATGCAGGTCGTGGAATGGCGCGGCAAGCCTGTGTGGATCATGCGCCGCACGAAGGAAATGCTCGAGGCGGTAAAGAAGTCGGACGACAAAGTCACCGACCCGCGATCCGAAGTCCCGCTGCAGCCGGAATACGCGAAGAACGAGTACCGCTCGATCAAGCCGGAGATCCTGGTGCTGGTCGGCATCTGTTCGCACCTGGGCTGTTCGCCGCAGCAGAAGACCGTGGAGGCGAAGGGCGAGATGGGCGCCGACTGGGCGGGCGGATTCCTCTGCCCCTGCCACGGTTCCAAGTTCGACCTTGCCGGGCGCGTCTATAAGGGAGCGCCGGCGCCGGTCAACCTCGACGTGCCGCCGCACGCGTATCTCTCCGACACCAAGCTGCTGATCGGCGACGACAAGAAAGGGGCGTAAGACATGGCCAGCCGTCTGATGGCGTTGTGGGACTGGTTCGATGCGCGGATGCCTTCCGTCGCCGAGGAATTCCGCAAGCACGCCGCCGAGTACTACGCGCCCAAGAACTTCAACTTCTGGTATTTCTTCGGCGCTCTCTCGCTGATCGTGTTGGTGATCCAGATTGTCTCGGGCATCTACCTGACGATGAACTACAAGCCCGATGCCGCGCTCGCCTTCGGCTCGGTCGAGTACATCATGCGCGACGTGCCCGGCGGCTGGCTGATCCGCTACATCCACTCGACCGGCGCCTCGGCGTTCTTCGTCGTGGTCTACCTGCACATGTTCCGCGGCCTGCTCTACGGCTCGTACAAGCAGCCGCGGGAACTGGTGTGGGTCTTCGGTGTGCTGATCTACCTTACGTTGATGGCCGAGGCTTTCATGGGTTACCTCCTGCCCTGGGGCCAGATGTCGTACTGGGGCGCGCAGGTGATCGTTAACCTGTTCGCCACTATTCCGATGATCGGGCCGGACCTGGCGCTCTGGATCCGCGGCGACTACGTGGTGGGCGACGCGACGCTGAACCGCTTTTTCGCGCTGCATGTGATCGCGATCCCGCTGGTGCTGCTGGGCCTCGTGTCGGCGCATATCCTCGCGCTTCACGACGTCGGCTCCAACAACCCGGACGGCATCGAGATCAAGAAGAAAAAGGGCCCGGACGGGCATCCGCTCGATGGCATCCCGTTCCATCCGTACTACACGGTCAAGGACCTGGCGGGCGCCGTGGTGTTCATGATGATCTTCTGCGCGATCCTGTTCTTCGTGCCGGAGATGGGCGGCTACTTCCTCGAGTACAACAACTTCATCCCGGCCGATCCGCTGAAGACCCCGACGCACATCGCGCCGGTCTGGTACTTCACGCCGTACTACTCGATCCTGCGTGCGGTTCCGCCGCTGTTCAACTCGCAGTTTCCAGGCGTGGCCCTGTTCGGCCTGTCTACGTTGATCCTGTTCTTGCTGCCCTGGCTCGACCGCGGCGCGGTGAAGTCGATCCGATACCGCGGCATTCTCTACAAGAGTGCGCTGGCGATATTCACCGTCACCTTCCTGGTGCTGGGCTACCTTGGCACCGAGCCTGTCACGGTGTGGGGCCAGTTCGGCAACTGGATGGGGAACGCCGACGTGGCCACGGTGGTGGCGCGGATCTTTACCGTGATCTACTTCGCGTTCTTCTTCCTGATGCCCTGGTACACGGCGATCGACAAATGCAAGCCCGAACCCGACCGGGTGACGATGTGAGGCGCGCAATGAAGAAAATCCTTGTCGTGCTTTTCTTCGTTCCAGCCATTGCGCTGGCGTCGGAAGCCGGCTACCGGCTCGACCACGCGCCGACCGATCCGAATGACATGCTCAGCCTGCAGGCGGGCGCGCGCACCTTCGTCAACTACTGCCTCAACTGCCATGGCGCGCAGTTCATGCGCTACAACCGGCTCACCGACATCGGCCTTACCGAAGCCCAGATCTTCAACAACCTGGTGCTTACCGACGCCAAGGTCGGCGACACCATGAAAGTGGCGCTCACCGCGAAAGACGGCAAGGCCATGTTCGGCGCCGCACCGCCGGACCTGAGCGTGATTGCCCGCTCGCGCAGCGCCGACTGGCTCTATACCTACCTGCGCACCTTCTATCGCGACCCCAAGTCGCCGACCGGCTGGAACAACGCGGTGTTTCCGCAGGTGGCAATGCCGCACGCGCTCTGGACGCTGCAGGGCGAGCGCGCGTATGGACCGGAATCCGTCGAAGCGAAGGAGGGCGACGGCAAGGGCGCCGAGGGTGCGCACGGCGGCGGCCATGAAATGAAGTGGACGCAGCTCGCGCCCGGCACGCAGAACACGGTGCAGTACGACGTCACCGTGCGGGACCTCGTGAACTTCCTCGAATACATGGCCGAGCCCGCGGCGAGCAGCCGCAAGCGCATCGGCGTCGTGGTGCTGTTCTTCCTCGGCATCCTCTTCATCTTCGCTTACGCGCTGAAGAAGGAATACTGGAAGGACGTGCATTAAGAGTTGTTCGTGAATCACAAAAGCCGGGCTCCGCCCGGCTTTTTTCTCTGCCTAGGAACCCCGCGTCATGATGCAACTGTATTCCGGTACCACCTGTCCCTTCAGCCACCGCTGCCGCTTCGTGCTCTACGAGAAGGGCATGGACTTCCAGGTCATCGACGTGGACCTGTTCAACAAGCCCGAAGACATCGCGGTGATGAACCCGTACAACCGCCTGCCGGTGCTGGTCGAGCGCGACCTCGTGCTCTACGAGTCGAACATCATCAACGAATACATCGACGAGCGTTTTCCCCATCCGCAGCTGATGCCCGCCGATCCGGTGATGCGCGCGCGCGCCCGCCTGATGCTGTTCAACATGGAGAAGGAACTTTTCGACCATATTGACGCGCTCGAGTCCGGCAAGGAAAAGCTGATCGACAAGGCCAAGGCGCAGGTGCACGACCAGCTCATCCAGCTCTCGCCGATCTTCACCCGCACCAAGCACATGCTGGGCGACGACTTCACCATGCTCGATGTCGCCATCGCGCCGCTGCTCTGGCGCCTGGACCGCTACGGCATCAAGCTCGGCAAGCCCGCCGCGCCCCTCATGAAATACGCCGAGCGCATCTTCTCGCGCGCCGCGTTCATCGAAGCGCTTACGCCTTCCGAAAAGGTGATGCGAAAGTAGGCATGGCCAGCGCGGAAATTCCCACCAAGCCGTACCTGCTGCGCGCGCTCTACGAGTGGTGCGTGGACAACGGCTATACCGCGCACCTCGCGGTGAAGGTGGATTCGCGCTCGCAGGTGCCCTCGGAGTACGTGCGCAATGGCGAGATCACCCTGAACGTCGCGCCCAGCGCCGTGCACAAGCTGCAGATGGGAAACGAGCTGATCGAGTTCTCGGCGCGCTTCGCCGGCGTCGCGCGCCAGATCTCGGTGCCCGTCGCCGGCGTCTACGCGCTCTACGCGCGCGAAACCGGACACGGAATGACTTTCGAAGTGGATGTCGCCAAGCCCTCGATCCAGACCGAGGCCGAGAAGGAATCGTCGAACAGTTCCGGACCGTCCAACGAACCCGGCCCGACCGCGCTGCCCGTTCCCGCGGGTTTGCCAACTACGGCGCCCACAGAGCCCACCAAACCCACCGGCGGCAAGCCTCAACTGCGCCGCATCAAGTAGTAGACTTTCCCGCAGTAAGCATTCCCGCACGGCCCGTTTAGCTCAGTGGTAGAGCACCCGCCTTGTAAGCGGTAGGTCGTCTGTTCAATCCAGACAACGGGCACCACATCACCGCGCTTGAGGGCTGAGGTCGCGGCACAGTTCCCGCAACCGGTTACGTTCGGTGGCGGCGAGGCCTTCGGGGTCGAAGCGGTAGCGCTGGTGCAGGCGCAGGGCGTCGCGCAGCTTCTCCAATTGTGCCGGCGTGAGGCCGGATGAGATCCGGGCCACCCATGCCGCATGTGTTTCGCCCTCGGCGCGAGGGGCGAGGGATTTTTCCACGGCATAGAACTCCGAGTCTTCGCCCGGATAGCTGCGCTTGGCCCCGCCTGAGGCGAGAGTTGCTTTGCGCGCCACGCGCCGGCCGCCGAACATGCGCCAGCCGAGGATCAGGGCGAGGACGGCGAGCACGCCGTACCAGGCGTCGCTGGTGGTGGACTCCTCGCGCATGATCCAGCGAAAGCCCGCCCAGCGTGCGAGGTCGGCGAGGCCCTGCCAGAAGGGCGCCTGCTTGGCTTCTTCCGCGACCCAGTCCGGCGGTGTCGTGTCGATGTCGATCCAATGGCCGTCGATCCAGGCGCGCGACCAGGCATGCGCGTGACGGTTGCGCACGATGTAGGCGTCCTCGAGCGCGCTGCGTTCCTCCACCGCGTAGCCGGTGGCGTAGCGCGCCGGGATGCCGGCGGCGCGCAGCAAGAGCGTGGTGGCGGCGCCGAAGTATTCGCAGTGGCCGGTGCGCGTGCGCGTCATGAAATCACCGAGCGCGGTTTCGCCGTCCGGCGCACGCCGCTCGCGGTACAGCGAATACGTGAAATCGCCGAGATGGCGCTCGATACGGCGTACCGCTTCCTGCGCGGGCACGTTCCGCAAGCCGAGTTCGGCGGCGATGCGCTCGAATACCGCGCGTTCGGCGGACGGCACGATCGAGTCCGGCGCAGCGGGAGGCGCGTCGGTCTCGACGCCCGCGGCGCCTTCAGCGCGGTATTGCAGCCAATCGGCGCCCACGTCCACATGCACCGAGCCGAGCGAATTGCGGCGCATGGAGAGCGCGTTCAGCCCGGTGAGGCGCGTCGTCTCCGGAGGAAGGGGCAGCAGCGCCTTGCCGTTGTCGATGCGCGCCGCGATGCGCACGTTCCAGGTAGTGGCCTGAACTGCGGGCTGCGCGGTGAGCGCGAGATTCCAGGTCGTGTTGTCGGTCTCCGATTCCACCGCCTGCATGGCGCTCTCGCGCGCCAGCCAGCTCGCGCCCGAATAGGTGTTGTAGCTCGAGCGATGCAGCAATTTCACCCGGGCGGCATCGCTCTCGCCGGCGTAAACGCGAAGCAGGATGGCGTCGGATAGTTTCAGCCGGCCGATGGAGCCGATCTCGGTGACGCTGCGGTACGGGTCGGCGTCCAGGCCGCGCATGTTGAAGTCGATCGCCCAGGACTCGATCTGCGCCTGCAGTTGCACGAGTCCGATCTGTCCGGCATAGCCGAGGCCTGTTGCCGCGGCCAGCATCAGCCCCCAGGCGGCGATATTGGATTGCCTCGGCCTGACTGTGCACAAGGCCCAGGCGGTCGCGAG
>JANYII010000255.1 GCA_025358705.1 Betaproteobacteria bacterium | reverse complement strand
GAACAGTCCGCTGGGAATTCTTGCGCTATCCGAGATCCGGTCCGGCGGTGAAGGATCCTGGGGCGGGCGCTACGCAAACTTCCCGCGTTGCCAGTTCCTGTCGCGGACGCAAGGCGACCGCGTGCTTTCGCTCGCCATGCCGGCTGAGGTGGTGCTTATGCCGCCAGTCTTGATCCTGCCTTAGCGTAGTCAAATGCGATCGGATCGCAGCGGCCGGCGAGCGCGCGCTCGAGCGTGACACCCTCAAGCGGCGCGCCGAACTGTGCGTTGCGCATCCGGATGCGGCCGTGCAACTGTTCGAGCGCCATGCGCTTGAGCGTTTCCCACTCCGCGGTCGTAAGTCCTTCCGCATCCAGGCCAACGATGCCCTTCAGCATGTGGCCGAACTCGTCCTCGTAGACGTTCGCGCAGGCTTCCGCGATAAGCGCATTGGACCGGCCATGAGGCCCTTGCGTCTTGTGCTTCAGCGCCATGCCTTCCGAAAACAGCGTGCAGTAGCCACCCTCGGTGAAACGGGTCGCCCGATCCCCGAGCTTCGCGTTCTCCCTTTTGTGCGCGAAGCGCAGCGCGGAGAGTTCAAGGTCTTCCTTCCAGGCGGTCTTCACTGCATGCGGATTCAGCTTCGGCTCCCCGGGCAGCGCGAGCGCATCGTGCGCGTCGGCGAAGGCGCAGTAATGCGCGAACTCCGCGCGCAGTCCCTCGGCGATATCCAGCACCTCGCGGCGGTCGAGCGAGATGTCGATGCGTGGAAACGCGGCCACCAGCTGCTCGGCGGGGCCGAGAAAGATCCCCTTGTCCAGCGGCGCGAGTCCGGAGCCCCAGATCTCCTTGGAACACTGCAGCGCGAGCCAGCGCCGGTCGGTCTCGCGGCTGCGCCGCTCCCAGTTCCAGTAATTGCGAAACACCTCCGCTTCGCCGGTCCAGAAGGGCGCGGCCGCGTCGATCAGGTGCCTCAGTTGCGCGCTGGCCGACGTCATTCCGCTTTCGCCCCGGAAGCCTTCACCACCTCCGCATAGCGTTCGTAGGCCGCCCGGTTCCTCGCGCCGTAGCTTTCTGGCGTCGAGCCGACGGCATCGATGCCCAGCTGCTGGTAGCGTTGCGTCACCTCTGGAGCCCTCACTGCTTTCGCGATCTCCGCCGAAATCCTGGCGACCAGGGCGGGCGGCATTCCCGCCGGCGCGAGCACGCCGATCTCCGGCGCGAAATCGTAGCCCGGCACGCCGAGCTCGGCGACCGTCGGCACCTCCGGCGCCTGTGCAGAACGTCGCGGTGTGCTGATGGCAAGCAGCCTCACCTTCCCCGCCTTCACCTGCCCTTCGATCGCCGGCAGCGCCGAAAACAGCATCGAGACCTGCCCGCCAAGCAGTGCGGGCACCGCCTGGCCCATGCCCTTGTAGGGCACGTGCACGATATCGAGCTTGAGCGCGGCCTTGAGCGCCTCGGTCGCCAGGTGATGGATGCTGCCGGTGCCCGAAGATCCGTAGTTGAGCCTCCCCGGCCGCGCGCGCGCCAATGCGACCAGCTCCGCAAAGCTTGCGACGGGAACGTCCGGGTGCGCCACCAGGAACAGTGAGGTGGTGCCGAGCAGGGTGACGCCGACCAGGTCGTTCAGGGGATCGTAGGGAAGCTTGGCATAGACATGGGGATTGATGGCGATCTGCCCGACATCGGCCACCAGCAGCGTATAGCCGTCCGGGGCGGATTTCGCCACTGCATCGGTGCCGGATATGCCACCCGCCCCTCCACGGTTCTCCACCACGAATTGCTGCCCGGTCGCCTCCGCCAGGCGCACCCCGACAATTCGCGCCATGGTGTCGGGCAGCCCACCCGCTGCATACGGCACCACCATGCGCACGGGTTTCGACGGCCAGTCCTGGGCCGCGGCAATGCTCGATATCGCGAGAAGGAGCGGAAGCAGGAATTTCATGCCGGCGTCCAGTTTACAGAAACGTATACTAAGTTCCCCCATGGCAAAGCTAAAACTTTCTCTCGCGTGCTGGGACTACGACCGCACGCGGGCGCTTGCGGACGGCAGCGTGAAGGCCGAGGGCATCGACCTCGTATGCCTCAACCTGCCGGTCGAGGAGACGTTCTTCCGCATGCTGCGCAAGCGCGAATTCGACTGCGCCGAAATGTCGCTTTCCTCCTACGTGCTCTCGCTGCAGCAGAAGGACCCGCCGTTCGTCGCCATCCCGGTATTCCCGTCGAGGTTCTTCCGCCATTCGTGCATCTTCGTCTCGGCGAAGAGCGGCATCCGGCGACCGGAGCAGCTCGCGCGCAAGCGCATCGGCGTGCCCGAATACCAGATGACGGCACCGGTGTGGATTCGCGGCATC
>JANYII010000224.1 GCA_025358705.1 Betaproteobacteria bacterium | reverse complement strand
TGAACGGCCGCGCGGCGGTGGTGGTGCCGGACAACGTGCTCTTCGAGGGCGGCGCGGGCGAGACGATCCGAAAGAAGCTGCTCGCCGACTGCGACGTGCACACGCTGCTGCGGCTGCCGACGGGGATTTTCTATGCGCAGGGCGTGAAGGCGAACGTGCTCTTCTTCGACCGCAAGGCCGCCAGCGCGACGCCGTGGACGAAGAAGCTCTGGATCTACGACTTGCGCACCAACAAGCACTTCACGCTGAAGACCAACTTCCTCAAGCGTGCGGACCTGGACGAGTTCGTCGCGTGCTACAACGCGAAGAACCGCCACGAGCGCAAAGCGACGTGGTCGGAGAAGAAGCCCGAGGGCCGCTGGCGCGGCTACGCGTACGACGAGCTCGTCGCGCGCGACAAGGCGAGCTTGGACATCTTCTGGCTCAAGGACGATTCGCTGGAGGACTCAGACAATCTGCCGGCCCCCGAGGTGATCGCGCAGGAGATGATCGAGGATCTGGAGGGGGCGCTGGAACAACTTCGGCTCATCGCCGCGGACTTGGGGACGAAGGCCTAGGAAAAAAGAAACCTGGGTCCCCGCCTAAAGCCGCGGGGACGACGGGAGTGGTGAGGCTAGGGCTGAGGCCAGGGCTTCTGCGCCGGCCTGAGCTGCTCCAGCGCCCGCGATAGCCGCAACACCCCGAGGTCGTCGAAGCGCTTGCCGATGATCTGCATCCCGATCGGCAATCCATCCGTGCTGTGCGTCCAGTTGAGCGAGGCGGCGGGCTGCTCGGACATGTTGTAGGGCACCGTGAAGGCGATGTGCGGCAGGGCGTTGCGCGGATCGTTGTTGGGCGAGGGCAGTTCGGCCTCGTAAGGCAGGACCGGTGAAGTCGGCGAAATCACGAAGTCGTAAGGCTGGGTGGAGCGCACGGTGACGTCGCGTAGCGCAATGTAGGCGTTGTACGCGGCCATGACGTCGCGGCCGGTGAAGTTCTTCGCGCGCCAGGTGCTCCACTCGGCGATGAAGGGCAGGACTTTCGCCTGCTTCGCGGGCGGCAGCGCAGCGTAGTCGTTGTACGAGCGCGCCTCGAAGAAGCGGCACATGCCGTCGAGCAGCTCGACGGTGAGGAAGGACGGCATCTCCTCGACGATCGCGCCGGCAGCGGCGAGCGCCTTCGCCGCGGCAGCGGCGGCGGCGGCGACTTCGGCGTGCACGGGCAGGCCGACCTTCATGTCGGGTAGAAAGCCGATTTTCAGGTTTTTGAGATTTAAGTTTTTTTCCAACCCCTTTAAAAAATCAATTTCTTCAAAAGGCAAGCTCATGTGGTCGCGCGCGTCGGGTTTCGCGAGCAGGTTCATGAGCGCGGCGCTGGAAGCGACATCCCGCGTCATCGGGCCGGTGACGCGGCCGATGAAGGGCGGGTAGACCGGCACGCGCCCGAGGCTGGGCTTGAGCGCAAAGATGCCGCAGTGCGTGGCCGGCAGGCGCACCGAGCCGCCGATGTCGGTGCCCAGGTGCAGCGGCGCATAACCGGCGGCGGCGGCGGCGCCCGCGCCTGAACTGGACCCGGAAGTATTGCGATTGGTATTCCACGGATTGCGGGTGATGCCGTGGATGCTCGAGAGCCCCGAGGACAGCATGCCGAAGTCGGGCATGGTGGTCTTGCCGAGGATCACGCAGCCCGCTTCGCGAAGCCGCGCAGCCGGGGGTGCATCGGCAGGTTGCGGCGCGGTGTCATCGTTCGCCCTGGTGCCGATCGGCGCCGGGTCGCCCCTGGTGTAGATGTTTTCCTTGATGGTGACGGGCACGCCGTCGAGCGGAGAGCGCGGCTTTTTCGCGCGCCAGCGGGCTTCCGCCGTTTTGGCCGATGCCAGCGCTCCATCGCGATCGATGCGGTACATCGCATTCAGGCGCGGCTCGCAGGCGTCGATGCGCTCGAGGCAGGCGCGCGTGAATTCGACCGGCGACAGCGCGCCGCTCGAATATTGCGCTGCAACCTGAAATGCATCCAATTCGTGCGAGGCGGCCATGGATCACATCATACCGCCGTACAATCCCGCGCCTATGCGACACACCCTCGTTTCGATCCTTCTCGCCTCGTTTTGCGGCATGGCGGCTGCGCAGCAGGAAGTCCGCTTGTGGCATGCGATGGGAGGGGCGCTGGGCGGCGAACTCGATGCGCTGGTGCAGCGCTTCAACGATTCGCAGAAGGAGTACCGCGTCGTCGCCGAGCACAAGGGCAGCTACGAGGACGTGATGATCGACGCACTGGCGGCGCAGCGCGCGGGGACCGGGCCGCACCTCGTGCAGGTCTACGAAGTCGGCACCGCGCACATGATGCTGGCAAAAGGTGCGACGCGGCCGCTCGCGCACGTGATGGCCGAGAACGGCGAGCGCCTCGAGCCGAAATTGTTCCTGCCCGCGGTGGCTGGCTATTTCTCCGACAATGGCGGGCACCTGCTCGCGCTGCCGTTCAATATCTCGACGCCGATCCTGTTCTACAACAAGGACGCCTTCCGCAAGGC
>JANYII010000212.1 GCA_025358705.1 Betaproteobacteria bacterium | reverse complement strand
GGCTGAGCCGGGCGCGGGTTTCCAGTCGTAGCGCCAGGTGACCGCGGGCGGCATGGACAGGAGGATGGATTCGGTGCGGCCCCCGGATTGCAGGCCGAACAGCGTGCCGCGGTCCTGCACCAGGTTGAATTCCACGTAGCGCCCGCGCCGGTAGCACTGGAAGGCGCGTTCGGCGTCGCCCCAGGGGATGGCGCGGCGGCGCTCGAGGATCGGCGCATAGGCGGTGATGAAGTGATCACCGACCGAGCGCACGACGGCGAACGCGCCGGGAAAATCGGGCGCCATCAGGTCATCGAAGAAGATGCCGCCTATGCCGCGCGGCTCGTTGCGGTGCTTGAGGAAGAAATATTCATCGCACCACTTCTTGTACCTGGGGTGCAGCTCCGCACCGAAGGGTTCCAGCGCGCGCCTGCAGGTATGGTGGAAGTGCTTCGCGTCGTCCTCGAAACCGTAGTAAGGCGTGAGGTCCATGCCGCCGCCGAACCACCAGGTCTCGCCGGAGGAAAAGAAGCGCACGTTCAAGTGCACCGTCGGGCAGAACGGGTTGTGCGGATGCAGCACCAGGGATACGCCCATGGCCTCGTAGTGCTGCCCGGCGAGCTGCGGGTGCGCAGCGGAAGCGCTGCGCGGCAGTTCCTTGCCCGAAACGTGCGAGAAACCGACGCCGCCGCGCTCGAACAGCTTGCCTTCCTCGAGAATGCAGGTGGTGCCGCCGCCGCCATCGGCGCGCTGCCAAGTGTCGGCGGAAAAGCTGTTTCCGTCCAGCGACTCCAGCGCCGAAACGATGCGCGCCTGCAGCGCGGTGAAGTAGTCGCGGACCGGGCGCGTATCCACGCGCTCAACCCTTTTTCAAGGCGCGATGGCCGATGTCTTTCCGGTATTGCATGCCGTCGAAGCGGATGGCGTCCGTCGCTTCGTAGGCGCGCGTGCGCGCCATCTTCAGCGAGCCGCCGAGCGCGGTGACGCAAAGTACGCGGCCGCCATTCGTCATCAATTTCTTGTTTTCGAGCTTCGTGCCGGCGTGGAACACGCGGCAATCTTCAGTGGCTTTCGGCAGTCCGGTGATCTCGGCGCCTCTGAGCGGCTCATCCGGATAGCCGCCCGCGGCGAGCACCACGCCCAGCGCCGGGCGAATGTCCCAGTCGGTGGCGGCGCGATTCAGCGTGCCTTCCAGCGCATGCTCGACCAGCGCGAGCAGGTCGGATTTGAGCCGCAGCATGATCGGCTGCGTCTCGGGATCGCCAAGCCGGCAGTTGAACTCGAGCGTCTTCGGGTTGCCCGCCTTGTCGATCATCAGGCCTGCATAAAGAAACCCGACGTAGGGCGTACCGTCCTTCGCCATGCCGGCGATCGCGGGCTGGATGATCTCGCGCATCACGCGCGCATGCAGTTGCGGCGTTACCACCGGCGCGGGCGAGTACGCGCCCATGCCACCGGTATTCGGCCCCTGGTCGCCGTCCTGCAGCCGCTTGTGGTCCTGGCTGGTGGCGAGCGGCAGCGCGTGGGCGCCGTCCGCCATGACGATGAAGCTTGCCTCCTCGCCCTCGAGGAATTCTTCGATCACCACCCGGGCGCCGGCGTCGCCCAGCCTGTTCTGCACCAGCATCAGGTCGATCGCGGCCTTCGCTTCGCCTGCCGTGGCCGCCACCACCACGCCCTTGCCGGCGGCCAGCCCGTCTGCCTTGATCACGATCGGCGCGCCTTGCCTGTCGACGTAGGCCCGGGCTTGCGCGGCGTCCGTGAAGGTCGCGTACTTTCCCGTCGGCAGGCCGTGGCGCGCCATGAACTGCTTGGCGAAATCCTTCGAGGCCTCCAATTGCGCCGCCGCGCGCACCGGACCGAAGATCTTCAGGCCCGCCGCCTGGAAGGCATCGACGATGCCCGCGGCGAGCGGCGCCTCGGGTCCCACGACGGTCAGGTAAATCTGTTCTTTTTTTGCAAAAGAAATCAATGCATCAAAAGAAGAAAGAGAAACATTCTCCAAACCATTTTCGGTCGCCGTGCCGCCATTGCCCGGTGCGACGAACACCTTCTGCACCTTCGGGCTTTGCGCGAGTTTCCACGCCATCGCGTGTTCGCGCCCGCCCGAGCCGATGACCAGCAATTTCATGTCAGTGGCGGAAGTGGCGAACGCCGGTGAAGACCATGGCGATGCCTCGCTCGTCGGCCGCGGCTATGACTTCGTCGTCGCGCACGCTGCCGCCGGGCTGGATCACCGCCGCGGCGCCGGCGTCGATGACCGCGTCCAGCCCGTCGCGAAACGGGAAGAAGGCATCCGACGCTACCACCGAGCCGGCGATCGAGAGGCCGGCGTTCTGCGCCTTGATCGCGGCGATGCGGGCGCTGTCGATCCGGCTCATCTGCCCGGCGCCGACGCCGACGGTGGCGCCGTCGCGGCAGAACACGATGGCGTTGGATTTCACGTACTTCGCCACTTTCCACGCGAACAGCAAATCCGTCCACTGCGCTTCGGTGGGTTGTTTTTTCGTCTTTACCGCTAGGTCCTTTTTTTCCAGGACCTTGTCGTCGCTGCTTTGCACGAGCAGGCCGCCGCCAACGCGCTTGAAATCATGCGCCTGCGTGTCGTGCGATATCGGTACCTCGAGCACGCGCAGGTTCTGCTTCGAGGCGAGGAACTCGCGCGCCGCGGGCTCGACGCGCGGCGCGATGATGACCTCGGCGAACTGCTTGCCGACTTCCTCGGCGGCCGCCCGGTCGAGGGCGCGGTTGAAGGCGAGGATGCCGCCGAACGCGGAGGTCGGATCGGTGCTGAACGCCTTGCGGTAGGCCGCGAGCGGATTCCCGGCGATCGCCACGCCGCAGGGATTGGCATGCTTGACGATGACGCAGGCCGGTTCGGCGAAACTCTTCACGCACTCCCAGGCGGCGTCGGAATCCGCCACGTTGTTGTAGGAGAGTTCCTTGCCCTGCAGCACGGAAAACGCGGCGATGCCGCCTGCCACCGGATGCTGGTCGCGGTAGAACGCAGCCGATTGATGCGGGTTTTCCCCGTAGCGCATTTCCTGGCGCTTCACGAATTGCAGGTTCAGCACGTCAGGGTAGGGGCGGCGGCGGTTTTTCGCGTCCAGCGAGAACAGGTGATTGGCGATCGCCCCGTCGTAGCTGGCGGTGTGCGCGAATACCTTCTTCGCCAGCGCGAAGCGCGTCGCCTCGGCAACGCTGCCGGTGGCGCGGATTTCCTCCAGCACCTTCGCGTAGTCCGCGGGGTCGACTACCACCGCGACGCCGCCATAGTTCTTCGCTGCGGCGCGCAGCATTGCCGGGCCGCCAATATCGATGTTCTCGATCGCGTTCTCGAGCGTGCAGTCAGGATCGGCAACCGTCGCCTGGAACGGATACAGGTTGACCACGATCAGGTCGATCGGCGCGATGCCCGCTTTCTCGATCGCGGCCATGTGCTCGCGGCTGTCGCGCCGCGCGAGGATGCCGCCGTGGATCTTCGGATGCAGCGTCTTCACCCGGCCGTCGAGCATTTCAGGAAAGCCGGTGTGCGCCGATACTTCGGTGGCGCGGATGCCTTCCTTTTCGAGCAGCTTGGCGGTGCCGCCGGTGGAAAGGATCTGCACTCCCAGGCCGGCGAGGGCGCGGGCGAACTCCGCCACGCCCGCTTTGTCCGAGACGCTGATGAGCGCCCTTGCTACCTTCACGCCTTGATCCGCAGCTGCTGGATTTTCTTGCGCAGGGTGTTGCGGTCGATGCCGAGCATCGCCGCGGCGGCGCTCTGGTTGCCTTCGGCCTTGCCAAGCACCGTCTCGATCAGCGGCCGCTCGATGTTTTTCAGCACCATGTCGTAGATCGCGGTCGGCTGCTCGCCGTCCATGTCCCTGAAGTAGCGTTCCAGTGAACGCTTCACCGCATCGGCGAGCTCGGTGTTGCGGCTCATGCAGGATCGACCCTCGCGTCGATGTGCATCAATCCGTCGTAGAAACGCGCCACGGCGGTGAGTTGCGCCGGCGCCGACAGGATCTGGACCGCCTCGCGGCGGAATGCCTCGCCGCCCGGGAGGCCGCGCGTGTACCAGCCGATGTGCTTGCGCGCGATGCGCACGCCGAGTTCTTCGCCGTAAAGCGAATAGATGCCTTCGAGGTGCTCGAGCGCGACCGCACGCATCTCCGCTGCCAGCGGTGGCGCGAGCTTTTCCCCGTCATGCAGGAACGCCAGGAACTCGCGGAAAATCCAGGGACGGCCATGGGCGGCCCGGCCGATCATGATGCCGTCGGCGCCGGTGAACCGCAGCACGCGCCGCGCTTCTTCGGGTGTCGCGATGTCGCCGTTGGCGATCACGGGAATGCGCACCCCCGCCTTGACCTCGGCGATGGTTTCAAATTCCGCTTCTCCGCGAAAGCCGCAGGCGCGCGTACGCCCGTGCACCACGAGCATCTGGATGCCCGCGCTCTCGGCAATGCGCGCGATGCGCAGGGCGTTGCGCCGCTCGGGGCTCGGACCGGTGCGGATCTTCAGCGTCACGGGCACATCGACCGCGGCGACGACCGCCTCGAGGATGCGCGCCACCAGCGGTTCGTCGGACAGCAGCGCCGAGCCGGCGGCGACATTGCAGACCTTTTTCGCCGGGCAGCCCATGTTGATGTCGATGATCTGCGCGCCTTCGGCGGCATTGACGCGGGCGGCGTCGGCCATCATGGCCGGGTCGGCTCCTGCGATCTGCACCGAAACGGGGCCGGTTTCGCCGCGATGCTCCAGGCGCAGGCGCGATTTGCGGGTGCCGCGCAGTTCCGGACGCGACGACACCATCTCGGAGATCGCGAGACCCGCGCCGTAGCGCCGGCAGAGCGTGCGGAAGGGCCGGTCGGTGACGCCAGCCATCGGCGCCGCGAACAAGCCATTGCGCAGGACATGCGCGCCGAGCTGCATCTGTACTAGTGGTTTGACGTCATGCGAGGGGAGCGGATTCTAACGCGTTCCGTTGCCAAAAAACATCGGTGCTGTTGCGTAATTCAAACACTATTGCAACTGCCGCGACAACTAGGGCAATGCCGACGTTCCGTAAATCATGCGGCGCGCGAAAAAACGCCTTGCCGGCAGGCAAATGTCCAGCGCGGTTAAACCAAAACCTCGCATCAGCCCGGCCGCCGGGTTCGCGCCAAGAAAGGCTCCTGCCAGGAAATCGGTGATCCGCACGCTTGCCATCGCGTCCAGACGGCGCATCGAGGCGAAGCGTTCCAGCACGCGCGCTTCGCCGGGATCTTGCGCATCTTGCAAGACTTGCGCCAGATCCCAGGCGTCGCGCAGGCCGAGATTCAGTCCCTGGCCGGCGACCGGGTGCAGCGTTTGCGCGGCGTTGCCGACGAAGGCTTCGCGAACGCCGACGCGCGAACTCCGCACGCGCAACGAGAGGGGCGCGCAATTGCGCTCGCCAACGGCGACGAACTCGCCGGCGCGTCCG
The DNA here is from genome assembly GCA_025358705.1 of Betaproteobacteria bacterium. Classification (GTDB taxonomy): domain Bacteria; phylum Pseudomonadota; class Gammaproteobacteria; order Burkholderiales; family SG8-39; genus RBG-16-66-20. The sequence continues at coordinate 11,374 of JANYII010000212.1, read as the reverse complement.
CCGAACGCATCCGCGAGAGCTGCCAGGAATTCCGCATCAGGTGCGCCGCACAATACCTGAGCGCGCTCGGGGTGCATGCCCCAAACCGCGCAATAACGCCCGCCGAGCGGCAGCAGGGCAAGGGGACCTTCGGGCGTGAAGCGTTCCCAGGCGGTATGCGCGGCGGTCGGGTGGGTCGTGACGAGCGCCACGAGCGCTTCCTGCGCATAGCTTTTTTCTTTCAATGCGCCGGACGTGCCTTCGGCATGGACGACGAGGAGGGCGCCTTCGGCCCCGGCCTCGATGCGGATTGCGGAGGCTTCCAGCCTGGATACAAGGCATCTCAACAGCGACGCGTAGTCCACCACGTAGCCCAGCGCCGGGACGCCCGCGTCCGCCGCGTCCAGGCGAGTGCGGCCGAAGGCCCCCTGCTGCGAGATATGGATCGTCGCGATCGGCGTGGGGTCGAGCCCACGCCAGGCGCCGATGCGCTCGAGGATCAGCCGGCTGGCGTGCGAGAGCGCGATCGGCCTGAGCGGTGTCTTTGCCTGCGGCGCATTTCTTTCCACCAGGCGGACGCTTTTACCCGCCGCGTGGAGCAACAGCGCCAGCGTGCAACCGACCGGCCCGGCGCCCCGGACGGCGATTTCACCCGGCATTGCGTATCGCTTCCCGCTTCAGCGCTTCGATGTCCGCGATTCTCTTGGGTGTCGCGGCGGTGATCACTTCGCAGCCGTTGCCGGTGACGAGCACGTCGTCCTCGATGCGCACGCCGATACCGCGCAGGCGTTCGGGCACGTCGTCGGCAGCGCGGATATACAGTCCGGGCTCGACCGTCAGCACCATGCCTGGCGCGAGCGTGCGCCATTTTCCGGCGCGCTTGTAGTCGCCGGCATCGTGCACGTCCAGGCCCAGCCAGTGGCCGGTGCGGTGCATGTAGAAGCGCTTGTAGGTTTCCTTCTCGAGCGCTGCATCGAGGGTTCCGGAAAGCAGCTTGAGATCGAGCATTCCCCGGGCCAGCACGCGTACCGCCGCGTCGTGCGGTTCGTTCCAGCCGCTGCCCGCGCGCACCGTGGCGATCGCCGCAGCCTGCGCCGCGAGCACCAGTTCGTAGACCTCGCGCTGCGCGCCGGAGAAACGCGCGCCTACCGGGAAGCAGCGCGTGATGTCGGAGGCGTAGCCGGCGAGTTCGCAGCCGGCGTCGATCAGCACCAGGTCGCCGTCGCGCAGCATGGCGTCGTTCGACACATAGTGCAGCACGCAGGCGTTGGCGCCGCCCGCGACGATCGGCCAGTAGGCCGGGAACTCGGCGCCGCTGCGGCGGAATTCGTGCAGCAGCTCGGCCTCGAGTTCGTATTCATAGCGTCCCGGGCGCGCGGCCTGCATCGCGCGCTGGTGCGCGACTGCCGATATCGCCGCGGCCCGCCGCATCACGTCGAGTTCGTGCGCATCCTTTACCAGTCGCATTTCGTCGATCAGCGCGCGCACATCGTGTACCCGCTCCGGGGCGCTGGTGCCGGCGCGCGCTTTGGCGCGCACCGCGTTCAGCCAGCCCATGGCGCGTGCGTCCCAGGCGGGGTCGGCCCCGACCGGATAGTGGAGCGCGGGCTGGTCGCCGAGCAGGTCGGCGATTTTCGTATCCAGATCGGAAATGGGATAGCTCTCGTCGAAGCCGAAGCGCTCGCGCGCTGCCTGCGGCCCGAAGCGAAAGCCGTCCCAGGTTTCGCGTTCCTCGTCCTTTACACGGCAGAACAGCAGGCTCTTGGGCTGCGCGCCCGCGACGATCACCAGCACCGCCTCGGGTTCCGGAAAGCCGGTGAGATAGTAAAAATGGCTGTCGAAGCGGTAGGGGTAATGCGTGTCGCGGTTGCGGATCCGCTCGGGCGCGGTGGGAATGACCGCCACGCCGCCCTGCATCGCCTGCGCGAGGCGCGCGCGGCGCGCGCCGTGCTGTACGGGATCGAGATCGTTGGGTTTCATGTTTTTTTCAATCTCGCTTCCAGCGCTGACAGGCGCTCCGGGGTGCCGACATCGCTCCAGTAGCCTCCATACAGTTCGCCCGTCACTTCGCCGCGTTCCGCCGCCGCGCGCCATAGCGGCGCGAGGGGCGCATTGCTGCCGGCAGCGACGCCAGCGACCAGTTGCGGCGCAATCACCGCGATGCCTGCGTAAGTGTAGCGCGGCGACGCGGCATTGCCGACGACGCCGCTATCGAGGGAAAAATCGCCCGCCGGGTGCTGCGGCGGATTCTCCACCAGGACCAGGTGCGACAGGCGCTTGCCCAGGTCGAATCCGCGCAAATTCGAAAACGCGTAGTCGCACCAGATGTCCGCGTTCACGAGAAGAAATGGATCCGGCCCCAGCAGTTGGCGCGCCTGCGCGATGCCGCCGGCGGTCTCCAGCGGCTCGGTTTCGTGCGACCAGTCGATCCTTATCCCGAGGCGGCGGCCGTCGCCAAAACGGGCGACGATCATCTGCGCGAGGTGGGAAACGTTGATCACCGCGCGCGCGAAGCCCGCGGCTGCGAGGTGCTCCAGGTGCCGCCCGAGCAGCGTCTGGCCCGCGACCTCGACCAGCGGTTTCGGCGTCGAATCGGTCAGCGGCCGCAGCCGTTCTCCCCGGCCGGCAGCGAGGATCATGGCGTTCATTTCGATGCGATGCTCTCGAGCAATTGAGCAAGAGGCGCCAGCTCGCGGTAGCGCTTGCAGGTGGCAAGGAGGTAGTCCAGCACCCGCGGGATGTCGGCAAGGTAGCGTTCCTTGCCGTCGCGGTGGCAAAGGCGCGCAAAAATCCCGACCACTTTCAGCTGCCGTTGCGCGCCCATCCACTCGAAATCGCGGTAGAACTCGGCGAAATCGGCGCGTACCGGCAGGCCGGCCTTGCGCGCCTTTTCCCAGTAACGCACCACCCAGTCGAGTACCCGCGACTCTTCCCACCGCACGTAGGCGTCCCTGAACAGCGAGACCAGGTCATAGGTGATCGGGCCGTAGACCGCGTCCTGGAAATCCAGCACGCCAGGCAGCGGCGCGCTGATCATCAGGTTGCGGCTGTGGTAGTCCCGGTGCACGAATACCCGTGGCTGGGCAAGGTTATTGGCAAGCAGCGATTCAAACGCGCTCTCCAGTACCTGTCGTTCGCCAGGCGCCAGCTCGCGCCGCAGTTGCCGGGCGATGTACCAGTCGGGGAACAGGCGCAGCTCGCGCTCCAGCAGCGCGCGGTCGTATTCCGGAAGGACTGAATCCCGGCTCGCCAGCTGGATCCGGATCAGGGTCTCGGTCGCGGCCGCATAGAGCGGATTAGGGTCAGCCTGGCGTTCAAATTCATCCAGGAAAGTCGCGTGGCCCAGATCTTCCAGCAGCAGGAAGCCGGCTCCCAGGTCCTGAGCGTGGATTGCGGGAACGTGCGCGCCCGCCGCCGCAAACAGCCCGGCAACGTGCAGGAACGGGCGGCAGTCTTCCTTGCCCGGGGGCGCGTCCATGGCGATGAAGCTGCGGCCGTCGGCGAGGCGGGCACGGAAATATCGCCGAAAACTCGCATCCTCCGAGGCCGGGGCCAGCGTGCAGGGTATGGCCGGAAATTCTGCGCCGAGCCATCGCTCGAGCTCGACGAGCCTGAAATCCATTGCGAAGTGGGCGGAATTATGACACTTTTCACTCTCAAGAAACGCGCCCAGAGCCTTCCACACATGCAGCATCGCCCGGCGCGCTTCGCAGCGCTCCTTTTTCCGGTTTTATTCCTCCTGCCCGGCGCCCTCGCCAGGGCCCAGGCGCCCGCGCCTGTCGCGCCTGCACCCGCGCCTGTACCCGCGCCCGCCGCGGCGCCCGTTGCCAAGCCGAAGGGTCCGACGACCATCGACGCCCAGAGCATCGAGGGGGTTTCGGAACTGGAGGTCACCGCGCGCGGCCAGGTCGAGTTCCAGCGCGAAAACCTCACCATCTACAGCGAATTCCTGCGCTTCAACCAGGAATTCGGGCGCGTCGAGGCCGACGGCGGGGTGCGATTCCTGCGCGGCGAGGATCGCTTTTTCGGTCCGCGCCTGCGCTACAACACGCTGGACGACACCGGCGTCTTCGAGGGCTCGAATTTCCTGCTGCGCGGCGAGACCACGGTGATGCGCGGTACCGCCGAACGCCTCGAATTCCTCGGCAAGGACAGGATCCGGCTGGTGCAGGGCATGTTCACCACCTGCGAGCCCGGCAAGGAAGACTGGCGCTTCGAGGCGCGCGAGCTGGAAATCGACAACGACAAGCAGGTCGGCACCGTGCGCGATGGCCGCCTCAAGTTCTTCGATACCACGATTGTGCCGCTGCCTTTCGGGTCGTTTGCCCTCGACAACCAGCGCAAGTCCGGGTTCCTCGCGCCCATGTATTCGCACAATTCCCGGCGCGGCCTTGAATTCGGCCTGCCTTACTACTGGAACATCGCGCCGGAACGGGACCTCACGGTCACCCCGTCCTACATGACGAAGCGGGGCCAGCAGCTGAAGACGGATTTCCGCTTCATCGACTCCAGCTACAAGGGGGAGATGCACTATGAATACATGCCGCGCGACAATGTGATTAGTGCCCCGCGCAGCGCGTTTTCCCTCGTGCATGAGCAGCAGTTCACCCCGCACCTGATGGGACGCCTTGACCTGAACAGGGTTTCCGACGCGCGCTACTTCGTCGACCTTTCGTCGCGGGTGCAGCAGGTCTCGACCGGGATCCTGCAGCAAGGGGCGTCCCTGAACTACGGCGACACGTATGCCGGATCGACCTACTATCTGCGGGGCGCGGTGCAGCGATTCCAGACGCTGCAGGATCCGAAGGCGCCGATCGTGTCTCCGTACGCCCGCCTGCCGCAGTTCAATTTCGGCGTCTCGAAAAGCGACATCGGCGGGCGGTTCGATGTCACGTTGCCGGGCGAATTCGTGCGTTTTTCGCACCCGACACTGGTCGATGGAACGCGCATCGCGCTAAATCCGACGCTGGCGTTGCCGATCCTGGCGCCCGGCTACTTCGTGACGCCGAAAGTCGGCCTGCGCTACACGGACTACAACCTGACGAATGCCGCCATCGGCCAGCCGGCAAAGCAGAGCGTATCGCTGCCGTGGATGAGCATAGACAGCGGCATGATTTTCGATCGCGCCGCGAACTGGTTCGGCCAGCCGCTTACCCAGACGTTCGAGCCGCGGCTGTTTTATGTCTACGCGCCGTACCGCAACCAGAACCAGAATCCGCTGTTCGACACCGCCCTCGCGGACTTCAATTCCAGCCAGATATTCACCGAGAACCGCTTCGCGGGCAACGACCGCTTCGGCGACGCGAACCAGATCACGGTGGCAGCGAGCTCCCGGCTCGTCACGCCGAACGGCGAGGAACTGCTGCGCGCCACCATCGGGCAGAGATATTATTTCTCGGACGAACGGGTGGGCCTGACGCCGGCTTCGGCGCTGCGCTCCAGGGACCAGTCCGACCTTCTCGCGTCCCTTGGCGGCCGCCTGGCGAAGAGTTTCACTTTCGACAGCGCGGTCCAGTACAACCCGCAGCTGTCGCGTGCAGAGCGCTACAGCGTCTCGGCGCGCTATGCCCCGGAAATCGCGAAGGTCGTCAGCGCCAGCTACCGGTTCAATCGCGAAACCCAGCTCAAGCAGGTTGATGTCTCGGGGCAGTGGCCGGTGGCGGCCGGCTGGTATGCAATCGGCCGCTGGAACTATTCGTTGAGCGACTCGCGCCTGCTGGAGGGTATCGCGGGCATGGAGTACAACGGCGGTTGCTGGGTGTTTCGCGGTGCGTTCCAGCGGCTGCAGGCCGCGGTGCAGACGACCTCCACCGGAGTGTTCTTTCAACTCGAGTTCAACGGCGTGGGTGGCCTCGGATCCGACGAGATCATCACCATGCTCAAGCGCAGCGTTTCGGGATACGCGGTCACCAACCCGAACCAGAGCTCACTGATACCGCCCAGCGTGAATCCGCGACTGCCGTTCCAGCAGGTCTACTAGCACGGGGCCCAGATGAGAATTATTTCCGCGGCCGCCATCCTGGGCTTTGCCATTGCCGTCCAGGCGCAGGATCCCCTGCGAACGCAGGGCCAGATCCCGTCTCCGAATGCGCCCGCGCAGACACAGGGCCAGGTGCCGCCGCCGCGGCCCGCGCGGCAGCCGCAACGCATAGTGCTGGTTGACCGCATCGTCGCCGTCGTCGGCCGCGAGGTGGTGACGGCCTCGGAACTCTCCGAGCGCCGCGAACTGGCCGAGCGGCAGCTGCGCCAGCAGGGCACGCCGTTGCCTGAGCGCGCCATCCTTGAGCGGCAGATCCTGGATCGATTGATCCTGGACAAGGCGCAGTTGCAGCTGGCGAAGGAGAACGGCATCCGCGTGGAGGAAGTCCAGCTCGACCGGGCCATGGAACGCATCGCGGAAAACAATAAATTGACGCTGTCGGCGTTTCGCAGGGAACTGGAAAAAGACGGCGTCGCCTTCGACAAATTCCGCGACGAAGTGCGCCAGCAGATCCAGCTGCAGCGGCTGCGCGAGCGGGAAGTGGACGACCGCATCGACGTGAGCGACAGCGAGATCGACCAGTTCCTGGCCGAATCCAAGGGCAGCAGCAGCGCGCGCAGCGAATACAACCTGTCGCATGTGCTGGTGCGCCTGCCCGAGCAGGCGAGCCCCGAACAGATCGAGCAGTCGCGCAAGAAGGCGGAGCAGGCGCGGGCCGAAGCGGCTTCCGGCGCGGACTTCGCCAAGGTCGCGGCAACCTATTCGGACGCGCCGGATGCGTTAAAGGGCGGAAACATGGGCTGGCGCGGGGAGGACCGGTTGCCCGAGCTTTTCGCCACTGCGGTGAAAAGCCTGCGTGCCGGCGAGACCAGCCCGGTGCTGCGCAGCCCTGGCGGCTTCCATGTCGTGAAGCTTCTGGAGCAGCGCGGCGCGGCGGAGGAGGGTGCCGCCGTGCAGCAGACCCACGCGCGGCACATCCTGGTGAGGACCAACGAAGTTGTTTCCGAAGCAGACGCGCGCCGCAGGCTGCTGGACCTGCGCGAGCGCATCGTCACCGGCGGCGGAGATTTCGCCGAGCAGGCGCGCCTGCACTCGTCGGATGGCAGTGCGTCGCGCGGCGGCGACCTCGACTGGCTGCTTCCCGGCGATACGGTACCGGATTTCGAGCGCGCCATGGATGCGCTCAAGCCCGGCGAAGTCAGCCAGCCGGTGAAATCGCCGTTCGGCTGGCATTTGATCCAGGTCCTCGAGCGCCGCGCAGCCGGGCTGACGCTGGAACGCCGCCGCATGCAGGCCCGGCAGGCGCTCAAGGAGCGCAAGGCGGACGAATCCTTCCAGGACTGGTTGCGCCAGCTGCGCGATCGCACCTACGTCGAGATGCGCCTGGAAGACAAGTGAATTGAAAACGCGCAAGAAAAAAATTGAAAACGCGTAAGCGTTTTGGCCAGCATTTCCTGCACGACCCCGGAGTACTGAGACGCATCGTCGAGGCGGTTGCCCCTGCGCCCGGCGAAACGCTCGTCGAGATCGGCCCGGGCGAAGGCGCGCTGACCCGGCCGCTGCTGGAGCGCATCGGGCACCTCACAGCGATAGAAATCGACCGCGACCTTGCCGCGCGCCTGGCGGCGGAATTTCCGGCGGACCGGCTGACAATCACCTGCGCCGACGTGCTCGACTACGATTTCTCGGCATTTCCCCCGGGCACGCGCGTTGTCGGCAACCTGCCCTACAACATTTCCACGCCGATCCTGTTCCACCTCGCGCGCCACGCCGACCGGTTGCGAGACCTGCATTTCATGCTGCAGCTCGAGGTGGTGCAACGGATGGTGGCGAAGCACTCGACGCCGGACTACGGCCGGCTGTCGGTGATGCTGCAGACGCGCTTCCGCATGCACAAGCTGTTCAATGTCGCGCCTGGCGCCTTCCGCCCGCCGCCGAAAGTGGATTCCGCAGTGGTGCGCCTGGTCCCGCTCGCGGAAAAGCCGGATTGGGACCAGGCGATGCTCGAGAAGATCGTGCGCGAAGCCTTCAGCGCGCGGCGCAAGACCCTGCGCAACGCGTTGTCGCTGACGCCGGAGGACTACGAGATTCTCGGGATCGACCCAAAACTCAGGCCTGAGAATCTTTCACCAGGGGACTACCTGCGCATTACGAGGCAGGTTTGCGCTCGATGAACTCTATCTTGTAGCCGTCCGGATCCGCGACGAATGCGATCACAGTCGTTCCGCCCTTCACGGGTCCCGCCTCGCGGGTGACGCTGCCGCCCTTGGCGCGCACCGCCTCGCAGGTTTTCGTCACGTCGGGAAACTCGAGAGCGATGTGGCCGTAGCCGGCGCCGAGGTCGTACTTGTCGACGCCGTAGTTGTAGGTCAGTTCGAGCACCGAGGCCCGGTCTTCGCCCTCGTAGCCGACGAAGGCGAGGGAGTATTTCTGGTCGGGCCGGTCGGTGGTGCGCAGCAGCTTCATGCCGAGCACCTCGGTGTAGAACTTGATCGAACGCTCCAGGTTGCCGACCCGGAGCATGGTGTGCAGGATTCGCATGAGCGTGCTTACCTCATATTCTGGGAATGGTTGCGGCGTCGTGCTCGATGCGCTCGCGCGCTTCTCGCCAGTGAGGATACAGCCATTCGACCAGCGCCCAGAAGCGATCGGAATGGTTGAGTTCCACCAGGTGCGCGACCTCGTGCGCGACCACGTAGTCGGCCAGCTCCGGATCGAGGTGCACCAGGCGCCAGGACAGGCGGATACGCCCGCTCGACATGCACACGCCCCATTGCGTGCGGGCGTTGGACAGCTTCAGCGGCGGCGGCGGCAGGCTGACGCGCGCCGCGTAGTGCGCCACGCGCGGGGCCAACGCCTCCAGGGCACGCGCCTTGAGCCATTTGAGCAGCAGGGTGCGGACCGCGCCCCTGCGATGCGGCTCGGGGTGGTTCAAGTGCAACTCGGATCCCGCAAGGCTTACCGAGCGTCGCGACGGGGTTACGACGAGGACGACCTGATGTCCGTACAACGGCAACGTCTCGCCGCTCTCGCCAAAGATCGTGGCGGGCTTGCCCGCTGCCGCGCGCTTGTCGAGCTTGTCCAGGATCCAGCGCGCCTTCTCGTGCAGGAAGCCCTCGATCTCGCGCCAGGGCGCACGCATCGGCGCGGCGACCGAGAGCCCGTGCTCGCTCACCCTGATGCCGATGGTGCGCCGGTGCCGGCGCTCGAAGCGGAATTCGACTGCGCGCCCTTCCAGTAGCGCGTGGCGCGTCGGCGCCGCGTCCGCGGGTGGAGGTTCATCGAACAGCGCTAACTGTCCAGGGTCTTTTGCTGCGTCTCGATCCATTCTTCCGCCATCGCGTTGATGGTCTCCGGGTCGCGTCCCGCGCTTTCAATCGGCGGGCCGATGCGCACCGTTATTTTCCCCGCGTACTTGCGGAAGGAGTTGCGCGGCCAGACCCGACCCGCATTGTGCGCCACCGGCACCACCAGCGCACCGGCGTGCGCCGCCAGCCACGCGCCGCCCGGCCGGTACTTGCGCGTCTTGCCCGGGGCGACGCGCGTGCCCTCGGGAAATACCACGACCCAGAAGCCCTGCTCGAGGCGTTCCTTGCCGCGGCGCGCCATCTGCCGCAGCGAAGCCAGGCCGCGCCCGCGGTTGATCGCGATCGGGCTCATCAGTGCCAGGCCCCAGCCGAAAAACGGGATCCACAGCAGTTCGCGCTTGAGCACGTGCACCTGCGGCGGGAAGATCTCCTGGAAGGCGAGCGTCTCCCAGGCCGACTGGTGCTTCGACAGGATCACCGCGGGGTGCTTCGGAATGTGCTCGCGCCCTTCGACACTCCAGCGGATGCCGCAGAAGTGCCGCAGGCATTGCAGCATCAACCGCGACCAGGCGGAAATCACCCGGTAGCGCACCATGCGCGGCAGCGGCGCGCAGGCGAAAGCGAGGAGTGCGTAGGGCGGAGTAAAAACCAGCAGCGCGAGCCAGAACAGGGCCGAGCGCAAGAATGTCATGCGTGCGGAATCGCGGCCCGGGCCGTCACGGCGCGAGTTGCGCTGCTATTGCGGCGAGATCGGCGAAGATCTCCGTGCCTTTGGGCAGTCCGCCCGCGTCGCGCGTCTTCCTGCCCTTGCCGGTGAGCACCAGGTAGGGCCGCGCGCCCACCGCGGCCGCCGCTTCGACGTCGCGCAGCGAATCGCCGATCATCGGCACGCCCTTCAGGGCCAGGTCGAAGCGCGAACCGATCTCGCGCAGCAGGCCCGGTTTCGGCTTGCGGCATTCGCAGTTCGAGTCCGCGGCGTGCGGGCAGAAAAAAATCGCGTCGATCCTGCCGCCCGCCTGGCCGACCGCGCGGTGCATCTCGGCATGGATCGCGTTCAGCGTCGACATGTCGAACAGCCCGCGCGCGATGCCGGACTGGTTGGTCGCCACCACGATGCGCCAACCGCCCTGCGTCAGCCGCGCGATCGCCTCGAGGCTGCCCGGGATCGGCTTCCATTCTGCCGGCGACTTGATGTACTGCTCGCTGTCCTGGTTGATGGTGCCGTCGCGGTCGAGGATCACCAGCTTCATGTCGCGAGCCTGGAGATGTCCGCCACCCGGTTCATCGATTCGCGCAGGTCGCGCAGCAGCGCGAGCCGGCTGCGCCGCAGCTTCTCGTCGTCCACCATCACCATCACTTTGTCGAAGAAGGTGTCAACGGGCGCCTTCAGCACCGCGAAGCTCTTCAGATAGCCGGTGTAGTCGCCTTTTTCGTAGAGCACCTTCGCGGCGGCGTTCGTCTTCTGGATGGCGTCATGGAGCGCGCGTTCCGCCGGTTCCTTCAGCTCGCTCGCGGTCGCATTCGCCAGCAATTCGCCCTTCGCTTCGGCCTGCTTGAGGATGTTGACGATCCGCTTGTTCGCGGCGGCGAGGCTTTCGGCTTCCGGCATCATCTGGAAAGCCTTCACGGCCTCGAGTTGCCGCAGGACCACGGCAAGGCTGGTGGGCTGCATGCTCAGGACAGAATCAATCTGCAGCGTCGAGAACCCTTGTTCCTTCAGGTAGCCGGCAAAGCGGTCATACACGAACTGCATGAGTTCCACGGGTGCCTGACTCTTGAACGGCTCAAAAGCGGCCTTCGCAAGTTCATACAGGGACAGATGCAGCTTGTTTTCGACCAGGATCCGCACGACGCCGAGCGCGGCGCGGCGCAGGCCGAAGGGGTCCTTGTCGCCGGTCGGCTGCTGGCCGATGCTGAAGAGGCCGGCGATCGCATCGAGCTTGTCCGCGAGTGCTACGGCGCAGGCGATCGGACCTTCGGGGAGTTTGTCGCCGGCGAAGCGCGGGCGGTAGTGCGCTTCGATCGCATCGGCAACCGCGGCCGGTTCCTTGTCGTGCAGCGCATAGTAGCGCCCCATGATGCCCTGCAGTTCCGGGAACTCGCCCAC
>JANYII010000185.1 GCA_025358705.1 Betaproteobacteria bacterium | reverse complement strand
CCACGCCTGGCGGAAATACAGGGCTGCGGGCGGCGACATGAACAACCTGCCGCCCTGGTTCGTCACTGCGCTGGAGATTTCCGCCAGCGCGCACGAGCAGATGGTCGCGACCGTCGCGCCCTACATCGACACCAGCATCTCGAAGACGGTCAACGTCCCCGAGGACTATCCGTACGAGGAGTTCCAGGACCTCTACATGCACGCCTGGAAATCGGGGCTCAAGGGGCTCGCGACCTATCGCCCGAACAAGGTGCTCGGTTCGGTGCTTTCGGTCGCGAAAGTCGAGAAGCCGCAGGACTTCGTCGAGGACGACCTGAACCGGCGCATCCGCATCAAGACCGTGCCGCAGCCGGTGCTGGCGAGCCTGCGCTGGCCGGGACGGCCCGACCTGAGCGGCGGCAACCTGGCCTGGACCTACATGATCGAGACCGCGCAGCACCAGTTCGCGGTCTTCGTCGGCCACATCGAGAACGGCCGCAAACATGCGTTCGAAGTCTGGGTGAACGGCAGCGAGCAGCCGCGCGGCCTCGGCGCGCTCGCCAAGACGCTTTCCATGGACATGCGCGCCAACGACCCGGGCTGGCTCAAGCTGAAGCTGGAGACGCTAGCCAAGACCGCCGGCGACGATCCGTTCGACATGCCCTTCCCGCCCTCCGGCGAGAAGAAGCGCATGCCGTCGGTTGTTTCGGCATTTGCCCAGGTGCTGCTTTACCGGACAAAAGAGCTGAATGTATTTTCCGACGCTCCCACGCCGCTGCTGGACGCCATGTTCAGCCTGAAGGAGCCCAAGACCGGCACCGACGGCACCATGTCCTGGACCGTGGACGTGCTCAACCCGAGGACAGGCGATGATTTCGTGCTCGGCCTGAAGGAAATCGCACTGCCCGCGATGGAAGGCCACCCGGCGGGCGTGACGCGGCCCTACTCGATGTGGCTGTCGGGCGAATATCCTCGCGCGCTCGACGGGCTGTGCAAGATCCTGTCGCTCGACATGCGCGTGCTCGACCCGGCCTGGATCGGCATGAAGTTGAGGAAGCTGCTGGATTTCCCCGAGCCGCTGGGCGATTTCATGGCCTTCGTGCCGGGCTCCAAGAAACAACAAACCTTTCCGTCGACGGTGTCCTATGTTGCGCGCCTCATCCTGCACCGCTACGCGATGCTCGGCATCCTCGGCGAGGACGGCCTGCCGCTGCGGCAGATGGGCCTCATGGAACAGCCCGGACCGGATGGAAAAGGCGGTCAGGCGCGCGTGATGGCGGGCGCCAAGTGCCCGGAATGCGCCAATACCACCTTGATCCGCAAAGACGGTTGTGATTACTGTACGGCATGCGGATTCACGGGCGTCTGTGGCTAGGTAGTCTCGCGCTTGCCGCGGCGGCTGCGCTTGCCGGCTGCGGCGGCGCGGTCAGCGTGGTCGCGGAGGGTGGCGACAGCATGCTGATGCTGTCCGGCAATGACGCGGTGGCCTACTTCACCGCCGGCCGGCCGGTACCCGGACGCAACGACATCAAGACCGACCACCGCGGCGTCACCTACCGTTTCGCCAGCGAGGAAAGCAAGCGCCAGTTCATCACCAATCCGGAGCGCTACGCGCCGCAGTTCGGCGGCTTCTGCGCCCAGTCGATGGCCTACGCGATTCCGGTGCCGGCCGACGCGGGCACCTTCAAGATCATCGACGGCAGGCTCTACCTGTTCGCCAGCCCGCGCGCCCGGCTCTATTTTGAATTCGACCAGGAGCGCAACCTGAGGCTGGCCTGGAACTACTGGGAGACCGAGGTGCGGGATTCGAACTGGCGCATCCAGTCCTTCAAACGCCTGCTGCTGCGCGTGCCGAACTACAGAAGCAACGCCGAACTCGCCGAGGAATACGGGAAGCGCTTCAAGCGCTGACACCTCGCGCGAGGAAGGCGATGCCAGCAGGGAACGCCACGCAGTGCATCGAAACTTCGGCGAAGCCCGCCTGCAGGACGTAGGCCCAGGCGTCGGCGCCGAATTCGGTCTGCACCGCGAAGTCGGCCGCCATGGTCTCGGGATTGCCGTGGTAGCTCTTCGGCAGGCCCGCGCGGCTGCGCGACATGCGCCCCACGATCACCGGCACCGTGAAGCATAGTGCTCCGCCGGGCCGCAGCACGCGCCGGCATTCGGCCAGCGCGCGTACCGGATCTTCGATGTGCTCCAGGGTATCCGAATGGACGACGGCATCGAAGCTGCCGTCCGCGTACGGCAACGCGTGCATGTCGACCTGGGGAAAGGCGCCGTAGGTGTAGCGCCCGAACATCTTTAGCACCGGGGTCAGATTGCCGGCTTCGTTTATCTCCAGCAGCGCGAGGCTCCTGCCAGCCAGCGACGAGGTGGCGTCGCGCAGGAACGCCCGGGTGCCGAGAAACGCCCGCAGCGCGTTCGCCAGCGCGATCGAGCGCAGGTTCGAGCCGCACTTGTCGCAGGTTTCGCCCTGCTGGCGGTCAATGTAGGCCGCCTCTTCCGGCGACAGCCGCCATTCCTCGATCAGCGCTTCCCACAGGACCTTGCGGCTCGTGAACTTCGTACCCCCGCAGACGCCGCATTGCATCCGGAAACGCTCAGCAGCCGGGCGCGTTCAAAGGCTCTTGATGGCCACAAAGCACAGCGACATCAGCGGCTGCGGCAGCAGCCCGAGCGCGAGCAGCGCCAGGCCGTTTACCGAGAACAGCACGCGCGGGCCCAGCGCCTGGCCGGCGAACGGCGTTTCGTCCTTCGGCTCGTCGAAATACATCAGCTTGACGATGCGCAGGTAGTAGAAGGCGCCGACCAGCGACAACAGCACCGCCACCACCGCGAGCCAGACCTGGCCGGCGTTTACCGCGGCGGAGAGCACCGTGAGCTTGGCGTAGAAACCCACCGTGGGCGGCACGCCGGCGAGCGAGAACATCAGCAGCAGCACAATGAACGCGTACCACGGATTGCGCCGGTTCAGGCCGCGCAGGTCTTCCAGGTTCTCGCACTCGAAGCCCTTGCGCGACAGGAACACCAGCAGGCCGAAGGAGCCCAGCGACATCAGCACGTAGACGAGGGTGTAGAACATCGCCGCCGCGTAGGCGTCGGCGGCATTGAACCAGTTGCCGCCCACCACGCCCGAGAGCAGGCCGAGCAGCATGAAGCCCATGTGCGCGATGGTTGAATAGGCGAGCATGCGCTTCAGGTTGGTCTGCGCGATCGCGGTGATGTTGCCCACCGCCATCGACAGCACGGAGAGGATGACCAGCATCTGCTGCCAGTCGACCGCCAGGTCGAGCAGCCCGTTCACCAGCAGCCGCATCGCCATGGCGAAGGCGGCGAGCTTGGGCGCGGTGCCGATCACCAGCGTCACCGCGGTGGGCGCGCCGTGGTAGACGTCCGGGATCCACATGTGGAAGGGCACCACGCCCAGCTTGAAGGCGATGCCGGAAACCATGAACACCAGGCCGAAGATCAGGAACGTGTGCTGGGATGAATCCCTGGAAAGGTTCGCAACCTGCTTCGCCACGTCGGTGATCGTCAGGGTGCCCGTGGCGCCGTAGATCATGGACATGCCGTAGAGCAGCATGCCCGAGGCGAGCGCGCCCAGCACGAAGTACTTCATCGCCGCCTCGGTGGAAGCCGCCGAATCGCGGTTCAGCGCCACCAGCGCGTATAGGCACAGCGACAGCAGCTCCAGGCCCAGGTACACGCTCAGGAAGCTGTTGGCGCTCATCATCACCATCATGCCGAGCAGCGCGAACAGCAGCAGCGCCAGGTATTCGCCGCGTAGCAGGCCACGGTCGAGCAGGTACTGGCGCGAGTACACCAGCACCGCCGATACCGTACCGTAGGCGGCGAGCTTCAGCACGTTCGACATCAGGTCGGACACGAACAGGCGGTGGAAGGCGTAACCCGTCTGGCCGCCCGTGCCGAACAGCACGAACACGGTGGCCGCGGCGCAGGCCAGGAGCACGCCCTGCGCCATGAGGACGCTGGTGCGCCGGTCTTCCCCCTTGACGAACAGGTCCACCAGCAGCAGCGCGCAGGCGCCCACCAGCAACAGAATTTCGGGCAATACGAGGGCGAAATCGATGCGCATGTCAGTATTTCGGCAGCGCCACGTGGCGCAGCAGGTCGTTGACCGAGGCGTGCATTACCTCGGTGAAGGGCAAGGGGTAGATGCCCATGGCGAGGACCGCGATCGCGAGCGCGCCCAGCACGAGGAATTCCCTTGGATTCAGATCCTTCAGGGAAGCAACATGGTCGTTCGCGACCGCGCCGAAGATCACGCGCTTGTACATCCACAGCGTGTAGGCCGCGCCGAACACCAGCGTCGTCGCCGCGGCGAAGGCGAGCCAGAAATTGGCCTTCATCGCACCCATGATCACCATGAACTCGCCGACGAAGCCGCTGGTCGCGGGCAGGCCGCAGTTGCCCATCGCGAACAGCATCATGAGGGCGGCGAACTTCGGCATGGTGTTCACCACCCCGCCGTAGTCGGCGATGTTGCGGCTGTGCATGCGGTCGTACATGACGCCGACGCAAAGGAACATGGCCGCCGAGATGAAGCCGTGCGAGATCATCTGCACCAGCGCGCCCTCGACGCCATACGCGTTGAAAATGAAGAAACCGAGCGTCACGAACCCCATGTGCGAGATGGACGAATAGGCAATCAGCTTCTTCATGTCGGTCTGCACCAGCGCCACCAGGCCTATGTAGACCACCGCGATCAGCGATAGCGCGATCATCATCCAGGCCAGCTCGCGCGAGGCGTCCGGCAGGATCGGCAGGCTGAAGCGCACGAAGCCGTAGGCCCCCAGCTTCAGCATGATCGCCGCCAGCACCACCGAGCCGCCCGTGGGCGCCTCGACGTGCGCATCCGGCAGCCAGGTGTGCACCGGCCACATCGGCACCTTGACCGCGAAGGCGAACAGCAAGCCAAAAAATAACCCCAGTTGGGTGTCCAGCGGCAGCGGCAGCTTCCACCAGTCCATGATCGCGAAACTGCCGCCGGACTTGTTGTACAGGTAGAGCAGCGCGACCAGCATCAGCAGCGAGCCGAGCAGCGTGTAGAGGAAGAACTTGAGCGCGGCATAGACCCGGTTGGCGCCGCCCCAGACGCCGATGATGACGAACATCGGGATCAGCGTCGCCTCGAAGAAAACGTAGAAAAGCATGCCGTCGAGCGCCGCGAAGACGCCGTTCAGCAGGCCCGACATGAGGAGGAAGGCGCCCATGTACTGGCCGACGCGCTTCTCGATCACGGTCCAGCCCGCGATCACCACCAGCGGCGTAATGAACGAGTTGAGGATGATGAACAGCATCGAGATGCCGTCCACGCCGAGGTGGTAGTAGATGTTGAAGCGCTGGATCCACTCGTGGCGCTCCACGAACTGCATCCCCGGGTTCTGAAGGCTGAATCCGGTGTAGAGCGGGATCGTGACGAGGAAGCCGAACAGCGCGCCCCAGAGCGCGATCGTGCGCTGCATCGGCGCGTTGCGGTCGCCCCCCGCATTGCCTCCCGCGACGAGCACCAGCAGGCCGGCCAGGATCGGAACCCAGATCGCGAGGCTGAGCAGCATCAGTGGATGAAAACCCGGTATTTGACGACGGCGTAGATGACGCAGACGCCGAAAATCATCATGAAGGCGTACCAGTAGATGAGCCCGTTTTGCACCAGGCGTATCACGCCGGAGAACCAGCCCACGAGGCGCGCCGAGCCATTCACCATCACGCCGTCGATGGCGCGCTGGTCGCCGCCCTTCCACAGGCCGGTGCCCACCGCCCGCGCGCCCTGCGCGAACAGCCAGGAATAGAGCTCGTCGAAGCCGTACTTGCGCTCCACCAGCGCGTACAGCGGCCCGAAGGCCATGGCGATTTTCTTCGGCAAGTCAGTTCTTGCCCTATACAGGTACCAGGCGGTCGCGATGCCCGCGACGGCAAGCCAGAACGGCACTGCCATCATGCCGTGCAGGGTATAGGCCCAGATACCGTGGAACTCGGAATTTTCTTCTCTATAAAGACTTTCAAGAAAATAATTCCCAAACACAACATATCCAACGAACCAACCTGCCCCGATCGACGGAATCGCCAGCAGCACCAGCGGACCGGTCACCACCGCCGGAGATTCGTGCGGCGGATGGGCCTCGTCGAACCTCGGCGCCCCATGAAACGCCATGAAGACCAGGCGGAAGGTATAGGCAGCAGTCACGAAAACGCAGGCGAGCACGCAGAAGTAGGCGAAACCGGCGCCCGGGATCTGCGCGTGATGCGCCGCTTCGATGATCGCGTCCTTGGAGTAAAAGCCCGCGAACGGCGGAATTCCCGCCGAGGCGATGGCACCGACCAGCAGCGTCCAGTAGGTCCAGGGCATGAACTTCTTCAGCCCGCCCATGCGCCGCATGTCCTGTTCGTGGTGCATGGCGATGATTACCGAGCCCGCGGCGAGGAACAGCACCGCCTTGAAGAAGGCGTGCGTCATGAGGTGGAACATCGCCGCCGAATAGGCCGAGGCCCCGAGCGCCACCGTCATGTAGCCCAGTTGCGAGAGCGTCGAGTAGGCCACGACGCGCTTGATGTCGAACTGGGTAAGCGCCACCAGCCCCATGGAGAGCGCCGTGATCGCCCCGATCACCAGGACAACGGATCTTGCAGTTGCGCTTAGTTCGAACAATGGGGACATCCGCGCGACCATGAAGATGCCCGCGGTCACCATGGTCGCGGCGTGGATCAGCGCCGAGATCGGCGTCGGGCCTTCCATGGAGTCGGGCAGCCAGACGTGCAGCGGGAACTGCGCGCTCTTGCCCATCGCGCCGACGAAAAGCAGGATGCAGATCAGGGTGATCGGCAGGTCGTGGTCACTGGGCGCCTGCGCAAACACGGTCGCGTAGTCGAGCGTGCCGAACTGCGCCAGCACCAGGCCGATGCCGAGCAGGAAACCGAAATCGCCGAC
>JANYII010000173.1 GCA_025358705.1 Betaproteobacteria bacterium | reverse complement strand
AAATCGGGAACACGCGCACGTGCTCGCCCTTGTGCACGCGGGCGTTGTACAGGTCCCACAGCTCCGGGCGCTGGTTTTTCGGGTCCCACTGCCCGAACTCGTCACGAAAGGAGAACACCCGTTCCTTGGCGCGCGCCTTCTCCTCGTCGCGCCGGGCGCCGCCGATCGCGGCGTCGAAACCGAACTCCGCAATGGCTTCCAGCAGCGTCACCGATTGCGCGGCGTTCCTGCTTTCGTCCGCCGATCGCAGTCGCACCGTGCCGCGCGCCATCGAATCCTCGACCGAGCGCACGATCAGCCTCTCGCCAAGCTCAGCAGCGCGCGCGTCGCGAAACGCAATCACCTCGTCGAAATTGTGCCCGGTGTCGATATGCATCAGCGGAAACGGAAAGCGCCCCGGCCGGAACGCCTTCTCCGCGAGGCGCAGGAGGACGATCGAGTCCTTGCCGCCCGAGAAAAACAGCACCGGATTGGCCGACTCGCCCGCGACCTCGCGCAGGATGTAGATGGCCTCGGACTCCAGCCAGTCGAGGTGGCTACGCTCGAATTTCATGCCGGTGCAGGCCGCATTCTTTCCCCCCGGATTGTTCCCACCACCAGCGCCCGGCGCGCGGGTCCTCGCCGACGGTGACCGGACGAGTGCAAGGCGCGCAGCCGATCGATGCATAGCCCTGCTCGTGCAACGGATTGGACGGCACTTCGAAATGGCGGATGTAGCTCCAAATGTCCGTATCGCTCCAATCCGCCAGCGGGTTGAATTTCAGCAAGCCGTGCGCTTCGTCCCTTTCCTCGATGGCGATGTCCGTGCGTGACGAGGATTGCCCGCGCCGCATCCCGGTGATCCAGGCGCGCTTTCCGGCAAGCGCCCGGCCGAGCGGCTCGACCTTGCGGATTTCGCAGCAGCGCTTGCGCAATTCCACGCTCGAGAAAAACGCATCCCGGCCGTGGCGCGCGACGTACTCTTCGACCGCCGCGGGATCCGGCGAGACGACGCGGACTTCCCTGCCATAGCGCCGGGCGATTTCGGGCAGCAGGCCAAGCGTCTCGGCGTGCAACCTTCCCGTATCGAGCGTGAAGATATCGATGCCGAAGCGGTGCCGCCCGATCATGTCGGTGAGCACCATGTCCTCGGCTCCCAGGCTGCTGGCGAGCGCGGCGGGGCGATACTCGATCGCCACCCGCTGCAGCAACGCGAGTGCGACGTCGATCCTGGGCAACAGCTCCGGCGACATTACGACCACTCCTATGCCCGCCGACGGAACAGGGGTAGCGGTTGCGCTGCCGTGGACTGGTATTGCTCGCTGAAGTCGTCGAAGGCTTTCAGTGCCTCCCGCGGATTCTCGCCTTCGCGCAGCTGGAAGGCGTCGAAGCCGCATTGCGCCATGGCGTGCAGGTGGTCGCGCGCCACCTCGCCGACCGCGCGCAGTTCGCCCTTGTAGCCGTAGCGCTCGCGCAGCAGCCGCGCGATGGAATAGCCGCGCCCGTCGCCGAACTTGGGGAAATTGATCGCGATCACCCCGGCGATGCCGACAGCGCCGGCAACCAGGGCCGGATCGTCCGTCGGCTCCAGCACGAGGTCAGGCGGCGAGAGCTGCGCGACGATCTGTCGGTCTTTGATCAGGGTTGCCATAGACGCTGTTTTTGAAGGGTTCGATGCCGATGCGATGCACCACGTCGACGAAGCGCTCCGCCTCGCTGTCGCGCAGCTCGAGATAGGTTTCGATCAGCCGTTCGACGACGTCGGGAACGTCGGCGCGGGCGAACGACGGCCCGATGATCTTGCCGATCCTCCCCTGTTGCGCGCCGCCGATGGTGATCTGGTACCACTCCTCGCCGTTCTTATCGACACCGAGGATGCCGATGTGGCCGACATGGTGATGGCCGCAGGCGTTGATGCAGCCGGAAATATTCAAATCCAATTCGCCTATGTCGTGCAGGTAATCGAGGTCATCGAACCGTCTCTGGATCGCCTCGGCCACCGGAATCGACTTGGCGTTCGCCAATGAGCAGAAATCGCCGCCCGGGCAGGCGATGATGTTGGTGAGCAAGCCGATGTTCGGCGTCGCCAGTCCTATCTCGCGCAGCTGCTGCCACAAGCCCGGCAGTTCGGCCTGGCGCACGTCGGCGAAGACGAGGTTCTGCTCGTGCGTGACGCGCAGTTCGCCGAACGAGTAGTGCTCGGCCAGATCGGCGATGCGCTCCATCTGGTCGGACGTCACGTCCCCGGGCGGCACGCCGGTCTTCTTCAGCGAGATGCTGACCGCGGCATAGCCGGGCTGCTTGTGCGGATGCACGTTGCGCTTCAACCATGCGTTGAACGGCGTCTTCAGGCTGGTGAAGTCCACGTCGGACAGCTTTTCGTACTGCGGCCGCGTGAAGCGCCTTTCGATGCGGTGGAGCTCCGCCCACGTGACCGTCGCGGGTCCGTCCTTGAGGTGCGCCCATTCCGCATGGACTGCCTCGCGGAACTTCTCCACGCCCCACTCCTTCACCAGGATCTTGATGCGCGCCTTGTGGATGTTGTCGCGCCGGCCGTTGCGGTTGTACACGCGCAGGATGGCGTCCAGGTAGGTGAGCAGGTGCCGCGAGGGCAGGAACTCGTTGATCACGTGGCCGATGATCGGCGTGCGTCCCAGCCCGCCGCCGACGATGACGCGGAAACCCACCTCGCCCGCCTCGCCCCTCAGGGCATGCAGGCCGATGTCGTGCACGAAGGTGGCCGCGCGATCGGCAACCGAGCCATTGACCGCGATCTTGAACTTGCGCGGCAGGTAGTTGAATTCCGGGTGGAACGTGGACCATTGCCGGATCAGTTCGCACCAGACCAGGGAATCCACGATCTCGTCCTGCGCCACGCCGGCAAAATGATCGGTGGTGATGTTGCGCACGCAGTTGCCGGAAGTCTGGATGGCGTGCATCTGTACCGTGGCCAGCTCGGCGAGGATCTCCGGCACGTCCTCGATTTTCGGCCAGTTGAGCTGCAGGTTCTGGCGCGTGGAGAAATGACCGTAGCCGCGGTCGTACCTGTGGGCTATGTCAGCCAATTTCCTTAATTGTTTTGAACTCAAAAGACCATAAGGAATGGCAATGCGCAGCATCGGCGCGTAGCGCTGCACATACAGGCCGTTCCTCAGCCGCAGCGCGCGAAAATCATCCTCGGGCAGCGTGCCGGCGAGAAAACGCTGCGTCTGGTCGCGGAACTGCGTTACCCGCTCGTCAACCAGCCGCTGATCGATGTTGTCGTAGATATACATTGGAGAAGAACAGATAAAGAAGCCATGCATCAAGTAGTCCCGCGACCACCATCGGTCCGTAGGCGAACGCGCCCTGGGTGAGCTTCAAATCCAATAGCACGCGCGACAAGCCGAAGCCCACCACCCAGACGTCGAAACTCATGCAGATGCGGCGAAAAGTCTCGGCATCGAGCTTGCGGATGGCGATGGCGCCGAGCGGAATACCCAGTAGCACCGCCGGAACAATGGTCCACGCGATCGCCAGGCTGTCCGCCACGAACAAGCCCAATTGCCAGTACGCAAACGCGGTCAGAAGCGACTCAGCGACCCGGATCAAGGCGAGCCCGGCGCGAAAATCCTGCTTCACCAGTCCCTGGTTGTTGAACAGCACCGCGAGCGGCGGCCCGGAAATCGTCGTCACCGAATAGAGGAAACCGAGCCCCGCGCCGAACGGAACACCGAGCAGCTTCTCGGACCGGATCGGCCTGCGCACGCCCGCCGCTTGCACCAGGATCAGCGGCAGGAGCAGCACATAGGTGGCGAACTTGAGCCAGCCGGGATGGATCGAGGAGAGCACGTAGCTGCCGAGCGCCACGCCCGGCAGCAGGCCGATGAGGATCGGGTAGACCCGCTTCCAAACCGCGCGCACGCTGCCGCGGTTGATGAACAGGACGTAAAGGTTGATGAAGACCTCCACCAACACCAGCGCGGGATTGAGGATCCGGCTGGTATGAAAAAGAAGCGCGACCGGGACGGTGAGCGACGAAAAGCCGTAGCCCAGCGCGCCGTTGACGAAGGCCGCGAAGAAGGTGATACCCAGGAGGACGAAAATGCCGTTGTCCATGGCGCGCCATGCTACGGAGCCGTCTTATGCAAAAGAAATACCTAATAGTTCATTTCATATTCCATTTTTATATGTAATAACATTATGATTCAGAAGGATAAAAAGACATGGCCGCCCTCCGCTCCCTGACTGTATTCCTTGCTTCTCTGTTCCTCGCCCCGGCTGCCGCACTGGCGCAGGCGTGGCCGTCGCAGCCGGTGACTGTCCTAATGGGCTTCCCGGCCGGTTCCGGGGTGGACGTGGTGGCGCGCCTGCTGGAAGAGCCGATGGAGAAATCCCTCGGAGGCAAGCTGGTCATGGACTACCGCGTCGGCGCGGGAGGAAACCTCGCCTCCGAAGCGGTGGCAAAGGCAAAACCCGACGGCTACACCATCCTGCTCGGCACCGCGGCCACGCATGGCGTGAACGCCGCGCTCTACAAGAAGCTGCCGTTCGACGTCGAGGCCGACTTCACGCCGATCGCGCCACTGGTAAACGTTTCCAACGTGCTCACCGTGAATCCGCAGGTGATCGACGCCGCGACGCTGCGCGAATTCATCGACAAGGTGAAGGCCAGCCCGGGCAAGTACAACTACGCCTCCACCGGCAACGGCACCGGCACGCACCTCGCTTTCGCCGAATTCGTGTCGCGCGCGGGCCTGGACATGGTGCACGTGCCCTACAAGGGCGGCCCCGAGGCGCTGACGTCCGTCGTTTCCGGCACCACCTGCTGCATCTTCAACCAGGTGCAGACGGTACTGCCGCAATGGAAGGCAGGCAGGGTGCGGCTGCTCGGCGTCACGACGCGCAACCGGGTCGCGGCCGTGGCCGAGGTGCCGACCATTTCGGAAGCTGGGGTGCCCGGCTTCGAGAGCATCACGTGGTTCGGCCTGTTCGGGCCGAAGGGATTGGACGGCGACGTCGTGAACCGCATCAACGCCGCTGTGAAAGCGGCGCTCGAGACACCCTCGGTGCGGGATCGCCTGGTGGCGCTGGGCAACACGCCGCGCTGGGAATCTCCCGATCAGTTCCGCGCCACGGTGAAATCGGACCGCGCCAAGTGGGCGGTGGTGGTCAAGCAGGTCGGCGCGACGATAGATTGACGAAGTATTTCGTCGGCTTGAGCTCGTCCTCGTTGTGGGAGAGCAGGCGCCGGTAGTGCAGGTCGGAGTCCTCCGCGAACAGGTCCCTTGCGATCCCCGCGGCGAGCCGCTCGGCGCCGATCTGGATGCCCGGAATATCGCCCGCAAGGGCGCCGTGGCTCATGGTGCTGCCCCAGTTGAAGACGTGCACCCGGCTCAGGCCCGCTGCCTTTCCCTGCAGCTGGAAGGCATCGCCCAGATAGGGGAAGCGCGCCTCCTCCGGAAATTTAGCCGCCTCCTCGGGCGGTACATGGGAGCGCCAGGTGTCGATCGCATCGCGGATAGAAGCGATCTCGGGGCGCTCGATCATGTTGACGTCAAAGCCGGTACAAACAATCAGCGCATCGAACCTGGTTTTTCCCTTCCACGTCTTTACCTCGGGGCCCGGAAGGATGTCCTGCCATCCTTCCGCAAACCGCACCGAAAAACCCTTGTGCTTCTCGCACCTCAGGACGCTTTCATAGGGCGGCGGCACCTGCTCGCTGAAGATGTAGGTATAGAAACGCCAGCGCCGCGCGTCCCCCAGCGCCGCGTAGCCGTGCTGGAAGCCGGGAAACGCGGTCCACTTCGATTTGTTGACCTGCGGCAGGTGCGAACGACGCGCGAACAGCACGACCTCGGCGGCGCCGGATTCCAGTGCCTCGCCGGCATTGTCGAAGGCGGAAGCGCCCGCGCCCAGCACGCCGACGCGCCTGCCCTTGAGCGCGGCGAAATCAATGTCATCGGCGGAATGAAACACGCCGGACCCGCGCTGTGAATGGAACGCACCGGAGGCGCGTTGTGCCGGGTCGAAGGTCTCGAAGCGCGGCCAGCGCAGTGCGCCGCTGCCCTCGCGCCCGAGCGCAAGGATGAGCTTCCTCGCATGAACTGCTTTTCCGCCCACCGTGCAACTGACGAAACCCGGATGCAATTCCACGGACTTCATTTCGACGTCGTTCTCCACCGGCAGGCCGACGGTATCCCGCACCCACAGCAGGTAGTCGACCCAGTCAAGACGCGCAATCTTGTGCAGGTTCTCCCAGTGCGCAACGCCGTACTTCGCCTCGTGCCAGGCGCGGTAGGTGAGCGCGGCGACGCCGAGATCGGGGCCGGTAAGGTGCTTGGGCGAGCGCAGGATCTCCATGCGCGCATAGGTTGCCCAGGGACCCTCGCGCCCGCGCGCCGCGCGATCGACGCAGCGCAGGTTGCGGACGCCCTCGCGCATCAGGGCGAAGGCCGCGAGTTGACCGCACATCCCGCCGCCAACGACAAGGACGTCCAGCAGCGGCCGGCCGTCGGGTCCGTCGGCAGGGGGAACCCAGTTCGCTGGCGGAAAATTCAGCCGTGCGAGGTCCTCGCGCGCGCCTTTGGTGAATGAATCCATTAGAGTTGCAATTCTATGATCGAAGTCTCCTGTTACTACAGCCTGTCGTCGCCCTGGGCCTATTTTGCCGGGCCGAGATTGCAGGAAATCGTTGCCCGCCATCGCGTTCGCCTGCTGCTCAAGCCTTTCGACTTCCAGGAAATCGTGCCGCGTACCGGCGGCGTGCCGCTGCGCACCCGGCCCGAGCCGCGGCGCACGTACCACGCACTCGAACTCGATCGCTGGCGCAAGCACCTCGGCATGCCGCTGCAACTGACGCCAAAGTACTACCCCGCCGACGGCAAGCCGGCGGGCTGGAACAAGCCGCCCGGCTGGATGGTGATCGCGGCGCAGGAACGCGGCCTGGACGCGCAGCGCCTTTCACACGCGCTCCTGCGTGCGCTGTGGGCGGAGGAGCGCGATACGTCAGACCGCAAGGTGCGCATCGCGGTGGCGGACGAAAACGGACTGCCCGGCGCGGAGCTGGCCGCTGCGGAGCAAGGCGCGCCGGTACAGGCGCTGTACAAGGCGTACAGCGACGAAGCCGAGCGCCTCGGGGTGTTCGGCGCGCCGACCTACGTCCTCGAGGGCGAACGATTCTGGGGCCAGGACCGGCTCGACTTCCTGGACCGGGCGCTTGAGCGGCGGCGAGGGTAGTTTCCTTATTCTTTTGATCCATATTTTGTTATAGGAAAAAGAATCAAATAGAATAAGGAGCATGAAGCTCCAGCAATTGCGCTACCTGTGCGAAGTCGCGCGCCGCGACCTGAGCGTGTCGGCGGCGGCGCAGGCCCTCTTCACCTCGCAGCCCGGGGTCAGCAAGCAGATCAAGGGCCTCGAGGACGAGCTCGGCATCGAGATCTTCGTGCGCAACGGCAAGCGCCTCACGAGCATCACCGAGCCCGGGCGCGCCGTGATCGCGATCGCCGAGCGCATGCTGGCCGACGCCGCCAACCTGAAGCGCGCGGGGGAGGATTTCGCCGGCGAGAAGGTCGGCACGCTGACCATCGCCACCACCCACACGCAGGCGCGCTACGCGCTGCCGAAGGCGGTGGCCGCGTTCAAGCGCCGCTTTCCGAAAGTGCAGCTGTTCATCCACCAGGGAAACCCGACGCAGATCTGCGACCAGGTGGCGCAGGGCGAAGCCGACCTGTGCGTCGCAACCGAGCATATCGACGAGCACCCCGGCCTGGTCGCGCTGCCCTGCTACCAGTGGAACCGCTGCATCGTGGTGCCGGCGAAGCATCCGCTGCTCAAGGCCGGGCCGCTGACCCTGGAAGCGGTCGCGAAATATCCGATCGTTACGTACGACTTTGCCTACGCCAACCGCTCTGTGGTGAACCGGGCATTCGAGCTGCGCGGCCTCGCACCGCAGGTCGTGCTCACCGCCTTCGATGCCGACGTGATCAAGACTTATGTCGAACTGGGCCTCGGGGTGGGAATCATGGCGGCCATGGCGTTCGACGCAAAACGGGACCGACAGCTGCGCTCCATCGACGCGTCCCACCTGTTTCCATCATCCACCACGCGCCTCGGCATCAAGCGCGGCGCCTATCTGCGCCGCTATGCCTACGATTTCATCGAGTTGTTCGCGCCGAACCTCTCGCGCGGGCTGGTGGAAAAAACCGTGATGGAAAAAGCGGGAACGAACTACGAACTTTAGGCGTGGGTTCTTATGAAGTCCCGGACCTTCGGACATATGGTCTCGCGCCACCGGCGTCCCGCGAAAATCCCGTAATGCCCGGCGCCGGGGGCAACATAGTGCTCGCGCCGCTGCGCGGGAATGTTGAAGCACAGCAGGTGCGCCGCCTCGGTCTGGCCGTTGCCGGAGATGTCGTCCAGCTCGCCCTCGATGCTAAGGAGCGCGGTGTCGCGGATCTCCTGCGGCCGCACCAGCTGGTCGCGGATGAAGAGGCGTCCCTTGGGCAGCGCGAATTCCTGGAACACGGCCTTGATCGTATCCAGGTAATACTCGGCGGGCAGGTCGAGCACCGCGTTGTATTCGTCGTAGAAATCGCGATGCTTCTCGGCGGAGCCATCGTCGCCCGCGAGCAGGTGGTTGAAGTAGTCCCAGTGCGCGTTCAGGTGGCGGTCCGGGTTCATGGCGACGAAGCCCAGGTGCTGCAGGAACCCCGGATATACGCGCCGCGAGTAACCCGGATACTTCTCCGGCACCCGCTGGATCACGTTCTGCTCGAACCACGAATAGGGTTTCTGCGTCGCGAGGTTGTTCACCGCGGTCGGGCTCTTGCGGGCGTCGATCGGGCCGCCCATCATCACCATGGTCTTCGGCGGATGGGGAAAACCATCCTGCGCCATCAGCGCCACCGCGCACAGCACCGGCACGGTGGGCTGGCAGACGGAGATCACGTTCAGGTTCGGCTGCTGCGGGTCGGTCAGCAGCGTGATGAACTCGCGCACATAGTCAACGTAGTCGGCGAGGTGGAACGGCCCGGCGCTCAGCGGAACCATGCGCGCGTCCACCCAATCGGTGACCCAGACATCGTGCTCGGGCAGAAGCTGGCGCACCGTGTCGCGCAGCAGCGTGGCGTGGTGCCCCGAGAGCGGCGCCACCAGCAGCACCCGCGGATCGTTGCGGCGTGATTCCAGCGCGCGGCGGAAGTGCACCAGCCTGCAGAACGGCTTGTCGAGTTCGACGACCGCTTCGACTGCGACGGTCTTGCCATCGACGAGAGTGCTGTCGATGTTCCAGGCCGGTTTCTCGTAGCGCTGGGTGACGCGCAGGAAGAGGTCGGTGGATGCGGCGATGCGGCGCGCGATCGGCGTGTAACTAAGAGGGCTGAAGGGATGCGCGTACCAGCCGCGCGCCGCCTCCGCGGCAATGCGCCACGGCCCGAGAAGTTGGTGCTGCGCCTCGAACATTTTGTAAAGCATCGCGGCGTACCATAGCAGAATTGCGGCAGTGCGACATTGAGCGACGAGGACCGATCCGGGGGTTTCGCAGGTATTCTTCCCGGAATGCGACGATTCTTGCGATTCGCGTTGCGATTTGCCCTCGCAACGGGGCTTTTGGCGATACTCCTGCTGGCCGGGGGCTATGCCTACCTTCGCCAGTCCCTGCCTCAGACGAAGGGCGAAATCCGCCTTGCAGGCCTGGGCGCAACCGCCGAAATCCTGCGCGACCGCTACGGCATCCCGCACATCTTCGCCGGCAACATGGAGGATGCCAGCTTCGCGCTTGGCTTTGTCCACGCGCAGGACCGGCTCTGGCAGATGGAGATGAGCCGGCGCATTGCCGCGGGCCGGCTGTCGGAAATCGTCGGTCCTGGTGGGCTCGAGACCGACCGCTTCCTGCGAACCTTGGGCGTGCGTCGCACCGCCGAGGCAAACCTGCGCGCGCTCGATGGCGAATCGCGCAAGTTGCTCGACGCCTATGCGGCCGGCGTGAATGCGTTCATCGCCTCCAGTCCTGTGCTGCCGCCGGAGTTCTGGCTTACCGGCGCGCGGCCGGAACCCTGGGTACCCGCCGATTCAGTGGCCTGGATCAAGATGATGGCCTGGGACCTCGGCGGCAACTGGCGCAACGAGTTGCTGCGCATGCGCCTGGCGAAAACGCTGCCTCTCGCGCGCATCCACGAATTTCTGCCGCCGTACCCCGGTGACCCGGTGCCGGCGATCGCGGACCTGAAGGAACTGTACGGCACCATGGAACGCGAGGCGGTGCGCCTGGCGCAGTTCGCGCCCGACAACGAGGGAAACGGATCGAACAACTGGGTGGTGTCGGGCGAGCGCAGCGCGAGCGGCAAGCCGCTGCTGGCCAACGACCCGCATCTCGGTCTCACAGCGCCGCCCGTGTGGTACTTCGCCCACCTGTCCGTGCCCGGAACGAACGTGATCGGCGCGACGCTGCCCGGCGTCCCCGGCGTGATCCTCGGGCGCAACGACCGCATCGCCTGGGGAATGACCAATACAGGCCCGGATGTGCAGGACCTCTACATCGAGAAACTGGACGCAGCCGGCGGCTACCTCGCGCCCGAAGGCGCGCGGGCGTTCCAGGTGATCGACGAGACGATCAAGGTGAAGGGAGCAGAGGCCGAAAAACTGCGCATCCGCGTCTCGCGCCACGGCCCGGTGATTTCGGACGTGATGGCTACGGCGCAGGATCTGGCGCCGCGCGGGCACGTGATCGCCTTTGCGTGGACCGCGCTTACCGGAGACGACCGCAGCGTGCAGGCGGCGAACAAATTCGCCCGGGCGCGCGAGTGGGACGGTTTTCTCGCCGCGGCGCGCGATTTCCAGGCGCCGCAGCAGAACATCGTGTACGCCGACATCGAAGGCAACATCGGTTTCATCGCGGCGGGCCGCGTGCCGCAGCGCAAGACCGCCAACGACCTGAAGGGCATGGCGCCGGCGCCGGGCTGGCAGGAAAAATACGACTGGGCGGGCACCATCCCGTTCGAGCAGTTGCCGCGCAGCTTCAATCCGGAAAGCGGCGCGATCGTCACCGCCAACCACCGCATCACGCCACCCGGCTACCCGCACTTCATCAGCTCGGACTGGGAGCCGCCCTTCCGTGCCAACCGCATCCAGCAGCTGCTGGACGCGACGCCAAAGCACACCGCGAACAGCTTCGCCCGGATCCAGGCCGACGTGACTTCACTGGCAATGCGCGAGCTGCTTCCAAAACTGCTCGCCGCGCGTCCCCGCAGCGAAGATGCGCGTAAGGCGCTCGCATTGCTCGCCCGGTGGGACGCCACGATGGCACCGGAGCGCGCCGAGCCGCTCATTGCCTGGGCCTGGTACCGCGAACTCACGCGCGCCATCTATGCCGACGAACTGGGGAGCGCCTTCCAGCAGAACTGGCTTGCGCGCGCAGTGTTCATCGGCAGCGTGCTCTCCGGCGATCCGGAAAAGGCGCGCTGGTGCGACGACGTGCGCACGCCCGCCACCGAAACCTGCGAAGAAGTGCTGGCGCTGTCGCTCGAAGCCGCGCTCGCGGATCTTGCGAAACGCTACGGCAGCGACCAATCCCGCTGGCACTGGGGCGAAGCCCACATCGCGCGCCACGAGCACCGTCCGCTCGGCCGCCAGCCGCTGCTCGCGAAACTCTTCGACATCACCGTGCCATCGCCAGGCGACACCTACACCGTCAACGTCGGGCGCAACATCATGAGCAACGACGCCGAGCCCTTCGCCAACCGCCACGCCGCCAGCCTGCGCGCGATCTACGACCTGTCGGATCTGGAGAAGTCCCTCTACATCCACTCCGGCGGCCAGTCCGGCAACATCCTCTCGGACCACTACAAGGCCTTCAGCGAGGCCTGGGCGAAGAACGAATACATCCCCATGAAAGCCGAGCGAAAAACACTGGAAGCCGAGCCGCATCAACTGCTGCGGCTGGTGCCCCTCAAGTAAATATTGTTTACGGCCAGCGCGCCGATCACGATCGCGGCGCCGCCAATCTCGATCGCGGCGAAGCTGCGGCCGAGCCCCGCCTCGATCGCGAACACGATGATCGGAATCAGGTTGAGCATCAGCATCGCGTTCAGTGCGCCCAGGTATTTCACGCCATTGTTGAAACCCAGCACACCGAGGATCACCGTGAAGATGACGAAATAGGCGAGTTGCCATTTGACCGACCATATCTGGTCAAGCGTCGGCAGCACCGAGTAGCCCATGCCGATGGTGAAGGCATTGATCGCGATCAGGCCGATGGTGCCGGGGATGCAGGTAAGCACTGTCATGCGCAGGGGAGACCAGCCCGAGAAATGGTGGCCCGCCATGGTGTATACGACCCAACTCACCGCGCCAAGGAAAACGAGCAGGTCGCCGACGAGCGAGCCGCCCTCGAAGGCATGCCCGAGGTCGCCCTTGGTCACCACCAGCAGCACGCCGCCGATCGCCACCGCGATGCAGCCCACCGTGAACGGCGCTGGCCGCAGGCCGCGCGTCAGCCAGACGGCGAGCGCAGTCATCGGCGTCTGCAACGCCATGATGATCGAGGCGTGCTCGGGCCGCGTGTAGGAAAGGCCCCACCATACGAGGAGATTGAAGCCGCAGAACCCGACCAGGCCGTAGACCATCGCGGGCAGGAAACGGCCGCCATAGCGCAGCGCCTGCCGTCCCTCGGCGATCCAGAGGATGGCGACGAACAGCAGCACGCCGATCGAATAGCGCGCCGAACCGAGGAAAAACGGATCGAGCACCGGCAGCGTGCGCTTGGCGATCGAGAATAGCGCCCCCCAGGAGACGATCGCGATGCCGAGCCAAACGAGGCCCTTGAATATATGGGCCTGTTGAATCTTGGCTACGCCGCTTTCTTCTCGTCACGCAGCGCGCGGCGCAGAATCTTGCCGACGTTCGTCTTCGGCAGCTCGGCGCGGAACTCGACGTACTTGGGCCGCTTGTAGCCGGTGAGCTGTTCCTTGCAGAAATCCATCACCATCTTCTCGGTAAGCGCCGGGTCCTTCTTGACGATGAATACCTTGGGCACTTCGCCGGAATGCTCGTCCGGCACGCCGATGGCGGCGACCTCGAGCACGCCGGGGTGCATGGCCACGACCTGCTCGATTTCGTTCGGGTACACGTTGAAGCCCGAAACGAGGATCATGTCCTTCTTGCGGTCCACGATGCGGACAGTCCCGTCCGGATCCATGACGCCGACGTCCCCCGTGTAGAGGAACCCGTCGGGACCCAGCACGTTCGCCGTTTCTTCCGGACGCTGCCAGTACCC
>JANYII010000160.1 GCA_025358705.1 Betaproteobacteria bacterium | reverse complement strand
CCGCCAAGGGCGACGAAAAGAAGAGCGACAAGAAGGAAGCAGCCAAAGCTGCCTGACCGGAGGCGGCCTTGGCCGCCTGAGCGTTCCTAGAGGATCAGGATTGCCCGATAGTCGTTGACGTTGGTGCGCGTAGGACCGGTGATCACCAGGTCGTCGAGCGCCGAGAAAACCCCGTAACTGTCGTTTGCCGCGAGGAATTTCCTAGCGTCCAGTCCTTGCGCGCTGGCGCGCGCCAGCGAGTCAGGCGCGAGCAGCGCGCCGGCGTTGTTTTCCGAGCCGTCGATGCCGTCGGTGTCCGCGGCGATGGCGTGCACGTCCGCGGTTCCGGCCAGTTCCAGACTTAGCGCGAGCAGGAATTCGCCGCAGCGCCCGCCGCGCCCGCCAGCGCTGCGTACCGTCACCGTGCATTCGCCGCCCGAGAGCAGCACGACGGGCGGCTTGAATGGCGAGCCGTGTGTCCGGATTTCGCGCGTCAGCGCCGCCATGACCTTGGCTACTTCCTTCGCCTCGCCGGTGATCGAATCGCCGAGGATCACCGGCTGGATGCCATTTTCGCGGAACAGCGCGGCCGCGGCTTCGAGCGAATTGCGCGCGGTCGCGATGACCCGGTTCTCGACGCGGTCGAAGACCTTCGAGCCCGGCTTGGGCGTTTCCTCGCGCTCGCCGCGCAGGCCGCAGATCAGGTGCTCCAGCACCGCCCGTGGCGGCTTGACGTCGAAGCGATTGAGCACGTCCACCGCTTCCTGGAAAGTCGTCGGGTCCGGCGCGCAGGGCCCCGAGGCGATGTGCGTGGCGCCGTCGCCGGTGACGTCCGAAATGATCAGCGTCACCACCGGCGCCTTGCAGGCCGCCGCCAGCCGGCCGCCCTGGATCTGCGACAGGTGCTTGCGCACCGTGTTGATCTCCTGGATGGCCGCGCCGCTGCGCAGCAGGTCCTGCGTCACTTTGCGTAGGTCGCCTATTGAGATCCCTTCGACGGGCAGCGAGAGCAGCGCCGAGCCGCCCCCGGAAAAGAGGGCGAGCAGCAGGTCCACCGACTTGATCGCGCGCGCGGCGCCCATCATCTCGCGCGTTGCCTCCAGCCCGGCTTCATCCGGCACGGGATGCCCGGCCTCGACCCAGCGTATGCGCTCGAGAGAGAGCGCGTGCCCGTAGCGGGTCAACGCGATGCCGAAGAGTTTCTTGTCCGCCGGCCAGTGCTTTTCCACCGCCAAGGCCATCGAGGCCGCGGCCTTGCCCGCGGCAAGCACCAGCGTGCGGCCGTCCGGCGGCGGCGGTAGGTGGGCGGGAACGATCTTGAGGGGATCGGCCGCCGCGACCGCGGCATGAAAACTCGCTTCGAGGAGCTCTCGCGGGGTCAGCCGAAACGCTCCATGGCGGCGGCCTTGCCCATGCCGTAGAGCACCGGGTACACCTCGCGGAATGCCTGCATGATTTCCGCGACCGGCACGTCGGCATGGCTGCCGCGGTCGCGCAGGTATTCCATGTGGCGGCGGTCTTCCTCGTCGAACGGATGGAAGATCGAATCCTCGCGGCCGTCGAATTCCAGCGGCTTGACGCGAAAGCGCCGGCAAAGCTCGATGTTGAAGGCGGGGGTTGCCTTGACCCATTTACCCTCGAGCAGCATCTCGGCGTAGCCGTGGTAGACGAACAGGTCGCTGCCCATGCGCTCGCGCAGCGCGGGCGTGGTGAGGTGGTTCTTCACGTCCGCGAAGCCGACCCGCGCCGGAATGCCATCAGCGCGTGCGCAGGCGGCGAGCAGCGCGGCCTTGCCGATGCAGAAGCCTTCGCCCGCGGTGATGCAGCGCGAAGCCTGGAAGGTTTCCTCTTTCGAGAAATCCAGGAAGGGGTTGTAGCGGATACCGTCGCGTACCGCGTAGTACAACGATACCGCGCGTGACAACGGATCTTTCCCGGCGGCATGCTTTTTCGAAAAGGAAATGACAGCCGGGTGGCCGCTGTCGATGTAGCGCGCGGATTGCAGATACTCGTTCATTTGTCGAGCTTCATCAGCCGGCGCGCGCCGGCGAACAGCGCGCTCGACTGCTTGCCGAGGCCATCGATGACCGAGAAATGGTGCGTGCCGGGCATCGGGACATTGCCGGCGAATGCCCCGCGCCAGCGCTCGCCAAGCAGCGCGTTCTGGCGCAGGAATTCCGAGCTTTCGTCGCCGCCGACACAGGTCATCACCGGCGCGCGCGTCGCCGGGGGCAGGAAAGCCGGCGAGACACGGAACGCCGTCTCTTCGTCAAGGCGCAGGTCGCCATTGAGCCAGTCCACCTGCACCATCGGCCGCATGTCGTAGATCCCGCTGATCGCGAGGCCGCCCTTGAACAGGTCTTTCGGCAGGCGCTTGTCGAACGCCGGCCAGACCGCCGCCATCATCATCGCCGTCAGGTGGCCGCCCGCCGAGTGGCCGGAGACATAGAGCCGGTCCTCGTCCATGCCGTATTCCTCGGCGTGCAGCCACAGCCAGCGGCCAGCGCGCAGCATCTGGCGCACGATTT
>JANYII010000146.1 GCA_025358705.1 Betaproteobacteria bacterium | reverse complement strand
TGGTAGACCACGCCCTTGGGGTCGCCCGTGGTGCCTGAGGTGTAGTTGAGCGCGATGGAATTCCACTCGTCGGACGGAGGGCGCCACGCGTAAGCCGGGTCGCCCTCCGCGAGGAACTCCTCGTAAGTCCTGCCGCCCAGGCGCTCGCCGGGGCCGGCGTACTCGGAATCGTCCACATCGACGACCTCCGGCTTGGACTTGAGCTTCGCCAGCGCCGCCTTCACCGTCGGCGCGAACTCGCGGTCCGTGATCAGCACCTTCGCCTCGCCGTGCGTCAGCATGAAGGCGATCGCCTCCGCATCCAGCCGCGTGTTGAGCGACAGCAGCACCCCGCCCGTCATCGGCACGCCGAAATGGCACTCGTACATCTCCGGCGTGTTGGAGAGCATCGCCGCCACCGTGTCGCCCACGCCGATGCCGCGCTTCGCCAGCGCCGAAGCCAGCCGCCGGCAACGCGCATACGTCTCTTCCCACGTATAGCGCCGCGCGCCGTGGATCACCGAAACACGTTTCGGATACACCGTCGCCGTGCGTTCGATGAACCCCAGCGGCGTCAGCGGCGCATGATTGGCGGGGTTCTTTTCGAGATCCTTCTCGAAGGGATTGGTCTTCGCGTTCATGGTGGCGAAAGTATATCCCCGCCGGACGCCCTCCCGCGAGACCCGCGCGTCACGTCTTAGATGTTTGCAACTGCATGTATATTCTTTTCTCGATGACGACGTGTCACCTAATATCAGTCAGAGCCCATTGAAATGTCATTCGACGCTCTGCTTGCCCTTGGCGCCGCTGTCCTGGTCACAGGGCTCCTTGCTGCGATCTTCTTTTACGTGAGCTTCCGCAGGTCTTTGCCGCAGGAGGGAATGCCGTCACTCTTCCGGTACTTTGCCTTCGCAGTCCTATCGGGAATTCTTGCCTATTTCATTGGTACGGCAGCAGGCATTTACGGCGCTTGCCGCTCAGCAACCTCTGGCAACCTGTGCGGCATTTGGGGCGCGCTCGGCACAGGACCGCTTCTGTCCGGGATTGCATTCTGGAGTTACGGCTTCTGGTGGCGCAGGCGTCTGGCCAAGTGAGTCGCGCTTCAATACCGCTAGCCGTAATCCTCTCCATGTTCGCGCTTGCCGCGTCCGCCACGGAACGCCTGGTCACCGAATCGTTCGACATCATGATCGATGTCCGCTGCGCGGAGGGCGTGGTCGGATGCGACAAGATCCGGTACACGGGCGTAAACCGCAAGACCGGACAGTCCATCAGGCTGACGGGGAAGGAAATCCATACCCGGTGCGCCGACGGCGTCACGCCCTGCCGCTTCCTGGGCTACATGTTCCGCAACAAGGGAATCACCTACGTCGTCTGGGAAAATGGCATGGTCACTATCAAGCGGGGATCCAAGGTCCTGGTGGAGGAACAGGGGGCGTGGCAATGACGGCCGCAATCGTTCTTTGGACTCGCCTGTGCGGCTTGGCCGCACTCTTGCTCGCGGGCGCGGTGTCAGCCGCCGACGTGCACGTGATGATCTCTGCCGGCTTTTTCAAGGTCTACTCCGAGCTTGGCCCGGCTTTCGAGCGCAAAAGCGGTCATCACCTGATTACGACGCGTGGCCCGTCGATGGGGGACTCCCCGGAGTCGATCCCCACGCGCCTCGCGCGCGGCGAGCCGGCGGATGTCGTGATCATGGATGGCGACGCTGCCGAGAAGCTGATCCAGGGAGGCGCCGCTCGCACGGGGAGCAAGATCGAGCTCGCCCTGTCGCAGGTCGGCATGGTGGTGCGCGAAGGCGCGCCGAAGCCGGACATCGGCAGCGTGGAGGCGTTCCGCAGGACGCTGCTGGCAGCGAAGTCGATCGCTTACTCGGACAGCGGCAGCGGCACCTACCTGTCGACAAAGCTGTTCGCGCAGCTCGGCGTCGCCGACCAGGTGGCGGCCAAGAGCCGCAAGGTGCGCGGGCCGCCTTCGGGCGAACCGGTGGCGGCGGTGGTCGCGCGCGGCGAGGCGGAAATCGGCTTCCAGCAGGTGAGCGAACTGCTGCACGTTCCCGGCACCTCATTCGTCGGCGCGCTTCCGCGCGAGCTCCAGCCGGGGTTTTCCTTCGCGGGCGCCATCGCATCGACCGCGAAGCAGCCGGAGGCCGCGGCCGCCCTGCTGCGCTTCCTCTCCTCGCCCGAGGCGGCGCCGGCGATCGTGAAGGCCGGACTGGCGCCCGTTCCGGCACGTTAGCCGCGGAAAGAGGTACCCTTCCTTCCCCATGAAAATTGATTCCCTGGAACAACTTCGCACGCTGTATCCGACGGCGAAGGAGCGGGCGGTGAAAAAGCAGCTGCCCGCCCTCGACATCCATTGCCGCCGCTACATCGAGCTCTCGCCCTTCGTGGTACTCGCCAGCAGCAGCACGGCCGGCTCGATGGATGCTTCGCCCAGGGGCGGCGCGCCCGGGTTCGTGAAGGTGCGCGACGACAAGACGCTGCTGATCCCCGATGCTCCCGGCAACAACCGCCTGGACACCTTGGAGAACATCGTCGGCACCGGGAAGCTCGGCCTGTTCTTCATGGTCCCGGGCGTGGACGAGACCCTGAGGGTCAACGGCACGGCCCGCCTGTCGACAGAAGCGAGCCTGCTCGGCCTTTTCAGCGCCGAAAAGCGCCAGCCCAGGCTGCTGATCGAAGTTTCCGTCTCCGAAGCCTATCTGCATTGCGCCAAGGCGTTGATGCGCTCGAAGCTCTGGGACCCCGCCTCCCTGGTGGAGCGCTCGGTGCTGCCGACCATGGGACAGATGATCCACAGCCAGATCGGCATCGACGCTCCCGCGGAATCGCAAGAGGAAATGCGTGCGCGCTATGCGGCGGATCTTTAGGGCCGTCGCCTTCCTCGCGCTGGCGACGTCGGCGCCCGTCCTCGCGCAGGAGGATTATCCGGCCAAGCCGATCCGCCTGATCACGCCAGCGGCGCAAGGCGGCACCACGGACATCCTCGCGCGGGTGTTCGGCGCGAAGCTCGCCGACGCGTTCAAGCAGCAGGTGCTGGTGGACAACCGCGCGAGCGCCTCGGGCGTGGTGGCGGGCGAAATCGTGGCCACCGCCAAGCCGGACGGCTATACGCTGCTCCTCGCGTACCACCAGCACACGGTGAACGCGGCGCTCAACCCGAAGCTGCCCTACCACCCGGTCAATGATTTCTCGCCGATCACTCAGCTCACCTCGGCAGCGCTGATGCTGGTGGTGAATTCATCGTCCCCGCCGAAGACGTTGCAGGAATTCATCGCCTGGACGAAACAATTCCAGGGCGCGCTGAACTTCGGCTCAGCCGGCATCGGCAGCGGCGGCCACCTCGCGGGCGAGCTCTACAAGCAGATGAGCGGCGTCAAGGCCGAGCACGTGCCTTACAAGGGCTCCGGCCCGGCGCTCACGGCACTGCTGGGCGGCGAGTACCACTACAACTTCGCCGGTATCCAGGCCGCGCAGGCCCAGGTGCGCGGAGGACGCCTGCGCGCGCTCGCCGTCACCTCGCCGCGCCGCATCGCCTCCCTGCCCGACTTGCCCGCCGTGGCGGAGGCGCTGCCCGGTTTCGAAGTGGTCGGCTGGTACGGCATCATCGGGCCGGCCAGAATGCCGGACGCGATCGTGGCGCGCCTGCACGCCGAACTGGTGAAGATCCTGAACATGCCCGACGTGCGCGAACGCATCATCCTCGACGGCTCTGAGCCGGTCGGCAATACGTCCGAGGTATTCCGTCAGTTCATGCTCGCCGACACCGCGAAGTGGGCGAAGCTGGTGAAGGAGACCGGCGCTAAGATGGACTAAGCACGTGAAGGAACTTGCCGGACCTAGCCGGCGATGTAAAGGAACTCGCCGTCCTAACCGGCGAGTTTGCGCCACAGGCTGCCGCCCTGGTTCTTGGCGGCATTGTCGATGGCGTCCAGAATGTTGTCGTGGGCCTTCAGTTCCTCAGCCGTCGCATGCAGCACGGTGAGTTTTTTCGCATCCACCAGCGCCGCCGCGGCCTGCGCCGCCGAAGGCTGGTCCAGGTCCATGACGAGGCTTTCCTGGCCTCGCGTCAGCGCGAGGTAGACCTCGGCCAGCAGGCGCGCGTCGAGCAGCGCGCCGTGCAGCGTGCGGTGGGAATTGTTCACCGCATAGCGTTCGCACAGCGCGTCCAGCCCGTTGCGCTTGCCCGGATGCAGCTCGCGCGCCATGGCCAGCGTGTCGACGATGCTCGGTGCGTAGGTGGAGAGTTTCTTCAGGCCCGCCAGCGAAAGCTCCCGGTCGAGGAATTCGACGTCGAACGCCGCGTTGTGGATGATGAGTTCCGCGCCGCTGATGTAGTCGACGAACTCCCTGGATATATCGGCGAATTTCGGCTTGTCGGAAAGGAACTCGAGCGTCAGGCCGTGGACCTTCGCCGCGCCCTCGTCTATCTCGCGCTCCGGGTTCAGGTAGCTGTGGAACTGCC
>JANYII010000120.1 GCA_025358705.1 Betaproteobacteria bacterium | reverse complement strand
CGGATGGTGTTGGTCGCCTCGGGGCTGGAGACGTGGACGATCAGCACCGGCACGCTCAGCAGCCGCGACAGCATGATGATGCGGTTCGTCGCCTCGGCTTCTGCGAGTGCGTCGTGCGCGACGCCGTGGAACTTCGGCGCGCCGTGCCCGCGTTCGATCAGGTGCTTGGCGATCCAGCGGATCATGTCGTCGTTCTCGGCATGCACCATCACCAGGGCGCCTTCGCGCTGGGCGACGTTCAGCACTTCCAGCAGCTGGTAGTCCTCCAGCTTCCACTTCGGATAGGTCATGTAGACCTTGAACGAGGTGATGCCGCCCTTGATCGCGGCGGGCAGCTCCTCGTTGAGGATCTGGTCGGTCGGCTCGCCGATGATCAGGTGGAAGCCGTAGTCGATGACCGCCTTGGTGCGTGCGCGCTCATGGTAATCGGCCACTGTCGCCGTGACGGAAGTGCCGCGATGCTGCGCCGCGAACGGAATGATGGTGGTGGTGCCCCCGAACGCGGCGGAGACCGTGCCGGTGTAGAAGTCATCGGCGGACATGATGCCCATGCCCGAGAGCTGCTCGATGTGGCAATGGCTGTCGATGCCGCCCGGCAGCACGTAGCGGCCGGCGGCGTCGATGTCTCTCGCGCCGGCCGGCAGGCGCTCGGCCATTGCCGCGATCTTCCCGCCGCTGACGCCGATGTCGCAGCGCGACGTCTCTGTCGCGGTGGCGACGATGCCGTTGCGGATGGTCAGCTCGAACTTGTCCAAGGAAGGTTCCTGCGGGAAAAGAGGCAGGCGATATTGTCGTCAATTTTCGAACATCTGGGTGGCAGGGGTACAATGCGCGCCCTTCCTAGGTTCAACCATGATCGTCGCTTCCAATATCGCCATGCAGTTCGGCGCTAAGCCGCTTTTCTCCGACGTCTCGGTGAAATTCGGCGGCGGCAATCGCTATGGGCTGATCGGGGCGAACGGCTGCGGCAAGTCCACGTTCATGAAGATCCTGGGTGGGGAGCTGGAGCCCTCCGCGGGGACGGTGGCGATCGATTCCAACGAGCGGGTGGGGCGGCTGCGGCAGGACCAGTTCGCCTACGAGGACCAGCGGGTGCTCGACGTGGTGCTGCAGGGCCACGCCGAGATGTGGGCGGCGATGCGCGAGCGCGATGCGATCTACGCGGACGAGAAGTCCAGCGAGGCGGAATTCCTGAAGGCCGCGGATCTGGAGGCGAAGTACGCGGAGTACGGCGGCTACACGGCGGAGGCGCGGGCGGGCGAGCTGCTGCTCGGCCTCGGCGTGCCGATCGAGCAGCACAACGGGCCGATGAGCGCGGTGGCGCCCGGCTGGAAGCTGCGCGTGCTGCTGGCGCAGGCGCTGTTCGGCGACCCGGACATCCTGCTTCTGGATGAGCCGACCAACAACCTGGACATCAACTCCATCCGCTGGCTGGAAGGGGTGCTCGACCGGCGCACGAGCACGATGGTGATCATCTCGCACGACCGGCACTTCCTCTCCGCGGTCTGCACGCACATGGCGGACGTGGACTACGGCGGCATCAAGATCTATCCGGGCACGTACGACGACTACATGGAAGCGTCCACGCTGGCGAAGCAGCAGCTGCAGAAGGACAACGCCAAGGCGAAGGACCGCATTTCGGACCTGGAGGAGTTCGTGCGCCGCTTCCGCGCGCACAAGGCGAAGGCGCGCCAGGCGACTTCGCGCATGAAGATGATCGAGAAATTGAGGCCGGAGGACGTGAAGCCTTCCAGCCGGCAGTACCCGTTCATCCGGTTGAAGATCGACCCGAAGGAAAAGCTGCACCGGCTGGCGGTGGAGGTGAAGAGGCTGGGAAAGGGGTTTGAAAAAAACAAGCTCCTGTTCAAGAACCTTGAATTCAACATCGAGGCGGGAGAGAAGATCGCCATCATCGGCCCGAACGGCATCGGCAAGACGACGCTGCTGCGCTGCCTCGCGATGGATCATGAGCACGACGGCACGGTGAAGTGGGCGGAGAAGGCGCGCGTGGGCTACTGGGCGCAGGACCCGGCGGATGAGCTCAAGGCCGAGGAGACGCTGGCCGATTGGCTCGGCCGCTGGCGGCGCAAGGAGCGTCCCGAACAGGACGACCTGATCGTGCGCGCGACGCTGGGCCAATTGTTATTTTCGGGCGACGACCAGAAGAAGATGCTCAAGGTGATCTCCGGCGGCGAGGGCCAGCGCATGATGATCGGCAAGATCATTTTGCAGATGCCGAACGTGCTGCTGCTGGACGAGCCCACCAACCACCTCGACATGGAATCCATCGAGTCGCTCAACACCGCGCTGGACAAGTACACCGGCACGCTGGTGTTCGTCTCGCACGACCGCGAGTTCGTGTCCTCGCTCGCCACGCGCATCATCGAGCTGCGGCCCGGGAAGAAACCCGGCGACCCGGCGGCGGTGGTCGACTTCACCGGCAGCTACGAGGATTTCCTCGCCGACGCGGCGGTGGCTGCCTAGAATAGCCGGGTCATGCGCATCGCGACCCGGCGCCATTGGGAGAACTATCGAAGCGCCTTGCGCCTGGCCGCCATTGTCGGCGTGTCGTTCGGCACGATGGCGGGCGCGGTGGTCCTCCAGCCGCCCCTGCTGGGCGCGGCGCTGGGCGCCGGCGCCGGCCTGATCGACTCGACGACGCTGATGCTGTTCATCGGCGGCGTGGAGATCTTCCTGCCTCGCACGCGCCTCGGCCGCTGGCTCGCGCAGCGCACCTTCCTCGCGGCGATGGCGCTGAAATCGGTGCTGTACACGGCGGCGATCGTGCTGGTGGTCGGCGGGCAGTTCGGGGCGCGCATGATGGTGCTGGTCCTCGACGTGCCGACCGCGACGGCGATCGCGGATCAGGTGCGCAGCGGGTTGCCGCGCGGACTGATGGCGGTGGTCGCCGCGCTCACCGTGACGCTGATGATCATGCTGCGCCAGGCGACGCAGATCGTCGGCGAGCGCACGGCGCGCGCCATCTTCCTCGGCCGCTACCACCGGCCGCGCACCGAGGAGCGCTTCTTCCTTTTCATCGACATCGTCGGCTCGACGCCGGTGGCCGAGAAGCTGGGCGCGCTGTCGGTGCACCGCTACCTGAACCGGATCTTCGAGCAGACCGCCGATCCGATCGACGACCACGGCGGCGAGGTGTACCAGTACGTGGGCGACGAGATCGTAGTCACCTGGACGCTCGAGGATGGGCGCGCCGGCGCGAGGCCGCTCGCCTGCCTGTTCGCCATCGAGGCGGCGCTCGCGGCTGCGGCGCCGGCGTTCGAGCGCGAGTTCGGCGCGGTGCCGAAGCTGCGCGCCGCGCTGCACGCGGGCGAGGTGGTCACGGGCGAGGCGGGCGGCAGCCGGCGCGCGATCGTGTTCCACGGCGACGTGATGAACGCCACCTCGCGCATCGAGAACCTGACCCGCACGCTGGGCCATCCGTTCCTCGTGTCCGAAGACGCGCGCACGCGGCTGCAGGGCGCGGACGCCTACGGATTCACGGACCTGGGCCAGCAGGAATTGCGCGGCAAGCAGGCGCCGATCCGCGTGTACGCCGTTGCGTCGGCCCCAGGAAAAAAGGGCGTCTGACCCTATTTTTTTCGAGAGCAGTTCTGCCGTTCCCGCGTAGGCGGGCTTGCTTGCTGCGGCGCACTCCGGGCCTAATGGCCGTTCGCTAGCGACTTTCCTTGGGAGGGAACCATGAATTCCACGCATCGCGCCGCTTCGGCGCTCATCGCACTCGCACTCGTCCTTTGCGCCTGGGGCCTCGGCGCGCAACCGCTGCCGCTTGCCAAGCCCGAGCAGGTGGGCATGTCGTCGCAGAAGCTTGCGAAGCTCGGCGAGGCGCTGAAGAAGGAGGTCGCCGACGGCAGCTTCCGCGGCGCGGTGGTGATGGTGGCGAGGAAGGGCAAGCTCGTGTACCAGGACGTCGAGGGCATGCAGACCGCCGGCGCGAAGATGTCGCCCGACGCCATCTTCCGCATCTACTCGATGACCAAGCCTTTCGTCTCGGTGGCCGCGATGATGCTGGTGGAGGATGGCGTGGTGCAGCTCACCGACCCGGTGAGCAAATTCCTGCCGGGCTTCGACAAGCTGCAGGTGAGCGTCGCGGGCAAGGATGCCTCCGGCAACGCCACCTACACGATGGTGGCCCAGGAGCGGCAGATGACGGTGCAGGACCTGCTGCGCCACACCTCGGGGCTCGCCTACGGGGAAATCACGACCAACCAGCCGGTGAAGGACGGGCTGGAGAAGGCGGGCATGTACCGCAAGGAACTCGACTTCGACGCGCGCAACGTAACGC
This sequence comes from Betaproteobacteria bacterium, assembly GCA_025358705.1. Classification (GTDB taxonomy): domain Bacteria; phylum Pseudomonadota; class Gammaproteobacteria; order Burkholderiales; family SG8-39; genus RBG-16-66-20. Next base: position 16,251 of record JANYII010000120.1, on the reverse strand, counting down.
CTGACGAGCAAATCGCGAAGATGGCGAGCGTGCCGCTCGCCTTCCAGCCGGGCACGTCCTGGAACTACAGCGTGTCCAGCGACATGCTCGGCCGCGTGGTGGAGAAGGCCTCGGGCAAGCGCCTGGACGACTTCCTCCAGGAGCGGCTCTTCAAGCCCCTCGGCATGAAAGACTCCGGCTTCTGGGTCGCTTCGGCGAAGATGCCGCGCGTCGCGGAGACGCTGGAGAAGGATCGCTTCGCCGGGCGCCCGTTCCCGCTGATCGACGTCTCGTCGCAGCCGAAGGCCGATTCGGGCGGCGCGGGCGGCGTCTCCACCGCGGCCGACTACCTGCGCTTTTCGCAGATGATGCTGAACGGCGGCGTGCTGGACGGCAAGCGCGTGCTAAGCCGCACCACCGTCAAGCTGATGACCTCGGACCACCTCGGCGGCGCGATGCAGCTGCCGATGGATCCGGGCCTGCTGCTGCTCGGCACCAAGGGCTACGGCTTCGGGCTCGGCTTCTCGGTGCGCCTCGCGGACGGCGTCGCAGGCGTGCCGGGCTCGGCGGGCGAATACATGTGGGCGGGCTACGGCGGCACCTACTTCTGGGTGGACCCGAAGGAACAGGTAGTCGCGGTGCTGATGACGCAGGCGGCGAGCCCGCAGCGCGCGTACTTCCGCAAGCTGGTGAAGCAGCTCGTCTACCAGGCGATCACGGACTAGCGTCCGGCCGTCAGCCCAGCCGCGGGGGGCTAGCGGTTGCCGCGGCCGTCGGAGCTCTGCGCGTCCCAGGGCTGGTGCGCGATGCGCCGGGACTGCAGGTCTTCCTTGCGCTTCCTTTCGGAATTCGAAGAGGAGGAAAGCATCAGGGCGATGGCGAGGCCGGCAAGCGCGACAAACGCGACCGCGCCCAGTATGTAAGCGATGGCATGCATGATTGGTCTCCAGATGAACACGGCACCAGTGTTCACCCACGAGCGCGGCGATCCCAGTAAGCAATTGCAACAGTCCGTGAATCGGCGACGGCCGCGCCACGTTTTGTAACAATTTCGCGCTGCCGATCGGCCGCCGGCGCGTTCATAGGGTCATGAGAAAAGGAGACCCCATGAAAAAAGTCCTGCTTTGCACGATGCTTGTTTCAGCGCTTGGCCTTGCCGGATGCGTGGCGGTGCCGGCCTACGACGCGCCCTACGCCTACGCCCCGCCGGTGTACGTGGCGCCCCCCGCGGTGGTGGTGCGGCCGGCGATCTACGGGCACTACGGCTACTACGGCGGTTCGCGCTGGCACCACTATCGCTGAATTCGGGCGTATGATTTCGCGCCCGCCATCCGCCCATGACACAGGAACCGCCCCAGGATCCCGACTGCGCCCAGCCCCTCGGGATGGTGCTCGACCGCATGGTCCTGGACCACATGGTCCTGGACCACATGTCGGACCTGGTGGCGATGCTGGATACGGAGGGCAGGCGCCTTTACAACAGCCCGTCCTACGGCGCGCTGTTCGGCGACCAGGACATCGTCGGCACCGATTCCTTCCGCGACATCCACCCGGAGGACCGCGAGCGCGTGCGGCAGGTGTTCCGCGACACGGTGGCCAGCGGCGTCGGGCGGCGCACGCAGTACCGCTTCCTGCTCGCCGACGGCAGCATCCGCCACATCGAGTCGCAGGGCGACGTGATCAAGGACGCCGCGGGCAAGGTGACGCGGGTGGTGGTGGTGGCGCGCGACATCACCGAGCGCAAGGAATTCGAGCGCGCGCTGCTGGAGAAGAACCTGCAGCTGCGCGCCACGGTGCGGGAACTCGAGCAGCGCAACCGCGAGAACGTCGCCCTCGGCAAGCTGGGCGACATGATGCAGATGTGCAAGACGGCGGAGGAATCGCGCGGCGTGCTGGCGCAGTTCATCGGCCAGTTGTTCCCGGAGACCTCGGGCAACCTGTACCTGCGCAATTTCTCCAACGACCTGCTCGAAGCGGTGGCCTCCTGGGGCAAGGCCGGGCCGGCCGGCGATCCGGTGATCGGCAAGGAAGACTGCTGGGCGCTGCGCCGCGGCCAGCTGCATGTGGTCGAGGACGCGGGCTCGAAGCTCGTCTGCCAGCACCTCATCGTCCCGCCGCTCGGGCCCTGCCTGTGCGCGCCAATCATGGGGCTGGGCGAGGTGCTGGGCATGCTGCACGTGCAGCTCGACGCAGCGGACGCGAAACTGCCCGATGGGATATACCAGCGCCGGCTCGAGTCGCAGCAGGTCTGGGCGCTCGCCGTGACCGAGCATATCGCCCTCGCGCTCGCCAACCAGCGGCTGCGCGAGACGCTGCGCGCGCAGGCGGTGCGCGATTCGCTGACCGGGTTGTACAACAGGCGCTACATGGAGCAGGCGCTCGAGCGCGAGGTGCTGCGCGCGACGCGCAACGGCCGTGCGGTGGGCGTGATCATGCTCGACCTCGACCACTTCAAGAGCTTCAACGACACGCGCGGCCACGAAGCGGGCGACGCGCTATTGCGCACGCTGGGCGACTATCTCCTTTCCCACGTGCGCGCGGAAGACATCGCCTGCCGTTACGGCGGCGAGGAGTTCGTGATCATCCTGCCCGAGGCGTCGCCGGAGATGTCGCGCTACCGCGCCGAAGAGCTCTGGAAGGGCGTGCAGGCCCTGCACGTGAACTACCACGGCGAGCTGCTGCGCGGCGTCACGGCCTCGTTCGGCGTGGCGTCCTTCCCGCAGCATGGCGCGACGATGGCCGACCTGCTGCGCGCGGCCGACGCCGCCATGTACGCCGCCAAGCGCCAGGGCCGCGACCGCGTCGAATTCGCGCAGCACAGGTAATCTCCGCCGCGCCCGTTTGGGCAGGCCGGCGTAGGGTATATTCGTCGCGCAATGACAACTCTTCGGCACGGATGACCATGGCGCACGGCAGAATTGTTTCCACGATCGCGGCGGCATTGCTCGCGGCGGCGTTCCCGGCGGCGGCGCAGCAGGCGCAGGCGCCGGCCCTCTACAAGATCGGCTACGTCGACACCGAGCGCGTGCTGCGCGACTCGCGCTCGTCGCGGCAGGTGCAGAAAGGCCTGGACGACGAATTCACCCGGCGCGCGCAGGAGATCGACGCCGGGCCGCCGGCCGAAAAGGAGCGGCGCAAGGCCGCGCTGGCCGACGAAATGAACATGAAGCGCGAGATCTCGCTGAAGGAATTCGTCGACAAGGCCAACGACGTCCTGCGGCGCCTGGCCGAGGCGGAGAAATTCGACGCGGTGTTCTTCGAGGCCGCCTACGCCAGCACGCGCATCGACCTGACCGACAAGGTGATCAAGGCGCTCGACGGCGGGCGCTAGTTCAGGTCTGCGTGCCCGAGAGGCGCGAGAGCTGGCAGCCGTTGGTGCGCCAGTTGCCGTCGGGCTGGCGCTGCATCGGATAAATGGCGATCCAGCCGCGGCCCTCGGCGTCCGTGAGGCGTACCGGCTGCACCAGCTGGCCTTCGATGATCCGCGCAGTCTCGAAAATCACGTCCTTCGGCCGGTAGACCACCGCGTAGGACGCGCGCACCATCTCGAGGAAATTCTCGGCGGTGCGGAAGGTCTTGCGGATTCCCGGCGTGGCGAGCGCGAAGGCGCGCGCCGCATCGTCGCGCTGGAAGGCGTCCAGCTGCGCCTCGATCACCGCGCGCACCGCCTTCGCGTCTTCGGGCGAAACAGCGTCCTGCGCCGGGGCCGCGAGCGGGGCCAGCGCGAGGGCGAGAAACAGCGTGCGCAGAAAAATGACCATGAGCGGCATCATAATGGAGCCGCAAGCAAACTTGGGGGATTCCAATGCTGGTTCTGCATCATGCCTGGCGCTCAAGTGCATCGCGCCGCGTGCGCCTGTGCCTGGAAGAGAAAGGGCTTTCCTACGAAAGCCATCCGATCGACCTGGCGAAGATGGAGCACCACGCGCCGGAATACCTGAAGATCAACCCGAACGGCGTGATCCCGGCGCTGGTGCACGACGGCAGGCCGCTCTACGAGAGCGGCACGATCTGCGAGTACATCGACGAGGCCTTTTCCGGGCCGCCACTGCGCCCGGACGACGCCTACGCGCGCGCGACGATGCGCAACTGGATCCGCCACGCCGACGAGCGCATCGGCAACCTGATCATCTTCAACTGGGTGCACGGCCTGGCGAAGACCGCGTCGCAGTGGTCGGACGCGGAGCTGGCCGAGCGGCTGAAGAAGATCCCGAGCAAGGAGCGCCAGCAGGCCTGGATCCGCGCCGCGCGCAAGCCCTACACCGAGGAGGAACGGGCCGAGGCGCGCGCGAAGCTGGTGGAGATGCTGGGCCGCATGGAAAAAACGCTGCAGGAAACGGCGTGGCTCGCCGGCGAGCGCTATTCCATCGCCGACATCGCGCTGGTGCCCTTCGTCAAGCGCATCGACGAGGAAATCGCGCCCGACGCGGTGACGCCGGCCATGCACCCGCGCGTCAGCGAGTGGTGGACGGCGATCCAGGCGCGGCCCGCGTTCGCGCGCGCGAAGATCGGGCCGTTCGTCGATTCGTGACGCGGCGCCGCTCCGGTATGATGGCCGCATGAAGTCGCGCAATGTCGTCGTCTCGCTGTTCCTGGTGCTGTTCCTCATTGCCGCAGGCGGGGCGTGGTGGCTGCGCATGTCCGTTGACGGCCTCGTCAAGCAGGCGATCGAGCGCGTCGGGCCGCAGCTCACCGGGGTCACGGTGAAGGTGGACAGCGTGCGCATCCAGGCGGCCGAGGGCAGCGGCATGATCAAGGGCCTTGTCGTCGGCAACCCGCAGGGCTTCGAGGTGCGCCAGGCGCTGGCGCTGGGCGAGATACGCCTGGCCATCGACGCGTCCACGATCACGAAAGACGTGGTGGTGATCAAGGAACTGCTGCTGGTCGCGCCCGACGTGTATTTCGAGCGAGGGCAGGGCGGCGACAACCTTTTGTTGATCCTGAAAAACGCGGATGCCTGGGCGGCGAGGGATCCGGCCGCGAAGAAGGATGTCCAGGGCAAGAAATTCGTGGTCGAGAGCCTCGCCATCAGGGGCGGCAAGGCGCATTTCGGCGGTTCGACCGCCGCCGTGGCCATGCCGAGCCTGCTGCTGAAGGACGTGGGCAGGAAATCGAACGGCGTCACTGCGGACGAAGTGGCGCGCCAGGCGTTGCGCGCCGTGCAGGGCTCCGCGAGCGTCCTCGCCGCCCAATACAGCCCCGCGCTCAAGTAACGCGCCGCAGGCGCGCGCGCAGCGCGTCCATTTCCTCCAGCATGTCCGCCACCAGCGCGGCGAGTTCGGGCGCGGCGTCGTAGGTGCGCTCGATCTCGCGCATGCGGCGCACGCGGGCGACGGTGGTGGTGGTGAATCGCCAGGCGGTGTCGGCAATGCGGGCATCGCTGCCTCCTTCCGCCGCGATCAGGCCTTCGCGCACGCGCACGACGAGCCAGTCGCGTTCCAGCGCGCAGGCCGAGCAGAGTTCTTCCAGGGTGAGAAAGTCCAGGGCGTCGCTCATGGGGTCTCCTTACGCGGATCGAACGCGGTTTCCTTCGCCAGGGCTTCGTAGAGTTCCTTCGCCTTCGGTGAGGCGGCGGGCGGGTTGACGATGCGCAGGTCGATGTAGAGGTCGCCGGGCGGATCGGAGGGAAGGCCCTTGCCGCGCACGCGCAGTTGCTTTCCGGTCTGCGCGTCGGCGGGAATGCGTACGTTGAGCGCGCCGCCGGGCAGGTCCACGGCCACGACCGCGCCCAGCGCCGCTTCCCACGGAGAGACGGGCAGCGTGAGCTGCAGGTCGCGGCCATCGGCGCGCAGGCGCGCGTGCGGCGCGAACTGCACTTCGAGCAGCAGGTCGCCGGGCTTGCCGTTGCCGATGCCCGGCTCGCCTTGCCCGGAGAGGCGGATGACCTGGCCTTCGCGAATGCCCTTGGGGATTTTCACGTTCAGCGTGCGTTCTTCGAGCACGACGCGGCCCTTGGCGTCCATTTTCGGCGCGCGCAGCGTGAGCTGGCGCGCGGGCGCGGCGAAGCTGTCTTCGATCTCGAGCAGGATGCGCGCGTGGTGGTCGTTGCCCGGATAGGTGTCCGAGCCGTCGGCGCCGTGGCCGCGCCGCTGCTGGCCGTCGCGTCCCATGGTGCCGAAGATCTGGGAAAAGAAATCGCTGAACTCGGCGGACTCCGCGGCCGAACGCCCGTGCTCGGAGTGCTCGAAGCCCGCATCCCAGCCCGGCGGCGGGCGGAATTCCTGTCCCGGCTGGTGCTGCCCGAGCTGGTCGTAGGCGGCGCGCTTCTCGGGATCGGAGAGGACCGTGTTGGCCTCGTTTATCTCCGCCATGCGCTTGCCGGCGTCGGGTTCCTTGGAGACGTCCGGATGGTATTTGCGCGCGAGCTTGCGGAACGCCTTCTTGATGGCGTCCGCCGGCGCATCTCGCGCCACGCCGAGCGTCTGGTAATAATCCTTGAATTCCATCAGCCCCGCTTTTCGGCGAAGATCTTTTTCGCGATGCGGAAACTGTCCAGCGCCGCCGGCGCGCCGCAGTAGCAGGCGACGTGGAGGAAGGCTTCCTTGATCTCCGCCTTCGTCATGCCGTTCCTGATCGCCGCGCGCAGGTGGATCTCCAGCTCGTGCGGCCGGTTGAGCGCCGAGATCATGGCGAGGTTCATGAAGGCGCGCGTCTTGAGCGGCAGCACGCCGCGTGCCCAGCTCGCGCCCCAGGCGTGCTCGGTGACGTAGTGCTGCAGGTCGATGGTGAAGTCGTCGGCGTCCCGGAACGCCTTGTCGACATAGGCCTTGCCCAGCCAGCGGCGGCGGATTTTCAGGCCCTCCGTGTAGGCCTTGCTGCGCTTGATTGTTTTTTTTGCCATCGCTGTCTCCCTGTTTAAACGAAGCGCGGCACGAAGCCGCTGTTCTTGGGTTCGATGCGGCACGCGAAAGGCGCGCCGAAGTGGGCCGGCATCAGCAGCGCGCCGCCGGCGCAATCCTCGAGCACCTTGCGGCGGCTGATGCGCGCGTTGGCGGCGTCGGCGCAGGCGAAGCTGTTCCATTCGGGGTGGTAGACCTGCAGCGCGTGGTGCAGGATGTCGCCGCAGAAAAGGGCGCGCTCTCCCTTCGATTCGAACTTGATCGCGATGGTGCCCGGCGTGTGGCCGGGCGCCGGCTCCACCAGCAGGTTCTCGTCCAGCGCGAGGCTTTTACCAAGTGCCACGGCGCCCGACACCATCTGCGCGAGGCCCGCTTCGACCACCGGCAGGATCGAATCGCGGAACGATCCCCCGTTGATGGGCCCCGTCGCCGGGTCGCGGTCCAGCGCGAGGTAATGCTCGTAGTCCTGCGTGCTGAAGACGTACTTCGCGTTGGGGAAGGTCGGCACCCAGCGGCCGTTGTCCAGGCGCGTGTTCCAGCCGACGTGGTCGACGTGCAGGTGGGTGCACATCACCATGTCGATCTGTTCCGGGCGCGCGCCGGCGGCGGCGAGGCGCTCGAGCCAAGGCGTGTTCATCATGTTCCACATCTTGCGCGCCGCGCGCGGCTTGTGGTTGCCGACGCAGGCGTCGATCAGGATGCGCTTGCCGCCCACCGTGAGCAGCCAGCTGTGCACGCTCAGCTTCAGCATCCCGGAAGCCGGATCGTAGTGATCGGGCGAGAGCCAGCCGGCGTGTTCTTCGACTACCGCGGGATCCCAGTCGGGAAAGAAGCGCACGGCGTCGAAGTTCGGCTCGTAGGTTTCCTCGATGCGCGCCGCCGTCGCGGAGCCGATGCGCACGGGCTTCATCTCACGCGTCATCACATGATCTGGTTGACGACGCCGCCGTCGGCGCGCATCGCCGCGCCGGTGGTCGCCGAGGCGCCGGCGCCGCACAGGTAGACGGCGAGGTTGGCGACTTCCCCGGCCGAGGTGAAGCGCTTGAGGATCGAGGTCGGGCGGAAATTGACGAAGAAATCGGCCTCGATCTCGGCCACCGTCTTGCCGGCGGCTTTCGCGCGTTCGGCGCGCAGGCGGTCGGTGTTCTCGGTGCGCGTTGGGCCCGGCAGCAGCGAATTCACCGTGACGCCGGTGCCCGCGAGTTCCATCGCCAGGCCGTGCGACACCGCGAGCTGCGCGGTCTTCGACATGCCGTAGTGGATCATCTCGCGCGGGATGTTCAGGCCGGACTCGCTCGAGACGAAGAGGATCCTGCCCCAGCCGCGCTTGGCCATCGCCGGCGCGTAGCGGCGCGCGAAGCGCACGCCCGAGAGCACGTTTACCTCGAAATAGCGCTGCCACTCGGCGTCCGTGATGTCGAAGAACGGCATGCGCCCGTAGATGCCGAGGTTGTTGACGAGGATGTCCACCTCCGTCACGCGCGCGAATACGCTCGCGGCGCCCTCGGCGGTGGCGCAGTCCGCGGCGATGCCTTCGACGACGGCCTTCGGCAGTTCCTTGCGCAGCCGCGCGAGCGCGCCGTCGATCGAGGCCTGCGTGCGGCCCGTGATTACCACCGGCGCGCCTTCGGCGGCGAGGCCGCGCGCGATCGCGTAGCCGATGCCCGCCGTCGATCCGGTGACCAGCGCGCGCCGCCTGTTCAGTTCGAGGTCCATCTAAATGCACTCCCGCGTGACGCAGTGCCTCAATCTTAGCCGCATGTCGCCTCGCGGCGACGCGAAACCGCCAACTAGTGCGCTGACGGAACGCCCGCGCGCTCGATAGGCTTCAGCTGGAGGTACGTATGAGGATCCACAAGCAGGACATCCGCAAGCATGAGTCCTGGATCACCGCGATCGTGATGATCGCGGGCTTCGCGATGGTGGCTATCTGGTTCGCGACGCTGGTCGAGCCGGACGCTTCGCCAGCAGGAAGAACACCGAGCCTAGGCCCGCAAGCAACGCGAGCGTGGTGAAGCCGGCGCGGTAGTTGCCGGTCATGTCGGCCAGGATGCCGGCGATCATCGGGCCGCCGACCTGGCCGATGACCATGATCATGAACGACAGGCCGAGGATCATGCCGATCGCGCTGCGGCCGAAGTAATCGGCGCGCAGCGCCTGCATCATCGGCCCGCGCAGCCCCCAGGCGGCGCCGTGCAGGATCGCGTAGGCGGCGATCATCGCCGGGCCGGTGGCATAGGTCAGAAACAGAAGCCCCGAGCTGTGCCCCAGCATGCAAAGCGCGGACAGCCAGCGCTTGTCGTAGCGGTCGCCGAGCCAGGCGCCGATGCCGACGCCGCCCAGTTGCGCCACGGTCTGCAGCATGATGGCGAACGCCGCGGCCTCGATGCTGTAGCCCAGGCCTTCCTTCATGTGGGTGATGGCGTGCGTGTTGACGCCCATCACCACGAAGAGGGCGAAGCCGTGGCCGAGCGAGATCAGCCAGAACGCCGGCGTGCGCAGCGCCTCGCGGGCGGTGAAATCGCGAGTGGAATCTCCGCCCTCGTTTTTAAGGCCTTCCTGTAAATTCTCTGAAACAGTTTCCGCACCATCCATTTTCAGTCCCATGTCCTCGGGCCGGCGGCGGATGACGAAGGACACCGGCAGGCAGATGCAGATGATCAGCACGCCCGAGGCGAAGGCGGTGGCGCGCCAGCCCCAGGTGGCCAGCGCCCACGCGATCAGCGGCACGCACAGGCCGCCCGCGGCCATGCCCACCTGCATCGAGGCGAGCGCCCGCGCGCGCTTCTTCTCGAACCAGTGGATCAGCGCCACGTTCAGCGGGAAGAAGCCGCACAGGCTCGCGCCCAGCGCGGTGACGACGAACGCGCCGTAAAACTGCAATAGCGAATCGATGTAGCTGAGCAGCATGAAACCCATGCCGAAAACGAGCACGCCGATGCGGATCACCCACTGCGGCCCGAAGCGGTCGAGGAACCAGCCGAGCAGGGGGCCGAGCACCGCGGCTTCCAGCTGGTGCATCGCCGCGGCGCCGGAGAGTTCGGTCTTGGACCAGCCGCGGTCGTCGCGCAGCACGGCGAAGTAGGCGCCGAAGGAATGCATCATCAGGGTGCCCTGCACGAACTGCATGCCGCAACCCGCGCCGACCATCCACCAGCCGTAGAACATTTTCTTCATCGGTGCGGCGAGGTTATCTCATGCCGCGCCGGCCGGAGGCGCTGGTTCGAAAGGCTAGACTGCGGCATGCGATTTGCTCTTGCCGGACTGGCGGCGCTCGCGGTGGCGATGGGCATCGGCCGCTTCGCGTTCACGCCGATCCTGCCAATGATGCTGGCGGATGCGGCGGTCTCCGCCGCGGGCGGCGGCCTGACCGTCGCGGGCGGCGGCTGGCTCGCCTCGGCCAACTACCTGGGCTATCTCGTGGGCGCGCTCTGGGCGGGCACGCGCCAGGCTTCGCGCGTGCCGGCCGCGATAGCGATTCACTCGGGCCTCGTGGCGATCGCGCTCTCGTCGCTGGCGATGTCCATGGATGCCGGATTCGCTGCGTGGGCGATGCTGCGCTTCGTCGCGGGCGTGGCGAGCGCGTGGGTGCTGGTGCATACCTCCGCCTGGGTGCTCGAGCGCAACGCGTCGCTCGGTCGCCCGATCCTCGCCGGCGTGCTGTTCGCGGGCGTCGGCACCGGAGTCTTCGTCGCCGGCAGCCTGTGCGCGGTGCTGATGGTGGCGCACGCAGGTTCCTCGAGCGCATGGTTGCTGCTGGGCCTCGTGTCGCTGGCGGTCATGGCCGTCATTTGGCCTGTCTTTTCTTTACACGGGGAGAAAAAAGAAACCTCCAGTAATCCGCATCACTGGAGCTGGGCGCAGGTGCGCCTCGTGATCGCCTACGGCGCCTATGGTTTCGGCTACATCATCCCGGCCACTTTCCTGCCGGTGATGGCGCGCGACGTGGTGAGCGATCCGGCGGTCTTCGGCTGGGCGTGGCCGGTGTTCGGCGCGGCGGCGGCGCTCTCCACGCTGGGCGTCGCACTCCTCTCGGGACGGAAGGGTAACCCCGGTGCCAACCGCTCTGCGTGGATCATGAGCCATGTGGTCATGGCGCTGGGCGTGGCCGCGCCCGTGTTCTGGCCGGGCGCGGGCGGCATCGTGCTCGCCGCGCTGTGCGTCGGCGGCACCTTCGTCGTCATCACCATGGTCGGATTGCAGGAAGCGCGCACAGTTGCGGCGGCGCAAGCCCCACGCCTGATGGCCGCAATGACGGCAGCCTTCGCCGGGGGGCAGATCGCCGGGCCGCTATCGGTGAGTTTCCTGGTCGGCGCCGGAGGGGGATTCGCCGGCGCGCTGCTATGCGCCTGCGCGGTGCTGGTCGCGGGCGCGTTGTTGCTACTACCTGGATTCCCGCTTTCGCGGGAATGACAGCATCACTTCTTGCCGAAGGCCCCGAAGTCGATTTCGATCTTGCTTACGTCGACGCTCGCCTTCGCCTTGGCTTCCGCGCGCGCGCGCGCCGCGGTATTGAATTCGAGGTTGCCTGCCTGGAAGGCCTCGGCGAGCCGGAAGCTGACCTCGGCCAGTTTCGAGTGCTCGGGCTTGGGCTTGCCGTCGAGCTGCGAATGGACCTGCGCGGACAGCTGGATGTAAATCAGCCTCGCCAGTTCCTCGATCGGGTCGACATGAACGGCTGCTGCGGGTTTTGCGGCCGGGGCCGGCGCGGACTCTCCACCACCACTCATGGTCTGTTCTTTCTCTGACGGAAGGCGGCCATGCTACTCCAGTCGCAGCTGTTCCGGGCGGCTGGATTCGACCTCTTCCAGGCCGTGGGCGCCGACGCCCAGCAGCCGCACCGGCCGGCGCGCGGCGTCGGTGCGCTCGAGCAGGGCGGCGGCGCGCGCGGCGAAGGCATCCGCCACGTGCGTGGGCTCGGCACTGTGGCTGCGCGTCACGGTGGTGAAATCGTCGAAGCGCACCTTGATCGTGACGGTCCGCGCCAGCAGGTTTTTCTTCTGCAGTGAATGGACGACCTTTTTCGCGAGCGCCTCGAGTTCAAGTTTCATCTGCGGCAGGTCCTCCAGGTCCGTCACATACGTCGTTTCCGCGGAAATGGATTTCCAGGGCCGGTTCGGCTTGACCTCGCGCGGATCGTCGCCGTGCGACAGGCGCTTCAGCCACGGCGCCAGGCTGCCGACCGTCTTCTGCAGGGACATTTCATCGAAATCGCGCACGTCGACCAGCCGCTCGATGCCCACCGCGCGCAGCTTCTTCGCCGTCACCGGTCCGACGCCCCACAGCGCCTCCACCGGCAATTCCTGCAGGAAGCTCTCGACGCGCTCGGGCGCGATCACGGTGAGGCCGTCGGGCTTGCGCCAGCCCGAGGCGATCTTGGCGAGGAACTTGTTGGGCGCCACCCCGGCGGAGGCGGTCAGGCCGATTTCCTCCCGGATCTGCGCCTTCAACCGTTTGGCAACATTGGAGGCCAGCGGCTCGTTCCAGAGGTTTTCGGTTACATCAAGATAGGCTTCATCCAGCGACAGCGGCTCCACCAGCGGCGTGCAGGAGCGCAGGATCGCCATCACGCTTTGCGAAGCGGCGCGGTAGCGCGCGAAGTCGGGGCGCACGATGAGCAGTTCCGGGCACAGGCGCACGGCGCGCGACATCGGCATCGCCGAGCGCACGCCGAACTTGCGCGCTTCGTAGCTGGAGGCGGCCACCACGCCCCGCGATTGCGGCGAGCCGCCCACCGCCACCGGCTTGCCGCGCAGCGCCGGATCGTCGCGCTGTTCCACCGATGCGTAGAACGCATCCATGTCGAGGTGGATAATGCGGCGTAGCGCGTCGGCCATGGGAAAGTTTAGTGAAAATCGGGGTCAGAGCCCGATTTCGGTCCTATCGTTGTTTTGAAATCGGACTCTGACCCCGATTTTCTGGAGATGGGATGGCGACTCGCCTGTATTTCGCTTTTGCCGCGTTGCTCACGCTCGGCATGCTGATCTATGCCGCCGACCGTGGGGACTACGTGCGCATGCCGTGGCGGCCGGCGCCCGAGGCGGGGCTGCAATCGGCGACCCTGCGCTCCACCTGGACCGTGGATCTCGAGACCGGCAACCAGGGCACGCCGCGGGCGGACCTGCACTGGGGCATGGCGGCGCGCGGCCAGCCGTACCTGGGCGTGTTCCAGCGCGGCTCGGGCAAGGCGGCGCTGATCGCGGAAGCCGGCGCGGCGCGCTGGGAAGACCTGGATGAAGCGGCGCTGGCGAAGCTCAGCTACGCGGCCAACCAGTACGCGGCCTGGGGCGCGGATGCGCCGGTGCGCAAGGGCGCTGTGTTCGGCGTGCGCACCGCGGAGGGAAATTTCGCGAAGGTAAGGGTTGCGGACATCAGCGAGCGTTACCAATTGCGGATCGAGTGGCTGCTCTATCCAGGAAAGAAAGACGAGCCGGAAAAAAATCAGGCAAGCGCGGCCGTTCCCGGCCCGTCGATTGCATGGCAGGCGTCGCGTGACGAGGCGCTGGCCGCCTACCGGGTGCAGCGCTTCCAGGAGGCGCTCGATGCCTGCGGCAGGGCGGTCGAGAGCGCGGAGAAAGCGGGCGCCCCCCACCACGCGCTTGCGCTCGTGACCTGCGGCGGCCTGATGGCGCTGCACCGCCGTGCCGCGAAGCAGATGGAAGACTGGCTCAAGCAGGGCGTGGCCATATCCGCGAAGCTCGAGCAACGGCAGATCGTTTCCGCATTGGGGCCGCGCGAAGTCATGCTCAAGGAGCGCGCCCTGCGCATGCTGGGGGTCTACTACCGCGACCAGAACCGGCCGCGGGAGGCGGCGCAGAATTTCGCGCTCGCGGTGGAAACGGTGCGCGCCATGGCGCCGCCCGAAACCGTGGACCATCGCCTGGCGTTGCGCGGGGACCTGTACGACCTTGGCCTGGTCCTCGTGCAGCTCGGCATGCGCGGCACCGCGCGCGACGCGCTCGGCGAGGCGCGCGAGTACTACCTCAAGACCGAGCCCAATCATTCGACGCTCAAGAACATCGACGCGCAGTTGCAGCGGCTCGGCGAACAGGGGAAATAAGCCCGGCGAAGGAATTTCCCGCGCCGGCCTGTGTTCGCGTACATTCCCGCAACGATTCCAGGGAGGCTGCCAGTGATACGAATCCGGAAACTTGCTCTTTCCATCCTGCTCGTCCTGCTCGCCTTGCCGGCTTTGGCGCAGACGCCGGCGCGCGTGCCCGGCACCATCACCGCGATCAACGGCAACATGCTGTCGGTGAAGTCGCGCGAGGGCCAGGACCTGCGGATCGAGATCGCGCCCGACGCGGTCTTCTCCTACATGAAGAAGTTGAGCCTCGACGACGTCAAGCCGGGCACGCCGCTGGGCACCAGCGCGGTGGCCGGGCCCGACGGCAAGATCGTGGCGCTCGAGCTGCACCTGTTCCCCGTTGGCCGGCCGGTTCCCGCCGAAGGCCATCGCCCCTGGGACCTGGAACCGAATTCGACCATGACCAATGGCATGGTCACCGCGATGGTGGAGGCCGGCAACGGCCGCGAGCTGACGCTTAGCTACAAGGACGGTACGCAACGCGTAGTCGTTCCCGCGAACATTCCAATCGTCACCTCGCAGGCGGGCGACCGCACGCTGCTGGTGGTGGGCGAATACGCCCTCATTGCCGCCACCGTTGCTGCCGACGGCAAGATGACCGCGCAGCGGCTTCAGGTCGCCAAGGACGGCGTACGCCCGCCGCAGTGACGCCGCATTGACCAGCACACGGCCGGAGGCGCGCTGGGCCCTCTGGTCGGGTGTTGCCGGCGCGCTCGCGACCGCGGCCCTCAGCGTCAAGGGCATCTTCGCGTCGGGCAGCTCAACCGCGGCGCTCGGATTCATCTACCTGCCGCTGGTGGCGGCGCTCGGCGCGATCCTGGTCGGCGCCTGGGGCGCGGCGCTCGGCCACGTGGTGCTGCGCTGGCGCGGCGCGGTGCAAAGCCCGCGCATGGTGCTGGTCGCCGCGTTCGCCGTGGCGGCGGCGCTGCCGGTCATGCTGGGCGTGGAGATCGAGAACGGCCTGCGGCTGGAGGAGGCGGTGCGCGAAGTGCGGGACATGGACGTGGCGCAGCTTGGCCGCGCCTTCTCCGATTCGCCCTTCAAGCGCGACCGGTACTACCTTGGCGCGCTCGCGCAGAACCCGGCGGCGAACGCCGGCGTCCTGCGCAGCATCGCCGCGCAGCGCGACCCCGACCTCTACGAGCCGATGGGTTCGCTCTGGGACGTGATGGGATCGAACCGCAAGGGGCTCGCGGTGATGCGGCTCGTCGCGAGCCATCCGAACACCGATGCGGCGACGCTGGAGAAGCTCGCGGCGGACCAGAACGCGTCGCGTCTCGCGTACGAGCTGGCGGCCAACCCGAGGACGCCGATGCCGGTGCTCGAGCGCTGGTTCGACTCGACCGATTACCTCGTCGAGTGGGGTCTCGCGCTAAATCCGCGGACGCCGCAGCGCGTCATGGAGCGGCTCGCAACCAGCGCCAACCTCTACACGCGCATGAACCTGACCTACAACAAGGCGACGCCGCGCGAGATCCTCGACCGCCTCGCCACGGACGCCGATGCGTCGGTGGCGAGCAACGCGAAACAAGCGATAGAGCGGCGCAGGAGCGCGCCTTAGTTTTACTGGTTGAGCTGCCTGGGCCGGTAGATGGCTGTGTGCAGCACTTGCGCGACGGGCCGCGTTTCTTCACCCAGCACGAGGACGTCGAGCTCGACAAACAAGTGCCCCTTGCGCTCGTAGTTCGCGGCCACGCGCGGACGCGCGATCAGCGTCTCGCCGACGCGGGCGGCGCTGAAATTCTGCACGACGCTGCCGACATGGATCCAGGGTCCGAGCAGCACGTTCTTCAAGAGTGCGAAATTTCCCATGCGCAGCACGGTGCCCGGATGCACGAGGCCCTCGCGCGCATACAGGCCGTCCGTTTCGCGTACGTCGCGCAGATAGCCGGAGGTCATTTCGGCGTTCGCCTCGAACGGGATCGAGCCGAGGATGCCGCCAACCGGCAGCGCCTCCGGGCTCGCGGCGGGACGGTTTTCCATCGCGGGCGGTTTTGCGGGCGGATAGCGCTCCAGCGAGGGCGGCGCCGCGGCGTCCACTGGCAGGCGCGCTGAACCGGTGGCGCAGGACTTGCCGCCCGATGTCACTTCAATCGAGATCGCGTCGCCGTCCCTGCTTTCTTCTTCACGTCCTGCGACCTCGGCCATCGCGCCATCGTAGACCGGGGTGGTGAAGCGGCACCGTGCCGTGCCGCGCTCGAGGAAGGCGCGGCCCCAGCGCTCCACCGGCAGGTGCATCATGTAGGCGTACACGTCGACGCCGGGTACCAGCCCGCCCGTGAATCCGAAGCGGCGCGCCACGGCGTCGTCGTGGATCTTGTTCTCGGAACTGTGGGCGGTGTTGTA
>JANYII010000040.1 GCA_025358705.1 Betaproteobacteria bacterium | reverse complement strand
GCAGGGTCGAATACACCTGGTGGCCGGTCATCGCCGCGCGAAACGCCATTTCAGCGGTGTCGCGGTCGCGGATTTCGCCCACCAGGATGATGTCCGGGTCCTGGCGCATCATCGAGCGGATGCCGTTGGCGAAATCCAGCTTCGCCGAGTCCGACACCGACGACTGGCGGATCAGGTTCATCGGGTACTCGACCGGGTCTTCCAGGGTCATGATGTTGACCGCTTCGGTATTGATGTGATTCAAAATCGAATACAGCGTGGTGGTCTTGCCGCTGCCGGTGGGCCCGGTGGTGAGGATGATGCCCTCGGGCCGCGCGATCATCAGCTTCAGCATGTCGAGCTGCGCGTCGTCCAGGCCCAGCCCTTCCAGCGGTACGATGCCCTTCAGACGGTCAAGAATCCGCAGCACAATGTTTTCGCCGTGGCTGGTGGGATGCGCGGCGACGCGGAAATCCACGCTGCGGCCGGACAGGGTCAGCGAAATCCGCCCGTCCTGCGGCGCGCGGGTCTCGGCAATGTTCATTTTCGACATCACCTTGATGCGCACCGCCATTGACGGCCAGTAAGTGCGGTGCAACGAGCGGATCTGGCGCAGTACGCCGTCGATGCGGTAGCGGATGCGGAGGAAGTTCTGCTCCGGCTCGAAGTGAATGTCCGAGGCGCTGCGGTCCACTGCGTCCGCGAGCAGCGCTGAAATAAGGCGCACCACCGGCTGGCTGTACTCATCGCCTTCCGATATCGAGGTGTAGTCCACCTCGCCGGTTTCGATCTCGCGCAGGATTCCGTCGATCGAGAATTCGTGACCGTAGTAGTGTTCGATCGCGCGCTCGATCTCCGAGTCGCCCGCCAAGCGCAGCTCGATCTCCAGGTCGCCTTTGAGGTGCGCGCGCAACTGGTCGACGGCGACGATGTTGTTGGTATCGGCAAGCGCGACAATGAATTTCTTTGCCTGCCGATCGAGCGCCACGGGGAACATTCGGTAGCGGCGCGCCAGCTCCCGCGGCAGCATCTTGAGGGCCGCGGGATCCACGATGATGTGGGTCAGGTCGACCGACTGCAGTCCGAGTTTCTCGGAAAGCGCGTCGCGCAGCGTCGCCTCGGACACGAAGCCGAGCTGCACCAGCAGCCGCCCGACGGGCAGGTGCGATTTCATCTGCTCGAGCAGGGCGATCCTCAGCTGGTCCTCGGTCAGGATCCCCTGGTCGATCAGGATCTGTCCGATGTGCCGCTTGGCCTGGGGATTCGTGGGCGAATTCATCCAGCCTCAATGATACCCGGCGAGCCGGGGCGCCGCACTGCAAAAAAATGTCAGCGGGAGAGCTGCTGCACGCGCGTGCGCGCGGCTTCCTGGGAGAAGCTGGCGCTGCGCTTTTCGGCCAACGCAAGCGCGCGACGGTAGTACTCCAGGGCGAGCTTCGGCTGGCGCAGCTGGTCCAGGCTCACCGCCACGTTATAGGCGTAATCCGCATTGTCTGGATCGGTCGCAAAGGCCTTGAAATAGGCCTGCTGCGCCTCTGCCCAGCGGCCCTGCTGGGCGTACTGGTTGCCGAGCGTGAAATACAGCACGTTAGCTTCGCGGTCGGCGGCCAGCAGGGATTTGACGCGACTCTCGACGAGCACCGGGTCGAGCTGCTCGCTGCGCAGCGCCAGCAGGCCCGCCTGCGCGTAAGGGTCGCGCGGGTCCGCCTGAATGATGCGCTGGTAATAGCCGAACGACAGGTCGTAGCGCTGCGCGCGCATCTCCAGCGCGGCAAGGCCGAGCAATGCGTCCCTGTTGGCAGGTTCCTCGCGCAGCACCTGCAGGTATTCGGTGCGCGCCTTCGCGAGATCGCCGGCCTGATACGCGGCGTACCCAGCATTTACCTGCGGATGGATTTGCGATGCGCTGCGGGTCACCGTGACCGGGCTGTCTTCGTCCTTGGCCGCCGCCCGGTTTCTCGGCGCGCTGCCGCTGCTCGCCGCCGGCTTTGGCGCAGGCTTTGTGGGTGCGACAGTGGGTGGGACGGCGGCCGCGACTGCTGGGGTCGCGGATGCAGGCGCCGCCGGGGTCGCGGATGCAGGCGCCGCCGCGCCTGCCACCGGTGTTGCGGCCGCGGCCGGCGCTGCAGCAGTTGGCGCGGCGGGTGAAGGTGTCGGACTGCCGGGCAAGCCTGGAATTGCGGCCGGGCCTGCGCTTGCCGGCGCCGGCGCAGCGGCGGCGGGTTTTTCAGTTCCATGCTCCACCGGTTTTTCGCTGGCGGAACGCACGGGATTGGTATTGATCAGCGAAGGCGCGGGCCGCAGCTGAATCCAGAAATAGATCGCAGTTCCAACCGCGAACGTGCCAAGGACGCCCATCGCGATGAAGAACGGCAGGCGAGGGTTGGGCTCCCGGAATTTCGCCTCGAAAACTTTCTGCGCGGCCGCCCGTTCCACGCCTGAAGCATCGGCGGCTTGCGTTGCCGGAGTCGCACGTGTGGCGACGCGCCGGGGAGCTGCGCTGCGCTCCGGGGCCGGGGCGGGTTCGTCCGTGGTCATGAGCTCCAGCGGTGCGGAAGATTTTGGCTGCGGCGAAGGCCGCAGGTCATCGCTCAGGATTTCCAGCGGCGCCGAGATGTCCGGCAGTTCGTTCCGTCTCGTAATGTGCCTGCCATCCGTGACGACGGTCGCTTCCGCATCGAATACGGACGCTTCGGGTTCGGCGCCGTCCCGGGCACGACGCTGCGCGTCCTCCTTGGCTTTCTCCGCCTTCTTCAGCGCCTCCAGCAGCAGACTCATGGTGCTGCGGTCACCGCGCCGGGGAGTCGCGGCTCGGATTGGGCTTCAGGAAGAAATCGCTTCCCGGCAACAAATCGCGCAGCCGGGAGTAATCGCCGTCGATGCTGGAGTCGCGGATCACCACCGCGCGCAGAAAGATTACCAGCTCGGTTTTCGTATTCAGGTCTTTGCGCTGCGCGAGCAACTGACCGACGCCGGGGACCCTGTTCAAGCCGGGAATGCCGTCCTCGATGTTGGTCACCGAATCCTGGATCAGCCCGCCAAGCACCGCGGTCTGGCCGCTTTGCACGCGCATGACCGATTCCATTTCGCGCGTCTGGATCTCGGGAATCAGGCTCGAAATCGCGGGGATGTTGCAGCCTAACGCCGGAACCGGAATGCCGCAGGGGTTGGCGAGCGAGGGATTGGGGTCTGCGATGTCCCTGAGCTTGCGCGAGATCGTCGGCCGGACGCTGAGCAGCACGGTATCCGATTCGCTGATCTGCGGCACCACGCTCATGATGAACCCGACCGGCACCGAATTTACGGTCGTGCTGAAGGTCGTCACCGAAGGCGCATTCGCGGTGGCCACGGTGTTCGCGGTCACCGTGAAGTAGACGAGATTGTCGACGACCTTGAGCACGGCTGTCTGGTTGTTCAGCACGCTAAGCTTCGGGCTGGAGAGCACGCGCACGTCGCCGAAGGACTCGAGCAGCTTCAGTGTGCCGGTGATGCCCTGGAAAGGGCCGCTAGAGTACCCGAGCGTGAACGCATTGGTGTTGACGCCGGCGGGCGTGCCGCCGGAGACCTGCGCGAAGCCGAATCCCGCGACGCTGCGCAGCCGCTGCCAGTCGATGCCGCGTTGGTACTGGTTGTTTAGCTGGACCTCCGCGACGGTGGCCTCGATCAGCACCTGGCGCTGGGCACTGCTCATCACCTGGTCGAGAAATTCCTGAACTTTTTCGTGCTGGCGAGAGGTCGCGCGGATGCTAAGCACGCCCGACTCAGGGTTCGAGATGACCGAGGCGGCTTCGCGGAATTCAGAAGTTGGCAGCGCCACTGGTGCGGCGGCAGGTGCTGCCGGTGCACCCTGAACTGCCGCAGGCGCGGCCGCTGCGGCGGCAGGTGCATTCAGGGGAACAATCTTGTCGGTTTCTCGCAGCAGGTCCCTGACGTTGGCGACCAGCGTGTCCCAGAATTTGTTGATCGAACTCGTCTTGATGATCGAGGTGGAATTGTTCTGCGCGCCGGCACCACCACCACCACCGGGTGCCGCCGCGGTGCCGCTCACGTTTGTCGACAGGTTCGCCAGGCTGGATGCGTCGCGCGTCAGGTTGACGTAGTCGATGCGGTAGATCCGCAGGAAGGGTGTGTCGCGCATCACGGACAGCGTCGGGCCGTCCATCTCGTAGCGCATGTCCACCTGTTTTGCGATCCTGCCGAGCAATTGCGGCAGGGTCTGGTCGATGGCATTCAGCGTGACCGAGCCGGTCACGGTCGGGTGGATATCGACGTTGAGTTTTGCATCGCGTGCCAGGGCGAACAGCAGGTCCTGCACGCGCACGTTGTTGACGACGACGCTATAGGTCTCCGGCCGTGTTGCGGGCGACGGAGCGGGCAGCGCTGGAGCTACCCGCACCGGCGCCGGAATCGCGCCTTCGGGCGGCGCGGCATCGGCATGGACATGGGACGGCGAAGGCTTGAGCGGCGTCTGGCTGCAGCCGGCAAGCGCAATCACCAATGCGGCAGCGACGGACTTTCCGGCTATTCCGGCTGCGCGCGAAGCTTCTCCCATGACACTAGCATAGCATGATTCCCTGAAGAAAACCCTCTAAGCATTTGTTGCCATGACGTTTTCTGACCTTGATGTTGGCCCGGCACGCGTCTCAAATGGCGGCGCGCAGTTCGGCAAAACTGCGCAGTTCGAAGCGAAAAGCGTTCTGGTACTTCGGCGGCAGGCGCTTGGCGGCCTCGGTCGCTGCTTCCTTGCTTGGGTATGCGCCGTAAGCGACCCGCAGGAAATAGCTCGATCCCGTGGCAACCGGGATCACGTAGATCTCCGACAGAGGGACCAGTTCGCGCGCGCGTGCGAGAAAGCGCTCGGTGCGGGCGGCGTCGCTGTTTTCGGCGACGAAAAGTTCGATGCTGTAACCCGTGTCAGGCTCGCTCTCGAGCTTTTCCCGCGCCCCCGCAATCCGCTCCCGCAGCATGGGATTGCGTCCGGCAGCGTAACCCTCCAGGCGGCGCAGTTGCTCGGGGGCAAGAAGGGGTGCAGGAGGCTTTTCCACTTCCTGCGCCGTCGGCGCAGCGGCTGCCGCCTCGGCCGGTGAAGAGGCCTGCGCGGCCGGCGGCGGTGCGATTGCGATGGGCACGGGCGGCGCGACGTTGCCCCGCTCGAGCCAGTAGAAGATGCCTGCTCCCGCAAGCGCTCCCGTGGCCAGCAACGCGCCAGCCGCGAGAACCCGCGAGTTGCGGGATCCGCGCCCTGGAACCGGGGCAAATTCGGAATCCGCTATGGCGGCGCGCACCTGGCGCGGCGTCACTGCGTGGGTATTGGCGGCGAACGCGGCAAGCAGGGATTTGTCGCAGAGTACATTGATGCGGCGGGTAAGGCCGCTGGAAGCGCGCGCGATGGCGGAAATCGCCGCCGGCGTGAACACTTCCCGGCCCTTGTATCCGGCCGCGCGCATGCGGAACGCGATGTAACTGCCGGCTTCCTCCACATTCAGCGGACGGGTGCGAAAACTGTGCGTAATGCGATCCTTGAGCTGGCGCATCGAGGATTTGTCGAGCGCGGCATCCAGTTCGGGTTGGCCGAAGAGCACGATCTGCAACAATTTGTGCCGGCTTGACTCGAGGTTCGACAACAGGCGAACCTGCTCCAGCGTGTCTTCCGGCATGGCGTGGGCTTCGTCGATCATGACCACCACCCGCCGGCCGCTCGCGTAGAGCTCGATCAATTGCGTCTGCAGCTCGCGCACCACAGATGCGGAGGGATTTGCGCCGGCCGGCCGGCCGAGTTCCTCCGAAATCGCGAGCAGGATCTCGGTGCGCGAATAGGAGGGGTTGGCGAGGAACACCGTCTCGACTTCCTGCGGCAGCCTTTCCATCAGCACGCGGCACAGCGTGGTCTTGCCGCTGCCGATCTCGCCGCTTACCTTGACAATGCCTTCGTCGTGCAGGATCGCGTAGAGCAGGCCTTCGAGGGTGGCGCCCCGGTCCGCGCCGTCGAAAAAGAAATCCGGATGCGGCGTGATGCGGAAAGGCGGCTCGTCCAGGCCGAAATGCTCGAGATACAGTGCCACCGGCTATTTATCCTTTTCTTCCGGATGGTTCATCCGGCTGTAGAGCGTGGTGCGGTTGACGCCCAGCAACTTGGCGGCCTGGCTGACGTTGCCGCGCGTCAGCTTGAGCGCGGCTTCAATGTAGCCGCGCTCGACGGATTGCAGCAATTCGTCCAACCGGATGCCGCGGCTGCGCTCGAGGTGGCGCAGGGCCTGCGCGAGCGCGTCGCCGTCGCCCGGCGATGACTCGCGCGGGATGTCCGAGGCGAGGTCGAATTCCGGCTCGAGGTCCGCGGCCGGCAGCCGGCGTCCGGCATGCTTGGTGGTGAGGCGGATCACGATATTGCGCAGTTCGCGGACATTGCCCGGAAAGGGGTAGGAAAGCCAACGTCGTTCGGCGCCCTCGTCAAGCGAAAAGGCCTGCACCGCGGACTGGTCGGCGTAGAAGCGGCGGAAATGCTCGAGCAGCAGCAGCTTGTCGCCTTCCATTTCCCGCAGGGGCGGCACGCCGAGCGTGAATACGGAGAGCCGGTGATAGAGATCGGGCCGGAAAGCCCCTTTGCGGACTTCCTGGCGCAGGTCGCGGTTGCTGGCGGCGATCACGCGGGCGCGCGACACGTGGCTGGCGGTCTCGCCAACGCGCTGATATTCGCCGTTCTCGAGTACCCGCAGCAGCTTTGCCTGGATCTCCAGCGGCAGCTCGCCGATTTCGTCCAGGAACAGGGTGCCGTCACGCGCGTCCTCGAAATACCCGGCCTTGTTGGCAAGCGCGCCAGTGAAAGCCCCCTTCGCATGGCCGAACAGCGTTGGCTCGACCAGTGTCGGCGCGATCGCGGCGCAATTGAGCGCAAAGTAGGGCTTGTCCGCGCGCGCCGAGAGCCGGTGCAGGCTTTGCGCGACCAGTTCCTTGCCGCTGCCCGACTCGCCTTCGATCAACACCGGGAACGGCGAGTCGGCGAACTGGGCGAGCTGGCTTTTCAGTTTCATCAGCGCAGGGCTCTGGCCGATCAGTTCTTCGGCGCCGCGGGTGTAGCTCAGTTCCGCGTCGCGCACCGCGAGCGCCCGCGCCAGGATTTTCTTCAGCGCCGCCGGGTCGCAGGGTTTGGAGATGAATTCGGCGGCGCCCAGGGCGCGTGCATGGCGCGCGTGGGCGGCGTCGTTCTGTCCGGAGAGCACGAAAATGCGCATCTTGGGCGAATGCGCGAGCAGGTCGGTGATCAGCTGAAAACCCTCGTCCGGCGCGTGCGGCGTGGGCGGCAGGCCGAGGTCCACCAGCGCGAGCTGCGGCGCCTCCGGCAGCTGGCGCAGCAGGTCGATCGCATGCAGCCGGGATTCGCAGGCGAGGACCTCGAACTCGGCACCCAACGCAAACGACAGCGTGTCCGCGATCAGGGCGTCGTCATCGACGACGAGGAGCCTGGGGCGGCCCTCAGGCGTTGACTGTAGAGGCATCGGCGTCGGATCGAACACATTTGAGAAAGGCGCGCTCCAGGCTGTCTTCTTCGTAGCGCCGGCGCAGCGCTTCCGGTGCCCCGCAAAAGCGCACCGTCCCCTGATCGAGCACGGTCAGCGAGGTGCACAATTCTTCGACATCTGCCAGAACATGCGTCGTGAATATCAGCGCGCTGCCGCCGCGATTGAGCCTCGCCATCACCGATTTCACCGCCACCCGGCCGGCCGGGTCCAGCCCGCTCATCGGCTCATCCAGGACGTACAGATCCCTCGGCAGCAGGAAGCAGGCCGCAAGGCCGAGCTTCTGCGTCATGCCCTTGGAAAGCTGGCGTACCGGGCGCTCCAGCGCCTGGGGATCCAGTTCGAGTTCGGCGGCAAGAGCCACCGCGCTCGCGTGGACAAACCGGGCGCCCCCGAGTTCAAGCGTCATGGCGAGAAATTCACGGCCGAGGAGGTAGTACGGCGGCACGAAACGCTCGGGAACATAAGCAAGCCGCGCACGCGCAGCGGCCTGGCGGCTGTCGAGGCCGAATATCTCGACGCGGCCGGCGTCGGCCGCGCACAGGTCGAGGGCGCATTTGATGAACGTCGTCTTACCCGCGCCGTTGGCGCCGGCCAGGCCCATTGCGGCGCCAGGGGCGACTTCCATGCTGGCGCCATCGAGAGCCCGACGCGCGCCGAAACGCTTGACGAGCCCCTCGGCACGAAATGCGGCAGCGGTCGCGGGAACATCCATGCGGCGATACTATAATCCTCCCCTTCGGTTGCGCGTTCCCTCATCTGTGGCCATTGCTCCCATCGTCGAGATAGACAAGGTTTCGTTCGGCTACGACGCCGCACGCCCCGTGCTGCATGGCGTGAGCCTGCGCATCGAGCCGGGCAGCGTGGTCGGGATCATGGGCCAGTCCGGCTGCGGCAAGACGACGCTGCTGCGGATCATCGCCGGCTGGCTCAAGGCTAGCGCCGGCACTGCCCGCGTGCTGGGCGAGTCGGTGCGCGAACTCGACAGCAAAGGCATATACGCCTTGCGCCGCAAGATGGGCATGTTGTTCCAGTTCGGGGCCCTGTTTACGGACATGACGGTGTTTGACAACGTCGCTTTCCAGATGCGCGAGCATACGGACCTTCCTCCCGACCTCGTGCACGACCTGGTGATGATGAAACTGGAAGCGGTCGGCTTGCGCGGCGCGGCACAGCGCATGCCCTCCGAGCTCTCGGGCGGAATGGCGCGGCGCGTGGCGCTGGCGCGGGCGGTGGCTCTGGACCCGCACCTCATGCTCTACGACGAACCCTTTACCGGCCTCGACCCGATTTCGCTGGGCGTGATCGCGCGGCTGATCAGGACCCTGAATGACTCGCTGGGGCAGACTTCGATCGTCGTAAGCCACGACGTCGAGGAATGCTTCGACATCGTGGACTACGTCTACTTCGTTTCCGCTGGCCGGGTTGTTGCCGAGGGAACGCCGCACGAGTTGCGGCGATCGGCGGAGCCGTTCGTCAGTCAGTTCGTGCTCGGCAAACCGGATGGGCCGATCCCGTTTCACTATCCGGCGCCGGGATACGAAGCGGACCTCGCGGCGGGGGCCAGGCATGGCTGAACGTCCGCTGGCTAGCGCGTTGCGCCAGGGCCTTGAAGCCCTTGGCGGAGGCGCGATCGCCAAGATCCGGCGGTTGGGATTTGCGGCGCGTTTTTTCGTTGCGATCGTGCTCAATTCCGGGACCGCATTTCGCCGATTCCGGTTGACCATCCGCGAGATCTACTTCGCCGGGGTTCTGTCGCTCGTCATCATCCTTGTCTCCGGTCTGTTCGTCGGCATGGTGCTGGGCCTGCAGGGCTACGACACGCTGCAACGCTATGGATCTTCCGACGCGCTCGGGATCCTGGTTGCGCTTTCGCTGGTGCGTGAACTCGGACCCGTCATCGCGGGGCTGCTGTTTGCCAGCCGTGCCGGGTCGGCGATCACGGCCGAAATCGGCCTCATGAAGGCCACCGAGCAACTCGCCGCCATGGAGATGATGGCTGTCAACCCGATCGCCCGCGTCGTCGCGCCGCGATTCTGGGCGGGGGTAATCTCGATGCCGTTGCTGGCCGCGTTGTTCTCCGCCATGGGGATCTTTGGCGGCTACCTGGTCGGGGTGCGGTTGATCGGCGTTGACGAGGGGTCGTTCTGGTCCCAGATGCAGTCGTCCGTGGATGTACGCGAGGACATCCTGAACGGGGTCATCAAGAGCCTGGTATTCGGGGTCGCGGTGACCTGGATCGCGGTGTTCGAGGGCTATGACGCGCCCCCTACCGCCGAAGGGGTTTCCGGGGCCACGACCCGCACGGTGGTGACCTCATCGCTGGCTATCCTGGCCCTCGATTTCGTGCTTACGGCGCTCATGTTTACCGGAGGAAATGGGAAATGAAACGCTCCATCATCGATATCTGGGTCGGCGTTTTCGTTGCCGTCGGCTTCGCCGGACTGTTGTTTCTTGCCCTAAAGGTGGGCAATCTGGCTTCTTTTTCCACCGCCGAGACGTATCAGGTACAGGCCAAGTTTGCTAACATTGGCGGGCTGAAGGTAAGGGCACCGATCAAGAGCGCGGGCGTGGTCGTGGGGCGCGTTTCGAACGTCACGTTCGACAACGAGAGCTACGAGGCCATTGTCACGTTCAATGTGGATGCTCAATATCGGTTTCCGCGGGATACTTCCGCGAAAATCCTTACTTCGGGCCTGCTGGGCGAGCAGTACGTGGGGTTGGAGGCGGGCGGGGACGGGGTGATGTTGAAGCAAGGGGATCGGTTGCGGCTGACACAATCGGCCGTGGTGCTGGAAAACCTGATCAGCCAGTTCCTGTTCAACAAGGCTGCTGAAGGCAAGGACACAAAGGACAAGGACGGCAAGTGACGATCAAACGCATCATCAGGAACCTGGTTCTGGCGCTGCTCCTTGCAGCGGCGGCGGGTTGTGCGACGACCGGCGCCGATGGCCGCGATCCGTTCGAGGGTTTCAATCGGGCGATGTATTCATTCAACGATGGCTTCGACAATGCCATCGGCAAGCCAGTGTCGACGGCCTACCGCGACGTAATACCCGGCCCGGTTCGTGGCTGGGTCCGCAATTTCTTCGCCAATATCGCGGATCTCTGGAACGGCGCTAACAATCTCCTGCAGGGTAAACCTGCCGACATGGTTACCGACTGGGCGCGCTTCGCGTTCAATTCGACCCTTGGCGTCTTCGGCATCAATGATGTCGCGAGCGACATGGGGCTGGAGAAGCACGACGAAGATTTCGGCCAGACCTTCGGCCGCTGGGGCGCGAGCGACGGTGCGTATATCGTATGGCCGTTCCTGGGCTCGAGCAGCGTGCGCGACAGTGCCGGGCTGGTGTTTGATCTCAGTCTCGATCCGGTGCTGCTGCACAAGCCTGTGCGCGTGCGCAATGCCATGACGGTTTTGCGCGCGACCGGCAAGCGCGCCGATCTGCTCGATGCCAGCCGCATCCTGGAGGAGGCGGCCCTCGACAAGTACGTGTTCCAGCGCGATGCCTACCTGCAGCGCCGCCGCAATCAGGTGTACGACGGCAATCCGCCGCGCGCCTCGCGCGAGACGCCGCTGGCCGAGGCCTCCGAGCCCGCACCGGAATCCCCGACTGCCGTCCCGGCGGCGGAGGCACCTGTCGCGCGGCCGGATCCGGCAGCGATTGAAGCGGCGGTGCGCCTGCTCGAGCAGCCGGCATCTCCCGCGGTCGGCACCGGAGGCTAGTGTGTTCCCGATGTTCGTACGCTTCGCGACGGTAGTCGCGACGATGGCCTTCATAGTGGCCGGCGGCGCGCGCGCGCAGGCGCAGGCCGAGATTCAGGCGCCCGACCTGCTGGTGAAGAACGTGACCCTCGAGGTCGTGGACATCATCCTGAAGGACAAGGACATCCAGAAGGGCGACCGCAAGAAGGTGATTGCGCTCATCGAGGCCAAGGTCCTGCCGCATTTCAATTTCCAGGCGATGACCTCGAGCGCGGTCGGACGCAACTGGGACAAGGCCAGCGCCGATCAGAAGACGCGCCTGATAGATGAATTCAAGACTTTGCTGGTGCGTACCTACTCCAGCGCGCTTGCTTCCTACAGCAACCAGAAATTCGATTTCCGCCCATTGCGCGCCAAGCCGACGGACACCGACGTCACGGTAAACGTTCGCATCATGCAGTCGGGCAGCCAGCCGGTGACGATCGACTACGACATGGAAAAGCGTCCCGGCGGCTGGAAAGTCTGGGACGTGCGCGTCGGCGGTATCAGCCTGGTCGCAAACTACCGCACCGAGTTCGACAACCTGATCCGCGAAAGCGGCATCGATGGATTGATCAAGGCGCTGGTCGCGAAGAACGACTCGCAGGGCCAGTCCACGGTCGCGGGAACGCAGAAGAAATGATCCGGCGCGAGGGCGATCGCATGGTCGTGAGCGGCGCCCTGACGCTTGCAAGCGTCGCGGCGGTTTTGCGCGAGGGCAGCGCCGCCATCGGGGAGGGCGTGCGCACCGTGGACCTGGGCGAGGTTGGCGAGCTGGATTCTTCCGCGCTGGCGCTGCTGCTCGCCTGGCTGCGGGTGGCCAAGCAGCACAACCGTGCCTTGTCATTCGCGAATCTTCCGCAAGGCCTGACCACCATCGCCCGCCTGTACGGCGTGGCCGACCTGCTGCCCGCCGCTCCGGCGTCCGCCCACCACTGAGCTGAGCGCCCGCGCGATCGTGCCCGCAGCACGTGGTCGCGGGCACGCCCGCCATGACCTTCGCTATTGAAGCCCTGAACGTCGAGAAGCGCTACGGCGCGCTGCATGCGCTCGCCGGGGTCAGCCTCGCGATCGCGGAGGGCGAGTTCTTCGGCCTGCTCGGGCCCAACGGCGCCGGCAAGACAACCCTCATCAGCATCATCGCGGGACTGGTGCGTGCCAGCGCCGGTCAGGTGCGCGTCATGGGCGCGGATGTCGTTTCCGATTACCGCAGGTCACGGCGCATGCTCGGCGTGGTGCCGCAGGAACTTGTTTTCGACCCGTTCTTCTCGGTGCGCGAAACGCTGCGCCTGCAGTCGGGCTATTTCGGCTTGCGCAGCAACGACGCGTGGATCGACGAGGTGATGCACCATCTCGATCTGGTATCGAAGGCCGACGCCAACATGCGAACGCTGTCGGGTGGCATGAAGCGCCGCGTGCTCGTGGCCCAGGCGCTGGTGCACCGGCCGCCGGTGATCGTGCTCGACGAGCCTACTGCCGGCGTGGACGTGGGATTGCGCCAGGGCCTGTGGCAGTTCATCCGGCGATTGAACCGCGACGGACACACCATCGTGCTGACCACGCACTACCTGGAGGAAGCCGAGGAGCTCTGCGACCGTATCGCCATGCTGAAGGCGGGCCGCATCGTGGCGCTCGATTCGACCCGCAACCTGCTCGAGACGTTCTCCGGCCTGGTGCTGAAACTGCGTCTTGACCGGGACGCGCTGCCCGACGGGCTGGAGGCGACTCAAATCTCCGCGGAAGGCGGGCGCTTCACGTTACGCCTGCGCGACTACAACGCGCTGGAGCAGGTGCTGCATCGCGTGCGCGAGACCGGCGCGGCGATCAAGGAGCTTGAACTCGAGCCCCCCGACCTCGAGGACGTATTCCTGCGCGTGATGGAGAAGCACTGATGGGAGGCTTCCCCACCCTGCTGTACAAGGAACTGCTGCGTTTCTGGAAAGTCAGCTTCCAGACGGTTGCCGCACCGGTTCTGACCGCGCTGCTCTATCTCGTCGTGTTTGCCTACGCACTCGGCGACCGCGTGCGCATGTTCGAGCAGGTGAGCTACGCTCAGTTCCTCGTGCCTGGGCTGGTGATGATGAGCGTGCTGCAGAACGCGTTCGCCAACAGCTCCTCGAGCCTGATCCAATCGAAGGTCAGCGGCAACCTGGTCTTCATGATGCTGCCGCCGATCTCCTACCTGGAGTTCTTCGGCGCCTATGTGCTCGCTTCGATGGTGCGCGGCCTGGTGGTCGGTACCGGCGTGCTCCTGGTGACGGTCTGGTTTGTCGACCTGCACGTCGCGGCACCGGCCTGGGTCCTGCTTTTCGCCCTGCTGGGCGCCGCAATCCTCGGCGCGCTCGGCTTGATTGCCGGCATCTGGGCGGACAGGTTCGAGCAGATCGCCGCCTTCCAGAATTTCGTCATTCTGCCGCTGACGTTCCTGTCCGGCGTGTTTTATTCGATCCACTCGCTGCCGGCGCTGTGGCAGGCGGCGTCGCACCTGAATCCATTTTTCTACATGATCGACGGTTTCCGCTTCGGCTTTTTCGGCGTGTCCGATTTCCCGCCGCGCGCGAGCCTGGCGGTGGTCGCGGTAAGCTTTGCGTTGCTGTCTTCGGCCTGCCTGCTGCTGCTGCGGTCGGGCTACAAACTGAGGCAATAGGGTCCGGGAGACGCGTCTCCCGGTTTACTTCAAGGAAGGAACATCCGGATGGTCAGCCCCGAAAGCATCAAGAGCGGCATCGAGTCGGGCCTTGCCTGCGAGCGCGTGGAGGTAATCGGCGATGGCCAGCATTTCCAGGCAGTGGTCGTCTCGCCCGCGTTTGCGGGCAAGAGCCGCGTGCAGCGCCATCAACTGGTCTACAAGGCGCTCGGCGACCGCATGCGTGAGGAGATCCACGCGCTGTCGATGCAGACGCTCACCCCGGAAGAAGTAAAGCAGAATGGATAAGCTTCTCATTACCGGCGGTCGTCCACTGCTCGGCGCGGTGCCGATTTCCGGCGCCAAGAACGCCGCGTTGCCCGTCATGGCCGCGACGCTGCTGACGCCCGGTGTCCACCGCCTGCGAAACGTGCCGCGGCTGCGCGACACGCGAACCTTCGCCAAGGTGCTGGAGTTGCTCGGCGCGAAGGTCTCCTTCGACGGCAACCTGTGCTCGATAGACTCCACCGGCGTCAACTCCGTAGAGGCGCCCTACGAGCTGGTCAAGACGATGCGCGCGAGCATCTACGTGCTGGCGCCGCTGCTGGCGCGCTTCGGCGCCGCAAGAGTGTCGCTGCCGGGCGGGTGCGCGTGGGGGCCGCGGCCCGTCAACCTGCACCTGACGGGATTGCAGGCGATGGGTGCGGCGCTCGACATCGAGCACGGCTACATCGTCGGCAGGAACGTGAAGTTGAAGGGCGCGACTTTCGGGTTCGACGTGGTTTCCGTCGGCGCCACCGCGCAGCTCATGATGGCGGCCGTGCTCGCGGAGGGCACGACGGTGCTCGAGAACGTCGCCGTCGAACCCGACGTCACGGTGCTCGGCGATGTGCTCGTGGCCTGCGGCGCGCGCATCGAGGGCCTGGGCACGCGCCGGCTCATGATCCAGGGCGTAACCGCGCTGCGCCCGATCGATACGACGATCATTCCCGACCGCATCGAGGCGGCGACATTCGCGGCCGCCGCGGCGATGACCGGCGGATGCCTCAAGCTCGAACGGGTCGTGCCCGCGCATTTTGAGGCCGCGCTGCGCAAACTTGAGGAGGCGGGGAGCGCGATCGAGCGTGCCGCGGACTCCGTGACCGTCACCGGCCCGGCACGCCCGAAAGCGGTGAACGTCGTGACGCAGCCGTATCCGGGCTTTCCGACCGACATGCAGGCGCAAATGATCGCGGTATGCGCGATCGCCGGCGGAACCAGCGTGATCGAAGATACGGTTTACCTCGACCGCTTTACCCATGTTCCCGAGTTGGCCCGCATGGGCGCGAATATCGAGCTCAAGGGCAATGTCGCGGTGGTGAAGGGTGTCGAGCGTTTGTCCGGGGCGCAGGTGATGGCGACCGACCTGCGCGCTTCTGCGAGCCTCGTGCTCGCGGGCCTGGCGGCGCAGGGCGAGACCCTGATCGACCGCATCTACCACCTGGACCGCGGCTACGAAGCGCTGGAGCAGAAGCTCGGCGCCGTCGGCGCGAGCATTAGAAGGGTCAACTGAAGTGGTCAACTGGCGCGGGTAAACTCCATCACATGGGCATGATCAGCATTGCAATTTCCAAGGGACGGATCATGGACGAGACCGCGCCGTTGCTTGCGCGCGTCGCGGTCCGGCCGAATGAAGATCCGGAAAAGTCGCGCAAGCTGATCATCGGCACGGAACGGCGCGGCGTGCGCCTGATCGTGGTGCGTGCTTCCGACGTTCCCACCTACGTGGGGCAGGGCGCGGCGGAGCTCGGCATCGCCGGCGGCGACGTCCTGGCCGAGCATGGCGGCGCGGGCCTGTATCAGCCGGTGGACCTGGGCATCGCCCGCTGCCGCATGATGGTCGCGACGCGCCGCGGCTTCGATTACTTCGCCGCCGTGCGCCAGGGTGCGCGGCTGCGTATCGCAACCAAGTATGTTCAACTGACGCGCGCGCATTTCGAAGCGAAGGGCGTGCACGTGGACCTGATCAAGCTCTATGGCTCGATGGAACTGGCGCCGCTCACGGGACTTGCCGATGCGATCGTGGATCTCGTATCCAGCGGCAAGACGCTGCGCGCGAACGACCTTGTCGCGGTCGAGGAACTCATGCCGGTGTCGGCGCGCCTGATCGTCAACCAGGCGGCGCTGAAGACGCGCCGAGCCGAGCTGCAGCCGCTGATCGATGCGTTCGCAAGCGCGGCGCAAGTCCGCGCTCCTGCACGGGCCGCGCGCAAATGAAGATGCGCCGTCTTTCCACCCGTCAACCCGGATTCGACGCGAAGCTCGCGGCCTTGGCGCGCTACGAGGAATCCGGCAATGCGAGGGTCAAACGCGTCGTGAGCGCCATCATTGCCGATGTGCGCAGGCGCGGCGATGCCGCGGTGCTCGCCTATGCGCGCCGTTTCGATCGCGTCAAGGCGGGTTCGGTGGGGAAGCTGGAAGTCTCGCGTGCGGAATTGCGGGAGGCATTGCGGAATCTGCCCAAGAAGGAGGCTGCGGCGCTGCGCACGGCGGCGGTGCGCATCCGCCGTTTCCATGAACGCCAGCGCTCCCGTTCCTGGCGTTATTCGGAAACGGACGGCACGGTGCTCGGGCAGGTCGTCACGCCGCTGGATCGCGTCGGCCTTTACGTGCCGGGCGGCAAGGCGGCCTATCCGTCCTCGGTGCTCATGAACGCGATACCCGCCAAGGTTGCGGGGGTACGCGAGGTGGTGATGGTCAGCCCGAATCCGGATGCGATGGTGCTCGCGGCGGCGGCGATTGCCGGCGTGGACCGTGTCATCGTCATCGGCGGCGCGCAGGCTGTGGCGGCGCTCGCCTACGGCACGCGAACGGTGCCGCGCGTGGACAAGATCGTCGGACCGGGCAACGCCTATGTCGCGGAAGCGAAGCGCCAGGTGTTCGGCCAGGTCGGCATCGACATGATCGCGGGGCCCTCCGAGATACTCGTCATCGGCGACGGTACGACGCCCGCCGCCTGGGTGGCGATGGATCTTTTTTCCCAGGCCGAGCACGACGAACTGGCGCAGGCGATCCTGCTGTCTCCCAGTGGCGCCTACCTGGATCGCGTGGAAGTCGAAATCAGGAAACTGCTTGCCGGAATGCCACGGCGAAAAATCATCGCCGCTTCGCTGGAGACGCGCGGCGCGCTGATCCGCACGAGGAGCCTTGCCGAGGCTTGCGAGATCTCGAACCGCATCGCACCCGAGCACCTGGAGCTTTCGGTGACGAAGCCGCGCGCCCTGCTGCCGAGGCTGCGTCACGCAGGAGCGATCTTTCTCGGGCGCTGGAGTTCCGAAGCGATCGGCGACTACTGCGCCGGGCCAAACCACGTCCTGCCGACCTCCGGCACGGCGCGTTTCTCCTCGCCGCTCGGCGTCTACGATTTCCAGAAGCGCTCCAGCTTGATCGAGGTATCGCGCCAGGGCGCGCGCAAGCTCGGCAGGCTGGCGTCGACGCTCGCGCGCGGCGAGGGCCTGTTCGCGCACGCCCGGTCCGCGGAGTACCGTCAATGAGCGCCGCGTCGAAGGTGATCCGTCCCGAGATCCAGGCCATGCATGCCTATGCGGTGTCCGATGCCACAGGGCTGGTGAAGCTGGACGTGATGGAAAGCCCGTACCGGCTGCCGCCTGAGCTGGCCGCGGAGATCGGGCAGGTCGTGTCCAGGGTGGCGATGAACCGCTACCCGGTGCCTACCGCGAATGAACTGCGCGCGCTGATCCGCGAGGTAATGCAGGTTCCCAAGGGTTGCGACGTCCTGCTTGGCAACGGGTCGGACGAGTGCATCCAGTACATCACGGCGGCGGTCGCGCGCGAAGGCGCGGTGGTGATGGCGCCGGCGCCCTCGTTCGCGATGTTCTCGATGCATGCGTTGTTCTTCCGGCTGCGTTTCGTCGGCATGCCGCTGCGCGAGGATTTTTCTCTCGACATCGAAGCTTTTCTTGCCGCGGTGGCGAAGGAACAACCTTCCCTGATCTGGATCGCGTATCCGAACAATCCGACCGGCAACGCGTTCCCGGTGGCCGATATCGAACGCATTGTCCGCGCCGCGCCAGGACTGGTGGTGATCGACGAGGCCTACCAGCCCTTCGCCGGGTCGACTTTCATGCCGCGGCTCTCCGAGTTCGAGAACATGGTGGTGATGCGCACCGTCTCCAAGATCGGCATGGCCGGCCTGCGGCTGGGCTACGTCTGCGGCCGGCAGGAATGGATCGACGAATTCAACAAGACCCGCTCGCCGTTCAACATAAACGTGTTGACGGAAGCGGTGGCGATCAAGCTGCTGCAGAACAAGAAGGTGCTGGACGCGCAGGCCGCCAAGGTTCTGGCGGAACGGGAACGCGTGAGGCCGGAGCTCGAGCGCATGTCCGGATTGACGGTCTATCCGTCGGCAGCGAATTTCCTGCTGGTGCGGGTGGCCGGCGGCAAAGGAGCCGGCACTCGCGTGTTCGACAGGGTGAAGGCGCAGGGCGTGCTGGTGAAGGATTTCTCCGGCGGCCATCCGCTGATGGAGAATTGCCTGCGGCTCACCATCGGCACGCCGGAGGAAAATCGTATACTGCTTGCAGCGCTTCGAGAGGCATTGAAATGAGAACGGCAGAAGTTCAGCGCAACACCAAGGAGACGCAGATCCGCGCCCGGATCAACCTGGACGGGACGGGCGTCGCCAAACTGGCGACAGGAATTCCGTTCCTCGAGCACATGCTCGACCAGGTGGCGCGCCACGGCATGGTGGATCTAGACATCGAAGCCAAGGGCGACCTGCACATCGACGCGCACCACACCGTCGAGGACATCGGCATCACGCTCGGCCAGGCGTTTTTCAAGGCCGTCGGCGACAAGTCCGGCATCCGGCGCTACGGCCATGCCTACGTGCCGTTGGACGAGGCGCTGTCGCGCGTGGTGATCGATTTCTCCGGGCGCCCGGGCCTCACCTACGAGGTCAAGTTCACGCGCGCGCTGATCGGCGAATTCGACGCCGACCTGGTGCACGAGTTTTTCCAGGGTTTCGTCAACCACGCCCAGGTGACGCTGCACATCGACAACCTGCGCGGCGACAACGCGCACCACCAGTGCGAGACGATGTTCAAGGCCTTCGCGCGCGCGCTGCGCATGGCCGCGGAGCCTGATTCGCGCGCGCAGGGTTCGGTGCCGTCAACCAAGGGTTCGCTCTAGTTGAACATTGCGGTCGTTGACTACGGGATGGGCAATATCCGCTCCGTGTCGAAGGCGCTGGAGCATGTCGCGCCGCGCGCCGAGGTCCGGGTCACTGCCGATCCGAGGGCGATCCGCGCGGCGGACCGCGTGGTCGTGCCCGGCCAGGGCGCGATGCCCGACTGCATGCGCCAGCTCGCGGCCAGCGGCGCGCGCGAGGCGGTGATCGAGGCGGCGGGCAGCAAGCCTTTCCTGGGCATCTGCATCGGCCTGCAGATGCTGTTCGAACGCGGCGAGGAGGGCGACACCGCGGGACTCGGGCTGCTGCCGGGCCGCGTGCCGCGCTTCAAGGCCATGGAGTTGAAGATCCCGCACATGGGCTGGAACGAGGTGATGCAGGAGCGCCCCCATGCCCTGTGGAACGGCATCGCGAACCGCAGCCGCTTCTATTTCGTGCACAGCTACTATCCCGAACCGGCCGACCGCTCGATGACGGCCGGCACCTGCGATTACGGCATCAGCTTTACCTGCGCGGTGGCGCGGGATAACATCTTTGCCGTGCAGTTCCATCCCGAGAAAAGCCAGAACAGCGGCCTGCAGTTGCTGTCCAACTTCGTCCAATGGCGACCGTAGTTTCCTTTCCCTAACGATCGCCTAATTCTGGTTCGCAGCACCCCGTGCTGATCATCCCCGCTATCGATCTCAAGGACGGCCACTGCGTGCGCTTGCAGCAGGGGCGCATGGAATCCGCGACCGTGTTTTCGGAGGACCCGGTGGCGATGGCCAGGCACTGGTCGGACCAAGGCGCCCGGCGCCTGCACATCGTGGACCTGAACGGCGCGGTCGCCGGCCGGCCGAAGAACGAAAAAGTCATCCGCGAGATGATCAAGGCAGTCGGAGA
>JANYII010000107.1 GCA_025358705.1 Betaproteobacteria bacterium | reverse complement strand
TCATGGCAAAGAACAAAGATAAAGACAAAGACGCAAAGCCCAGGCAGCCGGAAGCGCAGCAGCAGCCGAAGGCGCCGAAGAAAGAGCAGCAGTCGAGGAAGGCTGTCGCCCCGCCTATCGAATCCGGTCCGCAGCAGCCCGCGCCGCCGGCCCGCCTCGCGGTCCAGTATCGCGACAAGATCGTGCCCGACCTGATGAAGAAATTCGGCTGCTGCTGCGCTTCCGGCTGCCTGGGCTTTGCGTCTTTGTCTTTATCTTTGTTCTTTGCCATGACCTGTCCTTACGCGTCTACCTGTTCGCCGTTCGACTTGAACACGCGGACTTTGCGGCCGTCATCCAGCGACTTGAAGCCGACGCGGTCGGCTTTCTGCGTGGCAGGATTGAACAACGCGATGTTGGAAACGTGGATCGGCATGTCCTTGTCGACGATGCCGCCGGTGACGTTCTTCATTGGGTTCGGGCGCATGTGCTTCTTCACCCGGTTCACGCCCTCGACCACGACGTGCTCGGCGTCCACCCGGCGCAGCACCGCGCCGCGCTTGCCCTTGTCGCGACCGGAAATCACCACGACCTCGTCGCCTTTCTTGATGCGGTTCATGTTTGCGGGTCCTCTTACAGAACTTCAGGCGCGAGCGACACGATCTTCATGAAGCGCTCGGTACGCAACTCGCGCGTCACCGGCCCGAAGATGCGGGTGCCGATTGGCTCGAGCTTGGCGGTGAGCAGCACCACCGCGTTGTTGTCAAAGCGCACCAGCGAGCCGTCGCCGCGGCGCACGCCCTTGGCAGTGCGCACCACGACGGCGTCATAGACTTCGCCCTTTTTCACGCGACCGCGCGGCGCCGCATCCTTGATGCTCACCTTGATCACGTCGCCGATCGAGGCATAGCGGCGCTTCGAGCCGCCCAGCACCTTGATGCACATGACGGCGCGCGCGCCGGTATTGTCGGCAACGTCCAACACGGACTGCATCTGAATCATGGCTTTGCTTCCTCTCCAACTTGCTGACCGCAGGCCAGCAGTTTTGGGTCCCGCTACGGGGAAAAGTAGTTAATTTTAAACGACTTTCGACTTCTCTACAAGGCGCGTCACGGTCCAAGACTTCGTTTTCGAGATCGGCCGGCCTTCGGCGATCTCCACCAGGTCGCCTTCCTGGAAAGTGCCGGCGGGGACATGCGCGTGGTACTTGCTCGAGCGGGTGATGATCTTGCCGAAGGTCGCGTGCTTCACGCGACGCTCGACCTGCACCACCACGGTCTTCTGCATCTTGTTGCTGACCACGCGCCCAACCAGCGTGCGCTTGTTCTTGGCGTGGTCGGCCGGCTGGGGAGTAGCGGTAGCGTTCATTTTGCGGCCTTCTCTTTGATGACGGTGCGCGCGCGCGCGATGTCGCGGCGCACCTTCCTGATCTGGCTGGTGTTGGCAAGCTGCTGCGTCGCGTGCTGCATGCGAAGGCCGAACTGAGCCTTCAGCAGCTCGTTCAGCTCCTTCTGCAGGTCGTCGCCGCTCTTGGCGCGGAGTTCGCTGGCTTTCATGACTGATTTCCCCTCTATCCCAACATCCGGTGGACCGAGGTGGTCCGGAACGGCAGCTTGGCCGCGGCCAGCGCGAAGGCTTCCTTCGCAAGCGCCGCATCCACGCCGTCCATCTCGAAAATGATCTTGCCCGGCTGGATTTCGCAGACGAAATATTCCGGATTGCCCTTGCCGTTGCCCATGCGGACCTCGGCGGGCTTGCGCGAGATCGGCTTGTCCGGGAACACGCGGATCCAGACCCGGCCGCCGCGCTTGATGTGGCGCGACAGCGTGCGGCGCGC
Source organism: Betaproteobacteria bacterium (assembly GCA_025358705.1). GTDB lineage: Bacteria > Pseudomonadota > Gammaproteobacteria > Burkholderiales > SG8-39 > RBG-16-66-20. The sequence continues at coordinate 5,819 of JANYII010000107.1, read as the reverse complement.
GGCCTCGAGCTGGCGCGCGGTGAGGCGGCCGCGGGTGGTCGCCTTCAGGCCGTACTCGCCGAAAGCAACCTTGTTGCCGCGCGTGGCAATGCCCGTGTTGCGGCCTTTCTGCTGTTTTCTATACTTTGTGCGGGATGGTTGCAGCATGGTTTATTCCTTTTTATCCCCGCCCTCGTCCTTGACGATTTTCTTCGCCCGCTTGATGGTGGTCTTGGGCGCGGGAGCGTCCGGTTTCTTCCCGGCTTTCTTCTCGCCGTCTGGCCGGGCGCCTTCAACCTTCCTCGCCGGGGCGCGCTTCGCCCCGACCTTCGGCGCCGGCTTCTTGGCGCGCTTGGGTTCGCTTGGCGCATCGGGCTGCGCCGCAGCCGGCGCCGCCGTCGTTGCCGCGAGCGCCGCCTGCTCGCTCCTCGGCATGACTTCGCCCTTGTATACCCACACCTTGATACCGATCACGCCATAGCTGGTCTTCGCCGCGCCCATGCCGAAATCGATGTCGGCGCGCAGCGTGTGCAGGGGCACCCGGCCTTCGCGGTACCACTCGGTGCGCGCGATCTCGTGGCCATTCAGGCGTCCCGCGCTCATGATCTTGACGCCCTGCGCGCCCAGGCGCATGGCGTTCTGCATCGCGCGCTTCATCGCGCGCCGGAACATGATGCGCTTCTCCAGCTGCTGCGCGATCGAGTCGGCGATCAGCTGCGCGTCCGTCTCGGGCTTGCGGATTTCCTCGATATTCACGTGCACCTGCTGCACGCCCATGATGCGGCGCAGCTCCGCCTTGAGTGCCTCGATTTCCTCGCCCTTCTTGCCGATCACCACGCCCGGCCGCGCCGAGAATATGGTGATGCGCGCGTCCTTCGCCGGCCGCTCGATGAGGATGCGGCCAACGGAAGCGTGCGCGAGTTTCTTCTTGAGGAAGGAACGAACCTTGATGTCCTCGGCGAGCATCCCCGCGAAGTTGCGGTTGTTCGCATACCACTTGGAGCTCCAGTTGCGGTTTACCGCGAGCCGGAAGCCGGTCGGATTGATCTTCTGTCCCATGGCGTTCTCTCTAATCTCCTACCGTGAGGTAGATGTGGCAGGAGTGCCGCAGCACCCTGGTGCCGCGCCCTTTGGCGCGTGCGTGGAAACGCTTCTGGAACGAGCCCCGCTCGACGTGGATCGTCTTCACCTTGAGCGCGTCGATGTCGGCGCCGTCGTTGTGCTCGGCGTTGGCAATGGCGGACTCGAGGAGTTTCTTGATCAGGGCCGCGCCCGCTTTCGGCGAGAAGGCGAGGATGTTGATCGCCTGGTCCACCTTCTTGCCGCGCACCAGGTCGGCCACCAGGCGGCCTTTCTGTGCCGACAGGTGGGCGCCGCGCAATGTCGCTTTTGTCTCCATGTCGGCTCCTTACTTCTTCGCCGGGGCCGCGGGGGCCGGCGCCGCAGCTGCCGGAGCGGCGCTCGCACCGATGCCGCCACCGGGCGGAGGCGCCTTGCCCGCCGCGGCCGCTTCTGCGGTGCGTTTGCCGGCCGCGGAGTGGCTCTTGAAGATGCGCGTCAGCGCGAACTCGCCGAGCTTATGCCCGACCATGTTCTCGGTCACGTACACGGGAATGTGCTGCTTGCCGTTGTGCACCGCCAGCGTCAGGCCGACGAAATCGGGCATCACCGTTGAGCGCCGCGACCAGGTCTTGATCGGGCGCTTGTCGTTGCCGCCGCGCGCCTTGTCGACCTTCTGCAGCAGGTGGTAGTCCACGAAGGGACCCTTCTTTATTGAGCGAGCCATGGCCTATCCCTTATTTCGTTCGCCGGTCGCGGACGATCATTACCTGCGTCCGCTTGTTGCGACGGGTCTTGAATCCCTTGGTCTGCACGCCCCAGGGTGAAACCGGCGGCCGTCCCGACGAAGTCCGGCCTTCGCCACCGCCGTGCGGGTGGTCGATCGGGTTCATCGCTACGCCCCGGACCGTCGGCTTGATGCCGCGCCAGCGCTTGCGCCCGGCCTTGCCGATCGATTCCAGATTGTGCTCATCGTTGCCTACCTCGCCAATGGTGGCGCGGCAGTCCACGTGTACCTTGCGGATTTCGCCCGAGCGAAGCCGCAGCTGCGCATAGGAACCTTCGCGCGCCAGCAACTGCGCCGATGCACCCGCCGAACGGGCCATCTGGGCTCCCTTGCCCGGCAGCATCTCGATGCAATGCACCGTGGTGCCGACCGGAATGCTCTTGAGCGGCAGCGTGTTGCCCGCCTTGATCGGCGCCTCGGCGCCCGACACCAGCTGCGCGCCCGCGCCCACGCCCTTGGGGGCGATGATGTAACGGCGCTCGCCGTCGGCGTAGAGCAGCAGCGCGAGGTGCGCGCTGCGGTTCGGGTCGTAGTCGAGTCGCTCGACGGTGGCCAGGATACCGTCCTTGTCCCGGCGGAAATCCACGATCCGATAGTGGTGCTTGTGGCCGCCGCCCTTGTGCCGCATCGTGATGCGGCCATGGTTGTTGCGACCGCTGCCGCGGACCTGGCTCTCGACGAGCGGCCAGTGCGGTTCGCCCTTGTGCAGATCGGGCGTGACCACCTTGACGAGCGCGCGCCGGCCCGGCGAGGTCGGTTTGACTTTCATCAATGGCATGGGTTACTCCGTCGCCGCAAAGTTGATTTCCTGGCCTTCGGCCAGGCACACGTAGGCCTTCTTCCAATTGTTCCGGCGGCCGATGAAGCGGCCGAAACGCTTTTTCTTGCCCTTCACGCGGCTCACCGTGACCGAGTCCACCTTGGTCTTGAACAGCAGTTCCACCGCCGCCTTGATCTCGGGCTTGGTGGCGGCATCGGCGACGCGGAACACGTACTGGCGGTGCTTGTCGGCGACGCGGGTGCTCTTCTCCGAAACCACCGGCGCGAGCAGCACCTGCATCAACTGCTCCGCGTTGTATTTCCTGACCGCGGTCATTTGAACATCTCCTCGAGCTTGGCCACCGCTTTCTTGGTCAACAGCACGGTCGGGTAGCGCACCAGCGCCACCGGATTGGCATGCTGCGCGGCGATCACCTGGACGTTGTGCAGGTTGCGCGAGGACAGCGTGAGGTTGCTGTCCATTTCGTCGGTGATGACGAGCACTTCGTCGAAGCCCATCGACTTCACCTTCTGCGCGAGGAGCTTCGTCTTCGGGTGCTCGACCTTGAACTCGTCCACCACGCGGATGCGGTCTTCGCGCGCGAGCTGCGACAGGATCGACGCCATGCCGGCGCGGTACATCTTGCGATTTACCTTCTGCGAGTAGTTTTCCTCCCCCGTATTGGGGAAGATCTTGCCGCCGCCGCGCCACAGGGGGCTGGAGGTCATGCCGGCGCGCGCGCGGCCGGTGCCCTTCTGGCGCCACGGCTTCTTCGTCGAATGGCGCACTTCGCCGCGGTCCTTCTGCTTGCTGGTGGAGAGGCGCGCGTTGGCCTCGTAGGCCACCACGAGCTGGTGCACCAGGGTCTCGTTGAAATCGCGCGCGAAAATCTCGTCCTTGGCGGACACCGTGCCCGCCGAGCCCTTGTCGCCGCCTTTTTCGCTGATGAGTTTCAGTTCCATGGTTAAGCCTTGGCCGGCTGCGCCGGGGCCTTCGCCGCCGGTTTGCCGTCAGTCTTGCCCGGTGCCGCGGCCTTCTGGGCCACCGGCTTCTTCTGGCCTTTGATCGCCGGCCAGACAACGACATCGCGCCCCGAATAGCCGGGGACCGAGCCCTTGACCAGCAGCAGCTGGCGCTCGGCGTCGATGCGCACCACGACCAGGTTCTGGATCGTGCGGCGCTTGTTGCCCAGATGTCCCGCCATGCGCTTGCCGGGGAATACGCGGCCCGGATCCTGGCGCTGGCCGGTCGAGCCCTGGGCGCGCGTGGTGATCGAGTTGCCGTGGGTTTCGCGGTTGGAGGAGAAGTGGTGGCGCTTGATGACGCCGGCAAAGCCCTTGCCGAGCGTCGTGCCCTGCACGTCCACCGTCTGGCCAACCTTGAAGATCTCGACGCCGATCTTGCCGCCGACTTTCAGGTCGGCGAGATCCTTGGCTTCGGCGCGGAATTCCTTGAGCGTGTGGCCGGCTTCCACCGCCGCCTTGGCGAGGTGCCCCGCCAGCGGCTTCTTCACGCGGCTCGCGCGGCGCTTGCCGAACGCGACCTGCACGGCGGAGTAGCCGTCCTTGTCCGCGGCCTTGATCTGCGTGATCCGGTTGTCGGAGACGTCCAGCACGGTCACCGGCTGGGCGTCGCCCTCGTCGGTGAAGATGCGCATCATGCCGACCTTGCGGCCGACCAGTCCTATCGTCATACAAACCCCTTCTGGTTCTAGTTAACCCCTGCTTGCGCCGGGGCGCCGGCTCCTGTTGGCCAGCACTTCCCTCGTATTGCGGGCACTAAAGCGGCGTTTCCTGCCGCTCCTGACTACCTGACCTTAATTTCCACGTCCACGCCGGCCGGCAGGTCGAGCTTCATGAGCGCGTCCACTGTCTTGTCCGTCGGGTCGATGATGTCCATGAGCCGCAGGTGCGTCCTGATTTCGAGCTGTTCGCGCGAAGTCTTGTCGGCATGCGGCGAGCGCAACAGGTCGAAGCGCGCCTTGCGCGTCGGCAGCGGCACCGGGCCGCGCACGACCGCGCCCGTGCGCTTGGCCGTATCGACGATCTCCAGCGCCGACTGATCGATCAGCCGGTAGTCGAACGCCTTCAGGCGAATGCGGATGCGTTGGCTTTCCATCGTCACTCGATCACTTTGGCGACGACGCCGGCGCCCACGGTCTTGCCACCCTCGCGGATGGCGAAGCGCAGCCCCTGCTCCATCGCGATCGGCGTGATCAGCGTCACCACCATCTTGATGTTGTCCCCCGGCATCACCATCTCGGTGCCCTTGGGCAACTCCACCGCACCCGTCACGTCGGTGGTGCGGAAGTAAAACTGCGGCCGGTAGTTGTTGAAGAACGGCGTGTGACGGCCACCCTCCTCTTTCGAGAGGATGTACACCTCGCACTCGAACTTCGCGTGCGGCGTGATCGAGCCCGGCTTCGCAAGCACCTGCCCGCGCTCGATCTCCTCGCGCTTGGTGCCCCGCAGCAGGATCCCCACGTTGTCCCCCGCCTGGCCCTCGTCCAAGAGCTTCCGGAACATCTCCACGCCCGTGCACACCGTCTTTTGCGTGGGCTTCAAGCCCACGATCTCGATCTCTTCTCCCACCTTGATCACGCCCCGCTCCACCCGCCCCGTCACCACCGTGCCCCGACCCGAGATCGAGAACACGTCTTCCACCGGCATCAGGAACGGCCCGTCGATCGCCCTCTTGGGCTGCGGAATGTAGGAGTCCAGCGCATCGGCCAGCTTCAGGATCGCCTTCACCCCCATGTCCGTGTCCTCGCCCTCCAGCGCTTTCAACGCGCTGCCGATCACGATCGGGGTCTTGTCCCCCGGGAACTCGTACTTGCTGAGCAACTCGCGCACTTCCACCTCGACCAGCTCCAGCAGCTCCTTGTCGTCCACCATGTCGGCCTTGTTCAGGAAGACAACGATGTAGGGCACCCCTACTTGTCTTGCCAGCAGGATGTGCTCCCGCGTCTGCGGCATCGGCCCATCGGCCGCCGACACCACCAGGATCGCGCCGTCCATCTGCGCAGCCCCCGTGATCATGTTCTTGATGTAATCGGCGTGCCCCGGGCAGTCCACGTGCGCGTAGTGCCGCTTCTCGGTCTGGTACTCCACGTGCGCCGTGTTGATCGTGATCCCGCGCGCCTTTTCCTCCGGCGCCGCATCGATCTGGTCGTAGTTCTTCGCCTCGCCCCCGTACTTCTTCGCAAGAATATGCGTCAGCGCCGCCGTCAGCGTC
>JANYII010000096.1 GCA_025358705.1 Betaproteobacteria bacterium | reverse complement strand
GGCCTAGGCCGTCCGACTCAACCTCTCCATTGAGAAGTTGTGAGGATTGTGCGCCAGCGACGTCGGCCGCCGCAAGAAAAACGCCGAATATTCGTGGATTTACAGGCGATTGTTGCATTGATGCAACAACTATTTATTTGTTAACAATCAATCACTTAGTAAATTCCAGCAACGCCAGGCCCGGGTCCGGGGCACGCATCAGTGCCTCCCCGACCAGGAACACCGGGACGCCGCGCGCCATCAGCATCGAGACGTCCGCAGCCCCCGAAATGCCGCTTTCGGCGACCACGATGCGTCCGTCCGGGATGCCCGGCAGCAGGTCCAGCGTGGTCTGCAGGCTGGTGCGGAAGCTGCGCAGGTCGCGATTGTTGATGCCCAGCAGCGGCGTGCGCAGCGCCAGCGCGGACTCGAGCTCCGCCGCATCATGGACTTCGACGAGCACCGCCATGCCAAGCGCGTGCGCGGCGGCTTCGAGGCCCTGCATGTCCTGGCGCGCGAGCGCCGCGGCGATCAGCAGGATGCAATCGGCGCCGAGCGCGCGCGATTCGAACACCTGGTAGGGCTCGACAATGAAGTCCTTGCGCAGCACCGGCAGTCCGCAGGCCAGGCGCGCCTGTGCCAGGTAATCGTTGGCGCCCTGGAAGAAATCGCGGTCCGTCAGAACCGACAGGCAGGCGGCCCCGCCCGCCTCAAAACCCCGCGCGATCGCGGCCGGATCGAAATCCGTGCGCAGCAGGCCTTTCGAGGGGCTGGCTTTCTTGATTTCCGCGATCACCGCAGGCCGCCCGACAGTGATCTTCGCGCGCAGCGCAGCCACGAAATCGCGCGGCGGCGGCGCGGCGGCGGCGCGCGCCTGCATCTCGGCGAAGGGCACCGCCAAGCGGGACGCTGCCACTTCCTCGCGCTTGCGCGCGAGGATGCGATCGAGAATGTCGGACATCAGCCCTTGGCGTTCTTCTGCGTGAATGCGATGAACTCATCCAGCCTGTGCTTCGCCTCGCCCCTGGCGATTGCCTTGCGCGCGCGATCGATGCCGTCCTCCATGGATTTGGCGACTCCCGCCACATAGAGCGCGGCGCCCGCGTTCAGCACCACGATGTTCAGCGCCGGACCGGGCTGGTTTTCCAGCACCGCGAGGATCATCTGCCTGGATTCCTCGACCGTGTTGACCTGGATGGCGCGCCGGTCGTAGACCTCGAGGCCGAACTGCGAAGGATGCAGCTCGTATTCGCGGATCTCGCCATTGACCAGCTCGCCGACCAGGGTCTCGCCGGAGATGGAGATTTCGTCCAGGCCGTCGCGGCCATACACCACCATCACGTGCCTCGCCCCCAGACGTTGCAGCACGCGCGTCTGGATACCGACGAGATCAACGTGGAATACCCCCATCAGCTGGTTCTGCGCGCCGGCCGGATTGGTGAGCGGGCCGAGGATGTTGAAAATCGTGCGCACCCCCAGTTCCTTGCGAACCGCCGCGGCATGCTTCATCGCCGGATGGTGGCTGGGCGCGAACATGAAACCGACACCGACCGTCTCCACCGACTGCGCGATCTGCGCGGGGGTGAGATCCAGCTTCGCGCCGAGCGCCTCCAGCACGTCGGCGCTGCCGCTGCGCGAGGAAACCGAGCGGTTGCCATGCTTCGCCACCCTGGCGCCCGCAGCGGCGGCGACGAACGTCGCGGCGGTCGAAACGTTGAAGGTATGCGCGCCGTCGCCGCCCGTGCCGACCACGTCCACCACGTGCTTGTGGTCCTTGAGCGGCACCATGGTGGCGAATTCGCGCATCACCTGGGCGGCCGCGGCGATCTCGCCGACCGTTTCTTTCTTCACCCGCAGGCCGATGATGAAGCCCGCGATCTGCGCCGGCGTGAGCTCGCCGCGCATGATCTGGCGCATCACGTGCAGCATCTCGTCGTGGAATATCTCGCGGTGCTCCACGGTGCGCTGGATCGCCTCTGCGATGCCGATTTTCATTGCGTTCTCCCGTTCATGACGTTCTCCCATCCAGAAAATTTTTCAGCATGGCATGCCCATGCTCGGTAAGCATCGCCTCGGGATGGAACTGCACACCCTCGATCGGCAAGCTGCGGTGGCGCAGCCCCATGATCTCGCCCTCCTCCGACTGCGCCGTCACTTCCAGGCAACCGGGCAGGGACTCGCGCTCGACCGCGAGCGAGTGGTAGCGCGTCGCGGCGAATCCGTCCGGAACGCCCGCAAACACGCCCTTGCCGTCGTGCCGGATGTTGGAGACTTTGCCGTGCATGACGCGCGCCGCCTTGACCACCTTGCCGCCAAACGCCTGGCCGATCGCCTGGTGCCCCAGGCACACTCCCAGGATCGGGATTTCGCCCGCAAACCTGCCGATCGCTCCCAGCGAGATGCCGGCCTCGGTCGGCGTGCAGGGGCCGGGCGATATCACGATCTGCGCCGGCTTCAGGCGCGCCACCTCGTCCAGCCCGATTTCGTCGTTGCGCACCACTTTCACCTCGGCACCGAGTTCCCCAAAGTATTGCACCAGGTTGAAGGTAAACGAATCGTAATTGTCGATCATCAGGAGCATGGCTCTCAACCCGGTTTCTGTACCCAGAACTGGTACATGTCGATGAAGGTGTCAGGGTTATCGTTCTCGAACCGCTGCCACTGCGCCAGATCGACCTCGGCGTGGTCGCCGGGAAAACGCGCCCGGTAAGCGCGCCGGACGTCGTCACCGATCTCGAATCCGACGAACCCGAGGCGATTCTCCCGCAGAAACGCGTCGATCCGGTCCAGCGTCATGCGGTGTTCCTGCACGTGGAACAGCAGGTCGCGGCACTCGCTGACGCTGAAGAAATCGGGCAGCGCGGCGACCGACCGCAGCTCGGCGCTTACGCCGGGATCGAGGAAATCCTGCCGGCATTTCCGGATGTCGTCGGGGGTCGCGCCATAGCCCTTTTGCGCGATGAAAGCGCGCGCCTTGACGATGTTGCGGCGCGCCGCTTCGCTGTAGAAACCAAGGCGCATGATCCCATGCGGCCGGAGCACGGCCAAAAGCGCCCGCCATCCCGCCCAGGGGTCAGCGAGGTGATGCAGTACGCCGACCGACTCGATGAGGTCGAATTTCCGGCCAAGCGAGCCCACCTGGAGCAAATCCGCCTGAGCGTATTCGATGCCGACGATGCCAAGTTCGAGCGTCTTGCGCCTGGCATAGCCCAGACTGTTCCTGCTCAGGTCGATCGCCAGCACTCTCGCGCCACGGAATAGCCGGCTGGTCTCAATGGCATGTTGACCGGTCCCGCATCCGGCGATCAGAACGTCAATGCCGTCCGTCGCGGCCTCGCGCGCCAGCGGCACCAGCGGAAACTTGCGGCGCAGGTATTCGACAAGCTCCGTCGCGTTCCCCACGGGCGCCGCTTTGGCCCAGCGCGGATATGGATTTTCTTCATACTGTTCGCGGACCAGCTGCGACACTTTGTCGTCGATCCCGGTCAGGCAGGAAATCGACTCGCGCAAGCGCCGCTCTTCCTCGGGCTCGCGAATCTGTTGCACCAGCACCGCGGCTACGGCGCTGGGCCATTGCGCGTCCAGCAGGCGCCGGGCAAGCGGCAGCGACGACAGGGGCAGGAATGCCGCCACGGCCAGCACGTGCAGGCCGGCCACCTTGGCCCCCGCGCCCAGCGCCGCGTTCAAGGACACACGCAACTCCTCGGCACGGCGCGAATCGTCCTGCGTGCAGGCGAAGACATATTCGTTGATGAAGCACTGGCTAGCCAGCGCGCCGCAGAAATCGAGAGCGGCATCGGCCCCGGCATCCGTGGCAGCCGGACCGCCAGCGAGCTCGAGCATGGCGCGGCGCGCGGCGAGCAGCAAACGTTCCAGCTCGATGTCGCGCGCGGGCGTGGACGAGAGCAGCACGCGCAGCAATGCATCGGCGCCAAGCGCGGCGAGATCCTCCGCCCCGAGCGGCGATCGCCCAAGGAGACCTTTCACTACCGGGTTCAGTTTGACGAGATTGATCCCGGTCTCGGCCAGCTCGCCCGGCCGGGCCCAGTGTTCGTTCAAGGCGCGGATCGCCATCGCGCGAACTTCGTGATCCTCCTGCGTGAAGCGCACGCGCCTGGCGCAATCGACGAATATCCGCCTTGCCCCCTCCGTCTCCATGACCGCCAGGGATTGCAGGATGACGTTCAGCGCGGTCGACGGATCACCGTCGATGAGCAGCTGCGACGCGAGGCGGCGGCCCTCATCGGCGAACTCCGCCTTGAGATCCAGCGAGCGCCGGAAACTCGCGTCCGCCTCGCCGGCACGCCCCTGCGCCCGAAGGCAAACGCCGAGAAGGTGGTGCGCATCGGCCGCGTTCGGGACGATTTCCAGCACGCGCCGCAAGCGGGCCTCAGATTCGACTTGCCGGCCGGCCCGCTGCAGGTCGATCGCCTCCTGGAACAGCCGCTCGACTGGCAGCGGTCCGGCGCCGGTCATGTGGCCTCCGCCTGGCGCAATGCCTCGGTTGCCACCTCGGCGGCGCGCAGGATCGCGCGCGCCTTGTGCTGCGTCTCCTGCCACTCGGACTGCGGATCGGAATCGGCGACCACGCCGGCCGCGGCCTGCACGTGCAGCTTGCCGTCCTTCAGCACCGCGGTGCGGATTGCGATCGCAACATCCATGTCGCCATTGAAGCCGAGGTAGCCGACCGCGCCGCTGTAGACGCCGCGCTTCACGGGCTCGAGCTCGTCGATGATCTGCATCGCCCGCACCTTGGGTGCGCCCGTCACCGTGCCTGCGGGAAAGCTCGCCTTGAGCACATCGATGGCATCGAGCCCCGGGATCACCTTGCCTTCGACATTCGACACGATATGCATCACGTGCGAGTAGCGCTCGACCGCCATTTTCTCGGTGACGCGCACCGATCCGGTGGCGGCGACCCGCCCAACGTCGTTGCGGCCCAGGTCGATCAGCATGACGTGCTCGGCGCGCTCCTTGGGATCGGCCAGCAGTTCTTCCGCCGTCCTGAGGTCCTCCTCGGGCGTGCTGCCGCGCGGGCGCGTGCCGGCGATCGGGCGCAGGGTGATGACGCCGCCCGAGAGCCGCACGAGGATTTCCGGCGAGGCGCCGACCACGTGGTGGTCGCTGAAATCGAAGTAGTACATGTAGGGCGAGGGATTGACGCCGCGCAGCGCCCGGTAAAGTTCGAGCGGCGGCGCGCCGAAGGCGCGCGAAGTGCGCTGGGAAATCTGCACCTGCATGCAATCACCCGCGAAAATGTATTCCTTCGAGCGATTCACCGCCGCGAGAAAATCCTGCTCGGTAAACGAGCGCTCGATCGCCACCGGCGCGACCGCCGCCGGCGCATCCTGCGAAAGCAGGGCGGGCTCGGGCAACGGCGACGCCAGCCGCGAGTGCAGGCGCTGCAGCCGCCCGCGCGCCGCGCGCCAGGCGCCGGGCTCGCGCGGATCCGCGTAAACCACCAGGTAGAGCTTGCCCAGCACATTGTCCATCACCGCTAGCTCATCCGACACGAGCAGCAGCATGTCGGGAGTTTCCAGGACATCGGGCTTGGCACCTTTGAGCGACGAATCGACGGCACGCAGCGCCTTGGGCTCAACGTGGCGAACGCTCTCATAGCCAAAGTAGCCGACCAGTCCCCCGCCGAATCGCAGCGCCGCAGGTACCGGCGCAACGTGCTGCCGTGCAAGATAGCCGCGCAGGTATTCAAAAGGATCCGTCGCTTCCGCTTTTTCGAGGACCACATCCGTGCCGCGCGCGTCACGCAGCAGGCGGCGCACCGTGGCGCCGCGCACTTCGATGCGCTCGGCGCACGCGAGTCCGATGAAGGAATAGCGGCCGAAGCGCTCGCCGCCAACCACCGATTCAAGCAGGTAGGTATAAGAACCGTTGGCCAACTTCATGTACACCGCGAGCGGCGTATAGAGGTCGGCGCGCGCCTCGGCGACCACCGGGACGCGGGTGTAGCCCTGCTTGGCGAGGCTCTGGAACTCGAGCTCAGTCATGAAAAAACTCCAACAATCCAACTAATTACTGGGTATTACTCGGTTACTGCGGGGGTGCGGGACAACGCGTCCCGCGGCACAACGGAAATTAGCTGCGCCAGGAGCGCCAGCGGCGCCAGGAGAGGACTGCAGAAGAAGCAGAGAATTTTTTCACGACCGGGAAACTATACCATGGCGAGGCGCGCGCGCATGTCGCGCATGGTGGCCGCATAGTCCTTCGAACCGAAGATCGCCGAACCGGCGACAAACGTGTCGGCGCCCGCCTGCGCAACCTGCGCGATGTTGTCCGCCTTCACGCCACCGTCCACTTCCAGCCAGATGTCCCGTCCCGAGGCCTTGATCCTTTTCCTCGCTTCGGCGATCTTGGGCAGCACGGAGGCGATGAACTGCTGGCCGCCAAAGCCGGGATTCACCGACATCAGCAGCACCAGGTCGAGCTTGTCCAGCGTGTGGTCAAGGTGCGAGAGCGGCGTCGCGGGATTGAACACCAGTCCTGCCTTGCAGCCGGATTCCCTGATCAGCGCGATCGTGCGGTCGACGTGATCGGACGCTTCGGGGTGGAAGCTGATGATGTTGGCGCCCGCTTTCGCGAATTCCGGAATGATCCGGTCGACCGGCTTGACCATCAGGTGGACATCGATGAGCATCTTCGTGCGCGGCCGCAGCGACGCGCACACCAGCGGCCCGATGCTGAGGTTGGGGACGAAATGATTGTCCATGACGTCGAAATGCAGCAGGTCGGCGCCGGCCGCCTCCACCGCAGCCACCTCCTCGCCGAGGCGCGCGAAATCCGCGGCAAGGATCGAAGGGGCGATGCGATACGTGGCGGGACCTGGCATGGCGGCGGCCATTCTATCCCGTGGTCTTACAATGCGTGCATGGCCCAGGAAAAACGCTACGAGGTTTCAGTGACGCCTTCGGTGCAGTACCTGCCCGAGCAATCCGACGAGAAAAGCGGGCGCTACGTGTTCGCTTACACCATCAATATCCGCAATAGCGGCAATGCCACGGCGCAGCTGATCAGCCGGCACTGGATCATCACCGACTCGCAGGGCCTGGTGCAGGAGGTGCGCGGCCTGGGCGTGGTCGGCGCGCAGCCGGTGCTGCGCCCCGGTGAAAGCCACGAGTACTCCAGCGGCACCGCGATCGCGACCCCGGTGGGAACGATGCGCGGCAGCTACCAGATGGTCGCCGAGGACGGCACCCGCTTCGAGGCGGCCATCCCGGAGTTCACCCTCTCGGTTCCGAGGGTCCTGCACTAGCGCGCTAGCGCGGTTCGGCCGCCATGCGGCGCAGTTGCGCGGTGGTCTTGGCCAGCCGGTCGGCGAGGATCTTCACCAGCGCGATGGCCGCGTCCGGGTTGCCGCGAATCACGTTGACGAACACGTCGCGGGAGATGCGCAGCACCTCGACGCGCGTGCGCGCAACCGCGGTCGCGGTCCGCGGCACGTCGCCGAAGATGCCGATTTCGCCGATGACATCGTTGCGCGTGAGCGTATTCACGAGCAGCGGGCCCTTCGGCGTCGGCACCGTGATGTCCACCTCGCCTTCCATGACGATGTAGGCGCTGTCAGGCGGATCGCCGGCGCTGAACATCAGCTGGCCCTGCTCATAGGTCAGGCGGTCGCTGCTGAACGCGAGCAGCTTCTGCATCGATGGATCGGTGGTGCTGAAGATCGGCACCCGTCGGATCAGTTCGAATTCCTGTTCGAGACTCATGGGGCTTCTCCCATCACGTAAGCGTGATCCTGCACATGTAAGCGTGATCCTGCACGTTATCCGGCATTCAACATCTTGTGCAGCGCGCCGCCGCTGCTCTTCAGGTCCTCGAAGCGTCCCTGCTCGGCGAGCCGGCCGCGTTCCATGACCAGCGTGTGGCCGAAGCGTTCGGCCAGGTCGTTGCGCTGCAGTGCCCAGAACACGCAGCGCCCCTTGCTCGCTTCGAGAACGTTGATCACGATCCGGTTCTGCGACCCGCCATCCAGGACCGCGGCCGCCTGGTCGAGGATCAGCACCATCGGCCGCTTGAGAAGCGCGCGCGCAATCGCGATCTTCTGCCGGTCGGACGACGGCAGCCGCGCACCGCCGACGCCGACCTGGTAGCCCAAGCCGACCGATACCACCAGAGGCCGCAGTCGCTGCTCCTCAAGAACCTCGCGCAACATGGCGCCGATGCGACTGACCGCCTGCGATTGCCCCGTCGCAACCTTGCCGAACAGGATGTTGTCCTGCAACATCGCAGCGCCGTTGTAGCGCGCGGCATCGAAGAATTCGATGCCATTGCGCAGATCCGCCGGAAGATGCTCGGCGAAATAGCGCCGCGCCTGCAGGATGCGCGCCTCGAAGGCTTCGTCGATGAGGCCAAGGCGATGGCGGGCGGAAATCATCTTGAACGGCAGCGCCATCAGCAGGTCGCGATCCGGTTCCTCGATTTTTTCCAGGCCGGCGTCGGCCACCCGGGCCAGCACCGCTTTTACCTCGGGCAGGTCGTCCTGCTTGATGAAACTGAAGCGCTCGAAGAATTCGTGCCCCGGCGGCAGGCCGCTGAACAGTTCGACCATGGTTTCCGCCAGCTTGTGCCCTGTCTTGAGCAGGTCGTCGGCAAGCCCCGTTTCGCGCAGCACGCGGCGCACGTAGGAGTTGCCCGCCAGGTTCTCGACGTCGAACTTCGCCTTGCCGATGGGCGTGCCGAAAAGCAGATTTTCCCCCAGCGTCGCGTTGCGGTTGTAGCGCCCGGCGTCGAACTGCTCGACCAGGCCCTGCATGCCGGGCCCCGCCAGCCGCGCCCGTATCGCCTCGCGGGCGCGCAGCACGTTTTCAGCCAGGCCCGGATGGTTCGTGGCGTCCACGGAACTTCTCAGGCCGAGCTCGAAGATGGTCTCTTCCAGCTCCACCGTCTTCAAGACCTCGACAATGCGCGCATCCATATCCCCTGGGCTGGTCGCGCCCGCGGCCTGGTAGTCGGTCCAGTCGGCATTGAAATCAAGCAGCGTGCTGTCGGTGCGCTTCGCTTCCTTCATCTGGAACGCGTACTCCTGGAGTTCCTGGCCCTCGTAAGTGCGATTGCGCATCGGATAGTGCTTGAGTCCGTAGAGCAGGTTGTCGCGCACGCTGGTCGGGAAGAGGTAGGCCGCCGGCCCGACGTAGGCAATGGCGCGCCCCGTCACCGCCTCTGGCGCCTTGATCATGTCGATGCCGCCGACTTCGACCTGGCCCCTGCTCGGCGTCACCAACCGCGCGAGCATCTGGGTCAACTCGCCCACGCCGGCGGCGTGCGAACCGAGGATTGCCACATGCTGGTCGATCCCGACCTCGAACGTGACGCCGTCGATCAGCTTCGTTCCCGCTTCCCCTTCCAGCGTCAGGTTGGAAACGCGCACCGCTCCGGCCCGCGGCAAGTCCGGCGCCTGGATCGGCTCCAGGAGTTCCGGCGGGGTCATGTCGTCGACCGTGAACTGCTCGACCACTTGCGTGTACTTGATCTGCACATCCAGGCGCTGCTGGTCCCAATCGATCAGTTCCTTGATCGGGCTGGGCAGGTCCTTGTAGGCCGCGATCACCGCCACCAGGGTGCCGATGTCCAGGTTGCCCTTGATCACGAGGTAGCCGCCGACCACGTAGAACAGGAATGGCCCGACCTGCGACAGGAAATTATTCAGGAACTTGATGAGGAACTTGCGCTGGTAGAACTCGAAGCGGATGCGGAAAATCGAGCCCAGGCGCGACGAGATCTCGGCGCGCTCGTAATTGGAGGTGTCATTTGCGTGCACCTCGGTGACCCCATCCGCGACTTCGGCGATCCGTCCGGCGAGTTGCCGCGCGCCCAGCTGGCGCTGCTTGGCGAGCGCCAGCAGGCGCCGCCGCAGCCTCGGAATGATGATCGCCTGGGCGCCCACCACGCCGAGCGCGATCATGCCGAGGTACACATGCTGGAACATGATGAAGAACATCGCCGTCAGCGCCTCGCCGGCGAGCGCCAGCGGCGTGATCAGCGATTCGCCGACAAAACCGCCCAGCGGCTCGACCTCGTCTTTGATCATGGTGGCGAGCTCCGCCGACTTGACGCGGCGGAAGCGCGCGAGCGGAAAGCGCAGGATGCGATCGAACAGCGCGTAGCGCAGGCGGCGCAGCATGCGTTCGCCGAGCCAGCCCTTCATGGTGTTGATCTGGAACCTGAGGCCGCCGTTGACCACAATCAACGAGAGAAAGGCAAAGGTCAGCGCAAACAGGTACGGCAGCTGGTGCAGCCCAAAGCCGTCGAACAGGTGGAGCGTCTCGCCGCCAAGGAAATGCGGCAGCGTGACATGCACTTTAAG
>JANYII010000080.1 GCA_025358705.1 Betaproteobacteria bacterium | reverse complement strand
GCACGCGGGAAGCGGCCAGCCTGCCGTTCAAGATCGGCGAAAACGCGATAGCGCCGCTCGTTATGGAGCCGAGCGAGGGCATCCGCAAAAAACGCGTTGTAGTTCATCGGCATACCTTCCCCGGCTAACGCTTTTGTTGGTACCTTGCAGTTCTTCCAAGGTAGTTTTAGAGGGGTTCCAGCCCATTTGTCGAGGTCAATATCGCGGCCGCGCCTTCCAAGGTTCGACGTCAGGGCTTGAAATCGTTAACCATACAGGGATGGGCGGAGCACCAAGAGATGACAAAACGAGTGGTTGGGTTTGAGCACGGTCTCACCAATTATGGTGACCGTGACTTCTCCCTTTATCTGCGCCGCTCCTTTGCGCGGTCGATGGGCTATTCGCATGAAATGCTCGCCAAGCCCGTGATCGGCATTGCCTATACGGGATCCGGCTTCAACAATTGCCACCGGCATTTCCCGGAACTCATCGAGGCGGTGAAGCGCGGCGTGATCGCCGCGGGCGGGCTGCCGATCGACTTTCCGACGACGTCGCTGGGCGAGGTGTTCCTCAGCCCGACCTCGATGATGTTCCGCAACCTGATGGCGATGGACGTGGAGGAGATGGTCCGCGCCCAGCCAATGGACGCGGTGGTCCTGGTGGGCGGCTGCGACAAGACCGTGCCGGCGCAGCTGATGGGCGCGGCGAGCGCGGATGTTCCCGCGATTCAACTGCTCGCTGGACCGATGATGCCGACGTCCTATCGTGGCGAGCGCCTGGGTGCCTGCACCGATTGCCGCCGCTTCTGGGCCATGCATCGTGCGGGCAAGGTGGACGCGCAGGGCATCGCCGACGTCGAGGGCAATCTCGCCACGACCGCGGGCACTTGCGCGGTGATGGGCACGGCGTCCACGATGGCCGCGCTCGCCGAAGCGCTCGGCATGGCGCTGCCGGGCAGCGCGGCGATTCCCGCGGTGCACGCCGACCGCCTGCGCGCCGGGGAAGCGAGCGGCCGGCGGGCGGTGGAACTGGTGAAGAATCCGATCCGCCCGTCGCAGATCATCAACCAGAAGTCGGTGGAGAACGCGATCCGCGTGCTGCTCGCGATCGGCGGCTCGACCAACGCCATCGTGCATCTGACCGCGATCGCCGGGCGAGTCGGCGTCAAGATCGACCTGCATCGCCTCAATGAAGTCTCCGATTCGACGCCGGTGCTGGTGGACCTGAAGCCGACCGGCCAGTTCTACATGTCGGATCTTTATGCCGCGGGCGGCGTGGGCGCGGTGCTGCGCGAACTCAAGCCGCTCTTGCACCTGGATTGCATGACGGTAACCGGAGAAACGCTCGGTCAGCGCCTGGCACATGAAGAGGGCGCGTGGGTGGACCGCGCGGTGGTGCGGTCGTTCTCGGACCCGCTGGCGAAGGAGGGCGGTCTGGTGGCGCTCTTCGGCTCGCTCGCGCCCAACGGTGCGATCCTCAAGCGCTCGGCAGCGGATGCCAACCTTTTCGAGCGCGAAGGACGCGCGGTGGTGTTCAGTTCGCTGGACGATCTCGCGGCGCGCGTGGACGATCCCGCGCTCGATATCACGGCGGACGATTTCATGGTGCTGCAGAACGCCGGCCCGAAATCCGGCTACGCGATGCCCGAAGCTGGCTACCTGCCGATCCCGCAGAAGCTTGCGCGCGCGGGGGTCAAGGACATGGTGCGGATATCGGACGCGAGGATGAGCGGCACGGCCTACGGCACCATCGTGCTGCACGTGTCGCCCGAGGCCGCGGCCGGCGGCCCGCTCGCGCTGGTGCGCAACGGCGACCGGATCAGGCTATCGGTAAAGGAGCGGCGGATTGATTTGCTCGTTTCTGAAAAAGATCTGTCAGAAAGAAAAAAATCCTGGAAACCACCCGTCGCAATGCCTGCGCGCGGCTACGCGAAGCTGTACATGGACCATGTGCTGCAGGCCGAGCACGGCTGCGACTTCGACTTTCTTCGCAAGGCCTGACTACTTCTTCGCGTATTCGTAGGTCAGCTCGTATTCGCCGTCGCTGTCGATTATCAGCAGCGCGCGCGTCCAGGCACGGCGATCGGCGGGCAGCTTGTCGTTCAGGCCGACGATGCGCCGCGTCAGCTCCTGCGCATTGCAGGGCTCCAGCGGCTCACCCTGGTCGTTGATGTCACGTATGTTGGAGACGCGGAATTTGGAGTTCCTTGCCGTGCCGCCACCCTGGTCGGTGATCTCGATCCAGGCCCTTTGCCAATCCGGCGGCAGCCCGGGCGACAGGCAGTTGAAGACGCTCTCGATCAACTTGGCCTCTATGGGCACCGGTGCGGCAGGCGCGCTCGACGGCACCGCAAGCGCAACTTCCTGACGGGGCGGCGTCGCAGGTGCGGCCGGTCGGGCTGGCTCGGGACGCACTATGGGTTCACGGACGGGTTCACGAACGGGTTCCCGAACGATCGGTTCGCGGACGACGGGTAGCGCGGACGCAGCGACAGCCGGCGCAGGCGGGGGGGTCGGTGCTGGCCCGGGTGCGGCAATCCGTACTGGCGGTGCGACGGGGATCGGCACAGCCACGGGTGCGGGAGGCGGTGGCACGGGCGCAGGGATTGCAATTTGAGCGGGCAGTGGCGCTGGCGTCCGTGCAGGCGCAGGTGCTGCAATTTGCGCGGGCAGTGGCACTGGCTCTCGTGCCGGAACTGCGACCTGCGCGGGAGGTGGCGTTGGCGCGGGCGTCGCTACCGGAGGCGGCGGCGCAACAACCGGCGCCGGGGACGCGCTTGGCGCCGGCACGGGATCGCGTTTGGGCTCGGCGACCGGCTCGATTGGCGCCGGCTTGATGTGCTCGGGCGGCGCCCCGAGCGGCAGATCCGGCGGACCGTAGATGATCAATCTGCCTTTGAATGTGGGTTTCTCGGCACTGGCCGCCGGCCGCCCCGACTCGGTATCGGGAACCTCTTCGGTGCGTACCGGCAGCCGTTTCGTCTGCGCATCCGCATCGGTCACAACGGCAAGCGCAGCCAGCAGCAACAGGCCGGAAAACGCGCGTTTCATCGTGTTGTGCGATGCCATAACTGCGCCAACGATACCACCGGTAAGCGCGCCTTACGTTCTGCTCCGCTGATGTCAGTTTGGTGCGCCCAAATCGAATGAGGTAGGCTAGGCCCGATGCCTGACAACGGGGCTTTTTCCGATTCCTACGCCGAGGCGCGCGAGAAGTTCGCCGAGGCCGCGCGCCGCGCCGGGGCCAAGCTCACCAGCTACAAGCATCCCTCGGAGCGCGGCCCGGGCGGCGAGGCCCTGTACCTCGACGTGTCGGTTCTGGGACCGGGAACGGCCTCGCGTGTATTCGTCGTCGGCAGCGGCACGCACGGCATCGAAGGGTATTCAGGCTCGGCGGCGCAGCGCGCCTGGCTGCGCGGCAGGCCGCGCCTGCCCAAGGACACGGCGGTGGTGTTTTTCCATGCCCAGAATCCCTGGGGCTTCGCGCACAAGACGCGCACCACCGAGGAGAACGTCGATCTGAACCGGAATTTCGTCGATTTTTCCAGGCTGTTGCCGAAGAATCCGGGGTACGCGGAGTTGCAGGAGGCGATCGCGATCAGGGACTGGAACGAAGAGTCGATCGCGGGCGCATTCGCCAAGCTCGACGCATACCGCGAACGCGTCGGCGAGAAGGCGTTCTCGGATGCTTTCAACGGCGGGCAATACACGCACCAGGACGGAATTTTCTACGGCGGAGCGCGCAAGCAGTGGGCCAACAGCGCGTTTCGGGCGGCCGTGGAAACGCATCTCGAGCGGGCGCGCCACGTCGCGTTCCTCGACCTGCATACGGGCATCGGACCGTGGTGCGAGCACATCTACATTTGCTTCCATCCCGAAGGCTCGCCTGCGCGCGAACGGGCGCGCGCCTGGTGGGGCGAGCGCGCCGTCAACCTGCAGGGCGTGACGCACAAGAAACTCGCGACCTACCAGGGCACCATCATCGACGCGTTCGCCGAGATGCTGCCGAAGGCGGAGGTCACCAGCATCGTGGTCGAATTCGGCACGCTGCCGCGCCGCGAGATGCAGCGCGCGGGTCTCGCGCAGCGCTGGATGCGCTTCGAGGGGCCGCGCGATCCGGTGCTCGCCGCCAAGGTGCGGCGTGAATACGAAGCGGCCTTCTACCCGGCCGATCCGGAATGGCGCGCGGCCGTGCTCGCGCAGTCGAAGGATTTCATCGACCGTGGCGTCGCTGGAATCGGCGGATCCTGAAGCATGCCGGCCGGACTGGAGGAATTCGAACGCCTGCTCGGGCAGCGCTACAGCTGCCGCGGCTTCCTGCCCAGGCCGGTGGAGCGCGCCACCATCGAGCGCATCCTCGAAGTCGCGCAACGCACGCCCTCCTGGTGCAACGCGCAGCCCTGGCAGGCCCATATTGCAAGCGGCGCCGCCACCGATCGATTGAGAGCGGTGCTCGCCGCGCACGTGCGCGCGCACAAGTCCGAGCCGGATTTCGCGTTCCCGCGGGAATATCGCGGCGTGTATCTCGCGCGCCGGCGCGAATGCGGCTTCCAGCTCTACGACGCGGTCGGCGTCGCGCGCGGCGACCGCGAGGCGTCGGCGCGCCAGGCGATGGAGAACTACCGCCTGTTCGGCGCGCCGCACGTGCTGATCGTCACCACCGACGAGGCGCTCGGCGTGTACGGCGTGCTCGATTGCGGCGCCTGGGTGAACAATTTCATGCTCGCCGCCGGCGCGGCGGGCGTTGCCAGCATCGCGCAAGCCGCGCTGGCGACGCATCCACAGCCGCTGCGGGAATTCTTCGGCATCGGCGAGGACCGCCGCATCGTATGCGGGATTTCTTTCGGCTACGAGGACATTCAGCATCCGGCCAACCGGTTCCGCACCCGCAGGGCGGGCGGGGAAGAGGTGGCCGCGTGGACGGACTCGTGAGTAGCGCTAGCCCCCGAGAAAGCCGCGCAGCGCTTTGGTGAATCCCGCGGGCTGCTCGAGGTTGGCGAGGTGCGCGGCCTGCGGCAGCACTACCAGCTTCGAGCCCGGCGCGTTGTCGTGGATCTCGTGCGCCATCGCCGGCGGCGTGCCGGGATCGTCCGCGCCTACGATCACCAGGATCGGGCATTTGATCTCCTTCAGGCGCGCGGTGACGTTGATTTTCGGCAGCGCGTGGCAGCAGCCGGCATAGCCGGCCACCGGCGTCGCGAGAATCAACTTGCGGATGCCGTCCACCACGGCGGGATTCGCCTTGCGGAAGGGTTCCGTGAACCAGCGTTCCAGCGTCGGCTGCGCGAGCGGTTCCATGCCCTTGGCTTCCGCGGTCTTGACCCGGTCCGCCCAGACCGGCGCCGCTTCCGCCGGATAGCGGCTGGTCGTATCGGCTAGCGTCAGCGTCCTGAACACGCCGGGGTACTTGAGCGCGAAGGTCTGGCCGATCATGCCGCCCATCGAGAGCCCGCAATAGTGCGCACTGGTTATTTTCAATTCCTTCAACAGAAAAAACAGGTCATCGGCGAGAAGGTCAAGCGTGTAGGCCCCCTTGGGTGCCTCGGTCGCGCCGTGCCCGCGCGTGTCGTACGCAAGGATCCGGTAGCTGTCTTTCAGCGCTGCGATCTGCGGATCCCACATGCGCACGCTGCAGGCGAGCGAATGGCTGAGTACCAGCCAGGGCGCGCCTTCCTTGCCATGGAGTTCGTAGTTGACGTCGATGCCGTTCACGCGTGTTTTCATGATTGGGCTTTCACGTTTGTGCCACTACCAGGGGAACATTCATTTCGTCCTCGCTTATGCCGCCGTGATTGCCGATGTGCAGGTGCCGCGGCTCGCCGGGCACCCAGTCTTTTACCGTGCCGCGCCCGTTCATGACAATGGCCACGTCGCCGATTCGCTCCGCGAAACGCGGATGCGCGCGCCCGGGACCGAACCAGCCTTCATCGGCCAGCTCCCGGCTCGGGCGGATGTCCGCGCGATCTGCAAAAAGGGATTTTGCCCTGCCGATGAATGTCTTTTGATCCTGAACGTGGCAGAACGCGACGCGTCGTTCGCCGCACAGCGGGAATCGAAGCATGGCGGAAAGCTCGGCCGGGAGTTCGATGGCTTCCTCCGACGGGCAATCGATGAAACCGTGGTCCGCGGTGAGGACGAGCAGGGTATCGGTGCCGGCGAGCCGGGCGAGCAGTTCGCCGAACATGCCGTCCAGCGCCGAGAAATGCGCGCGCACTTCGGCGCTGCCAACGCCGTGCTGGTGCGAAAGCGCGTCGAATTCGGGCCAGTAGGCATAGACGAATTTCCGCTCCGGTCCCGATGTCACCGCATGCACCGTCTGTTCGAGGAAGCCCGGCAGGTCATCGTAGGCGAGGCGCTCGGCCTGGCCGCAGTGATGCAGGTTGTACGCCGAGTCGATGATCTTGCGCCAGGAGACGACGATGCTGCGCGTTGCCAGGCCGTCGAACAGCGGTCCCTCTACAAACAGCTGCGCGGGTTTTACCCCCAGCACAGTGCGCTCGCCGCGCCGCTGGAAGGGCAGCGGTGCGCCGACGCAGGCCGCTTCGGAAAAGTAGGTGAACCAGCCGGTGAGACCGTGCTCCAGCGGCGTCGCGCCAGTGAAGGAGGTAGTAATGGCGCTCGCGGTGGTCGAGGGGAACACGGCGCTGATTGCGCCGCGGCGATGACGGGCAAGCGGACCGCCGGCGCCGTTGGCCCGCAGGTATTTGTCGCCAAGCCCGTCGATGATCACGAAGACGATGTTTTGCGCGGAACGCAGTTCCGCGGCCGGGAGGGAACCCAGGGATGGATGGCGAGACACCCCGCCGCGTGCCTCGACGAGGGAGGCAACCAGGTTGACGAATCCGCCGCCTGAATAGTTCGGAAAATGCGCGGGCTTTCCCATCAGCCCGATGCTAGCGATTTTTTTAGTGCAGGGCGACGTTGTTCATCAGGAGCGCGTCGTAGTGGCCGAGGAACTCGTCCACGGACTCGGCGTTGGGCTCGCCCGCAGCCAGGTCGGCCATCGACGCGCGGAATTTCAGCTCGACCGCGCCTTCGAGAAACCCGGTCCGGCCCATGGTCTTGTCGACCAGTTCGATGCCCTGGCGGCCCGGAAATTCGACCACGCAATAATTCTCGCTGTTGTACATCACGTTCATGGCTACCTCCATCGGCAGCTTGTCGTGTGAATCCATCATCCGCTATCCGTAATAACGCGCCGCGCCGCAGGTCAGTTGACCGGCGCCGACGGTCGGAATTGCCCGTCAGGCGCGTGATAAAATGCGCATCCATAACCCCCGGGAAAAGCCGCCATGCGCATGGAAGTGCACCTGCACGCTGATATCCCGATGCTCGAAGGCGTGTCCAAGAAGCAGATCGAGCAGGCGATCGCGCCTTTGCTGGAATACCTCGACGCCGAGGGCATGGCCGATGTCAAGAGCCTCGAGCAGGAGGAGCCCGGCCTGCGCTTCGACGAAAAAGAGCTGATGTTCCTGATGTGCTGGACCGGCGAGATCGGCCGCAGCTTCCATACCGCGCTCGACGCGGCGCTCGAAAACCTCGGGCCGCTGTGCTTCGAGGCGGTGGAAGTCGAACTCACGCTCTACCTGGAAAACGGCGAGCAGGAGTCGCGGCTGCTGTTCGTCGGCCCGACCGCCCTCGCGATCCACGAGGCGCAGCGCCGCTGCATGATCGAGGACATCTCCGCACTGCTCGCGCGCCAGTTCAGCAAGGAACGCGTCGCCGAAGTGGCCGCGGTGGTGGACCGGATGTTCGAGCAGGACTGGAAGGAGCATGCCTCGGACGTGAAGAAGCCCGAGCGCGCCTTCGAGACCGCGACGCGGCCCTCGCGCAAGCACCTGCACTGAGTTCTCCTGTGGCCGGGCCGGCATTTAACCGGACGCCTTATGGCCGGTCCTAAATATCCGGGGTTTGACACCCTCGCGCTCCACGCGGGGCAATCGGTTGACCCGGTAACGGGCGCGCGCGCAGTACCGATCTACCAGACCACCTCGTATGTGTTCCGCGACACTGCACACGCGGCGTCGCTGTTCAACATGGAACGCGCGGGGCACGTCTACTCGCGGATTTCGAATCCCACCGTCGCGGTGTTCGAGGAGCGCATGGCCGCGCTCGAAGGCGGCGTCGGCGCGATCGCGACGGCAAGCGGCCAGGCGGCGCTGCACCTGGCGATCGCGACCCTCATGGACGCGGGCAGCCACGTCGTGGCATCAGCCGCGCTCTACGGTGGTTCGCACAACCTGCTCGGCTACACAATGAAGCGATTCGGGATAGACACGACCTTTGTTTCTCCCAGGAATACGGACGAATTTCGCAAGGCGATAAAACCGAATACCCGCCTGCTGTTCGGCGAAACGCTGGGCAATCCCGGCCTGGATGTTCTCGATATCCCGCAAGTATCGGAAATCGCGCATGCGGCGGGCGTGCCGCTGCTGGTGGACGCCACCTTCACCACGCCCTGGCTGATGAAGCCCTTCGAGCTGGGCGCGGACCTGCTGTACCACTCCGCCACCAAGTTCCTCGGCGGCCACGGCATCGCGATCGGCGGCGTGCTGGTGGATTCGGGCCGTTTCGACTGGGAAAAGAGCGGAAAATTTCCGCAGCTCACGGCGCCCTACGCCGGCTTCCACAACATGGATTTCGAGGAGGAATCCGGCACGCGCGCGTTCCTCCTGCGCGCGCGGCGCGAAGGGCTGCGCGATTTCGGCGCCTGCATGGCGCCGATGACCGCGTTCCAGCTCCTGCAGGGCATCGAGACATTGCACCTGCGCATGCCGCGGCACGTGGAGAGCACCAGGAAGGTCGTGGCATTTCTATCGAAGAATTCTTCGGTGGAACGAATTCTTTATCCTGAAAATCCAGATCATCCGGATCACGCACTCGCAAAGAAGTTGCTGCCCAGGGGCTGTGGTGCCGTGTTTTCCTTCGACATCAAGGGCGGGCGGGAGGCGGGGCGCAAGTTCATCGAGGCGCTGCGTGTGTTCTCGCACCTGGCCAACGTCGGCGACGCCAAGTCGCTGGTGATCCATCCCGCGACCACCACGCACTACCGCATGTCGGACGAGGACCTGAAGAAGGCCGGCATCGGCCCGGGCACGGTGCGGCTCTCGATCGGCCTCGAGGATGCCGAGGACCTGATCCAGGACCTGGAGCGCGCGCTTGCCGTGGCCGTGAGGGTGAAATAGTGCGGTCGAACTAATGCAGCTGCAGATCAACGGCAAGGCGGCGTTTGCCTACACGGCGGCGCACGACATCGATCCCGCGAAACGCACGGTCGCGTTCGTGCATGGCGCCGGGCTGGATCATTCCTGGTGGGGGCTGCAGAGCCGCTACTTCGGCTATCACGGTTTCAACGTGCTCGCGGTGGATCTTCCCGGCCATGGACGCTCCGCAGGCCCGGCGCTGGCCACGATCGGCGAAATGGCCGATTGGGTAAAAAAATTCCTGGATGAGAAGAAAATTAAATCCGCCAGTGTCGTCGGCCATTCCATGGGCTCGCTCGTCGCGCTGGAGTTCGCCGCGCGATATCCGGCAATCGCGGAACGGATCGCGCTGATCGGTACTGCGTATCCGATGAAGGTGGGCGATGCATTTCTGGACGCAGCGCAGCGCAACGACCAGTCCGCCTTCGACATGGAAACCATCTGGGGCCATGCGCCACAGGTGCCGCTTGCGGGCAATCCGAATCCGGGCATGTGGATGTACGGCGATACGCTGGCGCGCCTCGCGCGTCTCGCCCCCGGTGTGCTGCACACCGACCTCGTCGCGTGCAATGGATATGGGGGCGGGATGGAAGCCGCGGCAAAGTTGAAGTGCCCGGCTCAATTCATCCTGGGGGCGCGCGACATGATGACCCCGCCGCGCGGTGCGGAAGAATTGATGAAGGCGATCGGACATTCAAAAGCCGCCCGCGTCGCGATTTCCGGCCACTCGCTCATGGCCGAGGCGCCCGATGCCACTCTGGACGCGCTGATCGCCTTCCTCGCCTGAATTTCAGTCGCGCGACCAGCGCGCCTTGTACACCACGTAGATGGTGAACCCGCCGAACACGGAGAGGCCGAACGAAATCACGGCGAAAAGGGCCACGAGCGGCCCGCCGTACTGCATCACCAGCGCGCCGCCCGCGACCACCAGCACGAGGCGCAGGGTGCCGGCGAGCACCGGCTTGAGTACCTGGCCCGCGCCCTGCGAGGCGAAGTAGAGCGCGAGGCCGGCGCCGAACAGCGGGTAGAGCGGCGCCACGACGCGCATGTACAGGCTGCCGATTTCGATCACCTCCGCGTCGTCGCTGAAGATGTGAATCCACAACGCCGGGTAGATCGCCACGGTGCCGCCGATCAGGAGGCAAATGAGCGCCGCGGCGGCGGTGCCGGTCCAGGCGATGCGCTTGGCGCGGTCCACCTGTCCGGCGCCGATGTTGGTGCCGACCATCACGACCAGCGCCTGGGCGATGGCGAACACGATGGGAACCTGCAGCAGCTCCAACCGCACGCCGACACCGTAGCCGGCGAGCGCGGCGGTGCCGAAGCGCGCCACGAAGCCGGTCAGGATCACTGCCGTCAGCACCGTTTGCAATGAGGACACGGACGACAGCGCGCCAACGCGCAGGATCTCGCCGAACAGCCGGCCTTCAAGCCGCCAGTGCGCGCGTTGCGGCCGCAGCGCGCTCTTCCAGACGCCAATCGCCATCACGATGCTGGCCAGCGCGAATGCAATGACGTAGGCCGCCGCCGCGCCGGCAATGCCCCAGCGCGGGAACGGGCCCCAGCCAAGCGTGAGCGCGCCGGACAGGGGAACCTGCACCAGTACCGCGCTGGCAAGCGCGAGCGCCGGCCCGAGCGTATTGCCGCTGCCGCGCAGCAGGCTTGCCAGCGTGTTGGCCAGCCAGACCAGCACCGCGCCGGAAAACAGCACCTGTGAATAGGCAACCGCCTGTTCCAGCGGCACGTCGCGGCCGCCGAGCAGGCCGTAGAGCCCGCGGCCAAAGACGAGCAGCAGCAGCGTGAAAAGCAGGCCGCAACCCAGCCCGATGATCAGGCCGTGCGCGACCAGCTTGCGCGCCGCGTCCTGGTTGCCGGCGCCAAGCGCGCGCGCGACCGCCGACGAGACGCCGCCGCCCATCGCTCCCGAGGAAGTCATCTGCAGCAGCATCACCATCGGGAACACCAGGGCAAGTCCCGCGAGCGATTCGGTGCCGAGCTGGCCGATGTAATAGGTGTCCGCCACCGAGACCGCGGTCTGGAAAAGTGCCAGCACGATGCCGGGCGCCGCGAGCCGCGCAAGCGTTGGAACGATTGGCGCCGCAAGCAGGGGACTCATGCGTCGAGCGTAACGTAAACTTCAGGCGCATGCGCAGTGCGTTCACAGCCTCGATTGTCCTGACCGCGACACTTGCCGGCTGCGGCGGCGAGGACGTGGTGAATTGCGCGGCCCTGCGCCGCAGCGCGCCCGACAAGGCGCTCGAGCACTGCACCCGCGCGATTGAATCGCGGCTGGTCTGGAGCAAGGAAAAGGCGCGCGTGCGGCTTGACCGCGGCGCGCTTTATTCAGACCGCGAGGAGTGGGACGCCTCCGTCTCCGACATCACCAAGGCGATCGATTCGGGCCGCCTTTCGCCGCAGCACCTGGTAATCGCCTATTTCGACCGCGGCACCGCGCGGCTGCAAAAGGGTGCGCTGGATGCCGGCATCGAAGACCTGGATGAGGCAATCCGGCTGGACCCGCTGTATGCCGATGCCTTCAGCAATCGCGCCCTGGCTCGGCGCATGAAAGGGCAGATCGAGCAGGCGCTGGCCGATGCGAATGCGGCGCTGAAAATCACGCCGCGCCACGCGAGGGCGCTGCTGCAGCGAGGCGCCACCTACCTGGTCATGGGCGACGGCAACAAGGCGCTCGCAGACCTGGACGAGGCGATCCGCCTCGATCCCGGGCTGCAGGCGGCCTGGAACATCCGCGGGTTGCTGCGGCGCGCGGCCCGGGATTGGGACCGTGCGCTGGCAGATTTCGACCAGGCGGTGAAGCTTGGGCCGCGCAATGCCTCGGCGCTGCGCAACCGGGCTTCGGTACTGGCCTTGAAGCGGGATTTCGACCGCGCGTTGATGGACCTGGATGCTTCGTTGAAGCTCGATCCGCGCAGCGCTGAAGCGCTGCTGCGGCGCGCGGCGATCTACGGCGAGCGCGGCGACCAGGCGCGCATGCAGGCCGACCAGGCCGCGGCGGCCGCATTGGCGCGTGCGGCGAAGTAAAATGTGCCTTTCCCGAAGGAGCAGATGATGACGATACGCATTGGCGACGAAGCGCCGGACTTCACGGCGGAAACGACTGAGGGCGCGATCCGGTTCCACGAGTGGATCGGCGACAAGTGGGCGATCCTGTTCTCGCACCCGAAGGATTTCACGCCGGTTTGCACGACCGAGCTCGGCTACATGGCCGGCCTCAAGCCCGAATTCGACAAGCGCAACACCAAGATCATCGGCCTGTCGAACGATCCGGTGAGCGACCACAGCAAGTGGGCGGGCGACATCAAGGAAACCCAGGGCCACGCGGTCAACTATCCCGTGATCGGCGGCGAAGACCTGGCGGTGGCGAAGCTCTACGACATGATCCATCCGAACGCGAGCGGCGGAAAGCGCACCGCAGCGGACAACGCCACCATCCGCTCGGTGTTCATCGTCGGCCCCGACAAGAAAATCAAGGCGATGCTGATCTACCCGATGAGCGCCGGCCGCAACTTCGACGAGGTGCTGCGCCTGCTTGACGCGCTGCAGATGAACGCCAAGCACGGCGTCGCTACGCCGGTGAACTGGAAGCCGGGCCAGGACGTCATCATCCCGACCTCGGTGTCGGACGAAGACGCGAAGAAGAAGTACCCCGGCGGCTTCAAGACGCTGAAGCCCTACCTGAGGGTGGTGAAGCAACCTACCTAGGTGGCTGCCTGGGGATCAGGCCGACGGCGTGAAGACGCTGCGGCCGTCCCCGGCGTAAGCCTCATAGACGTGCTCGAACAGTACGTCGGATTTTTTCGAGAATAATTCCTTGGTGTAAGCGCGCGGAAGCCCTTCATCCAACGTGTCCTCGATGGCGAGCCGAACTTTCGCCCGCGACTGGATTTTCTGGCGCCAGCCGAGAACCAGCAGCGCGTTCAGCCGATCCAGCAGCTGCCGCGCGACTTTCTTGACCTCTTCCCGCTCTTCCGCCGAC
>JANYII010000059.1 GCA_025358705.1 Betaproteobacteria bacterium | reverse complement strand
CAGTTCTCCGGCGGCCAGCGGGCCCGTATCGGCATTGCAAGGGCACTCGCCGTCAAGCCTGAATTCCTGGTCTGCGATGAAGCAGTTGCCGCGCTCGATGTCTCGATCCAGGCGCAGGTGCTGAACCTCTTCATGGACCTGCGCGACAGCCTTGGGCTGACCTATCTCTTCATAAGCCACGACCTGGGTGTCGTGCGCCACCTCGCGCAGCGAGTGGTGGTGATGTACCTGGGGCGCGTGGTGGAAAGCGCGCCGGCGGCCGAACTGTTCGCCGCACCGAATCATCCGTACACGCAGGCACTGCTCGCGGAAGTGCCTCGCCTGGAGCGCAAGCGCCGCGAATTCGCGCCGATCAGGGGCGAAATCCCGTCGCCGCTCGCGCCGCCGCCAGGCTGCCACTTCCATCCGCGCTGTCCCCGTGCGATGGAGCGCTGCGCGAGGGAGGTGCCCGTGTTGCGCGAAATTTCCCCCGGACGAATGTCCGCCTGCCACTTGAACGATGGAAGCCATGGATAACCTCGCGACCTACTACGCCAGACGCGCCGCGGAATACGAGCGCATCTACGCCAAGCCCGAGCGCCAGGCGGATTTGCGCGCACTGGAGGCGCGGGTCCGGAAAATGCTCACCGGCCGGACGGTGCTCGAGCTCGCATGCGGCACGGGCTACTGGACCGACGTGTTCGGGGCGCAGGCCGCGCAGGTCACCGCGCTGGACCTGAATGAGGAAGTGCTGCAAATCGCCCGCTCGAAGAAAAACGCCGGCAAAGTCCAATTTGTCCGCGGCAGCGCCTATGACATTCCGGATTTCGGGCGCACCCACGACGCGCTGTTTGCCGGATTCTGGTGGTCGCATGTGCCGCTGGAAAAAATGGATGTTTTCCTGCAAGCCGTCACGCGTTCCGTTGCGCCGGGCGCGCTGATCGCCTTCCTGGACAACCGCTATGTGGAGGGCTCGAGCACTCCGGTCTCACGGCGCGACGCGCAGGGCAACGACTACCAGACTCGCAAGCTCGACGACGGCAGCAGCCACGAAGTGCTGAAGAATTTCCCGGAGGAGGGCGAACTGATCCAGCGCGCCACGCGGCATGGCTGGGGCGCACACGTCGAGCTGCTGCCGCACTACTGGTTGCTGAGCTGGTGGGCGCCGAAGTGAGCGGCATCCTGGAAGTGCGGGGCAAGGCGGCAATTCCGCTGGTACTCGACTCGCCGCATTCCGGGCATGTTTTCCCGGACGATTTCGACGCCGTGGTGAGCGAGGCCGAGCTGCGCGAAGGGGAAGACTGCTACGTGGATGAACTCTACGCGGGCGGGCCTGAAATCGGCGCGCCGCTGCTGGCCGCGCTCTGGCCGCGCACCTACCTTGATCCGAACCGCCATGCCGGTGACGTTGATCTCGACCTGATCGAAGGATCCTGGCCCGGCGAGTACCGTCCGAGCGGCAAGGCGAAGGTGGGCAAGGCGCTGATCTGGCGCACGCTGGAGGACGGCCGACCGATCTACGCGCGCAAGTTGTCGCCGGAAGCGGTGAAGAAAAGGATCGACGCGTTTCATGCCCCCTATCACGAGAAGATCAAAAATATTCTGAACGAAACCCATGCCCGCTTTGGCCGCGTCTATCACATCAATTGTCACTCGATGCGTTCGGTGGCGGGCAGGCAGAGCGAGGACCGCGAGGGCAGCGTGCGCGCCGACTTGGTGCTCGGCGACAGGGACGGCACGACCTGCGATCCGAAGTTCACCGAGTTCGTGCGTGCCGCACTGGCAGGCATGGGCTACCAGGTCAAGGTGAACGATCCCTACAAGGGCGTGGAGCTGGTGCGCGCGTACTCGGATCCGAAAGCGGGACGCCACAGCCTGCAAATCGAGATCAGCAAGCGGCTCTACATGGACGAGGCGACGCTGCGGAAGTCCGCGGGGTTCGCGGGCCTGCAGAAGAATCTTTCGGGTTTGTTGAAGGAGATAAAGGCATTCATATGAAAAACCATCATCCGATCGAGATATCGCCGCCGGATATCTCCTCGCTAAAGAGCGGCAACACGGGCGTCGACTACGTCCACGTGCTCGATTCCGGCAAGCCAGGGTCGAACGTCATGGTGCAGGCGCTGACGCACGGCAACGAATTCTGCGGCGCAATTGCCCTGGATTTTTTATTTAAAAACGGAATTAAACCAATCCAGGGAAAACTGACCTTGGCGTTCGCCAACGTGGCGGCCTTCGCGCGCTTCGATTTCGACGATCCGGACCGTTCGCGCTACATCGATGAGGACTACAACCGCGTCTGGGGCGACGATGCGCTGTTCGGGTCGCGCGACTCGGCCGAACTGCGCCGCGCGCGCCAGCTGCAGCCCTTCGTGGACGCCGCCGACTACCTGCTCGACCTGCATTCGATGCACGAGCCCTGCCGCCCGATCATGGTCTGCGCCGTGAATGGAAAAGGCGGCGACAAAGGCGCAGCCTTCTCCCGCCGCATCGGGGTGCCCGGCGACCTGCTGATCGATACCGGACACCCGGCGGGATTGCGCATGATCGAGCGCGGCGGGTTCGCCGATCCGGAGAACCCGCGCACGGCGGTGCTGATCGAATGCGGCCAGCACTGGGAGAAGGGCGCCGCCGACGTCGCTGTGGACACCCTGTTCCGTTTCCTTGCCGCGACAGGGGCCGTAAATGCATCAATTTGTAAATCCCATACACGCCTGCCGGCGCCTGCGGTACAACGGGTCGTTCGGGTCACGGAGCCTGTCGTGGCAAAGAGCATGAACCTGAAGTTTCCATACCTGTTCAAGGGCCTGGAAGTCATTCCAAGGGCCGGGACCGTGGTCGCCACGGATGGCGAGACGGTCTGGAAGACCCCCTACGACGACTGCGTCCTGGTGATGCCTTCGCTGGCCCACGTGAAGCCGGGAACCACCGTGCTGCGGTTGGGCAGGTATGACTGACATGCGCTTCCTGCTCTTGTGCGCTCTCCTGGCGGCAAGCGCTCCGGCTTCGGCGCAGATCTACCGCTGGACCGATGCGCAGGGCCGGATCAATTTTTCGAACACTGCGCCGCCGCCGGGCGTGCAGGGCACGGTGGTCGATGCGAACGCGAAGGAAGGACCGCCGTCGCCAGAGAGCGCGGAGTGCTACACGATCCGCTGCCAGGGCGAGCGCCTGGAGGAACGCGAGCGCAAGCGCGAGGCCGAGAACGCGAAAGCGATGGCGGAGCGCGCCGCCGTCGAACCCAAGCGCGCCAGG
>JANYII010000012.1 GCA_025358705.1 Betaproteobacteria bacterium | reverse complement strand
GAAGTGAAGCTCGGCACGCCGTTCGCGAGGCTGCTGGAAATGGCGGGCGGCATGCGCGGCGGGAGGAAACTCAAGGCGGTGATCCCCGGCGGCTCCTCGATGCCGGTGCTGCCGGCCGAGATCATGATGAAGACCGACATGGACTACGACTCCATCGCCAAGGCCGGCTCCATGCTGGGCTCGGGCGCGGTGATCGTGATGGACGAGACCACCTGCATGGTCCGCGCGCTGGAGCGCCTGTCGTACTTCTATTACGAAGAATCCTGCGGCCAGTGCACGCCCTGCCGCGAAGGCACGGGATGGCTGTACCGCGTGGTGCACCGGATCGAGACCGGGCACGGAAAAGTGGAAGACCTCGCGCTGCTGGACAACGTCGCCGACAACATCGCCGGGCGCACCATCTGCGCGCTGGGCGACGCCGCCGCGCTGCCGGTGAAGAGTTTCCTCAAGTATTTCCGCCCCGAGTTCGCGCATCACATCGAACATGGAAACTGTCAGGTTGGAAAAGACATAGAGCCCAAATGGGGTAGGGCGGGTGCGTTCCTGCACGCAGAAGAAAAACGGGAAGCCGCCTAAATGCTCAAAATCGAAATCGACGGCAAGGAAGTCGAAGTCCCGCACGGCGCGACCGTGATGGACGCGACCAACAAGCTCGGCATCTACGTGCCGCACTTCTGCTATCACAAGAAACTGTCGATCGCGGCCAACTGCCGCATGTGCCTGGTCGAGGTGGAGAAGGCGCCCAAGCCGCTGCCGGCCTGCGCGACGCCGGTGACAGACGGCATGAAGGTGAAGACCGCTTCGGGCGTGGCGAAGAAGGCGCAGAACAGCGTGATGGAGTTCCTGCTCATCAACCATCCGCTTGACTGCCCGATCTGCGACCAGGGCGGCGAGTGCCAGTTGCAGGACCTCGCGGTGGGCTATGGCGGCTCGGCGTCGCGCTTCCAGGAAGAGAAGCGCGTGGTGCTGCACAAGGATATCGGCCCCCTGGTGGCGGCCGAGGAAATGAGCCGCTGCATCCAGTGCACGCGCTGCGTGCGCTTCGGCCAGGAAGTCGCCGGCGTGATGGAACTCGGCATGATCGGCCGCGGCGAGCATGCCGAGATCGTCGCGTTTGTCGGCCAATCCGTTGATTCCGAACTCTCCGGCAACATGATCGACATCTGCCCGGAGGGTGCGCTGACCTCGAAGCCGTTCCGCTACAGCGCCCGCACCTGGGAGCTCGCGCGCCGCAAGTCGGTGTCGCCGCACGACGGCCTCGGTTCCAACCTCGTGGTGCAGGTGAAGCAGAACAAGGTGATGCGCATCCTGCCGCTGGAGAACGAGGCGATCAACGAGTGCTGGCTTTCGGACAAGGACCGCTTTTCCTACGAAGCGCTTAATTCGGAAGATCGCCTCACGGCGCCGATGGTGAGGAAGGACGGCCGCTGGGAAGAGACCGATTGGCAGACTGCCCTTGAATTTTCCGTAAATGGTTTGAAAGATTTTGGAGTTCTTGCGTCACCCCATTCCACGCTGGAAGAGCTATACCTCACCGGCAAGCTCGGCGGCCCGGCCGATTTCCGCCTGCGACACTGCGATTTCTCGGGCGACGGCAAGCGCAAGGGCATTCCGTGGCTCGGCATGCCGATCGCCGACATCGCGACGCTGGACCGGGTGCTGGTAGTCGGCTCGTTCCTGCGCAAGGACCATCCGCTCATCGCGCAGCGCCTGCGCCAGGCCGCCAAGCGCGGCACCCAGATCCATGTCCTGCACTCGGTGGATGACGACTGGTTGATGAGGATCGCGAGCAGGAAAATTGTTGCGCCGTCGGATATTCTTTCTGCTCTTGGATCTTTTGCAGATGTATTAAAAGCAGGAAAGAATTCCGCCATCCTGCTCGGCAACTTCGCCCAGCAGCATCCGCAGGCCGCCGCGATTCACGCCGCTGCGCAGGCGATGGGCGTGAAAGTCGGTTTCCTTGGTGAAGCTTCCAATTCGGTTGGGGGATACGTGGCAGGCTTGCCTGCTACCGGAGGTATTCCTGAGGTTTCCCGCAGGAAGTCTTTGGTCCTTCTGGGTCTTGAAGACCTGGATCTGGCAAACCCGAATCTGATCAAGGAAAAGCAATTCATCGTCAACCTGACGTCGTTCAAGTCCGGCGTGGGCGACGTGCTGCTGCCGATCGCGCCGTTCACGGAAACGTCCGGAACCTTCATCAATACCGAGGGCAGGGTGCAGGGCTTCCACGCCGCGGTGCGGCCGATGGGCGACGCGCGTCCGGCCTGGAAGGTGCTGCGCGTGCTCGGCACGATGCTGGGACGTCCCGGGTTCGAATTTGAAACGGTGGAGCAGGTCAGGGATGCATGCATGGCGGGCAGGGATGTTCAGGCTTTGCTTTCTAACAGCACTGATTTTCAACCCCTGGAAACGAAAAGCAATACCTCGGGAATCCAGCGCATCGCCGATGTGCCGATTTATTTCGCCGATCCGCTGGCGCGCCGCTCGGCGCCGTTGCAGAAAACGCGCGATGCGCGCGCGCCAATGGCGTGGATGAACGGGAAATTGCTTGCGCAATTTAAAATTTCCCCAGGAGAAAAAATAAAAATCACCCAAGGAAAAGGCGAGGCGGTGCTCGTTGCGGCGCTGGACGACAAGCTGCCGGACAACTGCGTTCGCGTTGCCGCCGGGCATGCCTCGACCGCGGGCCTTGGCGCAATGTTCGGCGCGGTGACGCTGGACCGCGCGTCCGCGGAGAAGGCGGCCTGAGATGCTCGAAGCGCTGCTCGCCTACGCCGAATTCAAGCTTGGCCCGACCTGGGGCCCGGCGGCGTACGAGCTGGTCACGGATCTCGTCTTCATCATCGCGATCGTGGTGCCGCTGATGCTGTCGGTGGCCTACCTCACGCTCTGGGAGCGCAAGCTCATCGGCTGGATGCAGATCCGCCTGGGGCCGAACGTGACCACGTTCTTTGGCATTCGCTGGCTCGGCGGCCTCGCACAGCCGGTCGCCGATGGCATCAAGCTGCTTTTCAAGGAAGTGATCCTGCCGGCCAACGCCAACAAGTTCCTCTTCATCCTGGCGCCGATCGCGATGCTCATCCCGGCGCTGGCAGCCTGGGCAGTGATCCCATTCGCGCCGGACGTGGTGCTCGCCGACATAAACGCAGGCCTGCTCTACGTCATGGCGCTTACCTCGATGGGGGTCTACGGCGTGATCATCGCCGGCTGGGCCTCGAATTCGAAGTACGCCTTCCTCGGCGCCATGCGCTCGGCTGCGCAGATGGTGTCCTACGAACTGGCCATGGGTTTCGCGCTGGTGGTGGTGCTGATGGTCTCGGGCAGCCTGAATCTTTCTGATATCGTCGCCGGGCAGGGGAAAGGCCGCTTCGCCGAGATCGGGCTGGGCGTGCTGTCCTGGAACTGGCTGCCGCTCGCGCCGATGCTGGTGGTCTACTTCGTCTCGGGCGTCGCCGAGACCAACCGCGCCCCCTTTGACGTGGTCGAGGGCGAATCCGAGATCGTCGCCGGCCACATGGTCGAGTACTCGGGCATGACCTTCGCCCTGTTCTTCCTCGCCGAATACATGAACATGATCCTGATCGCCACGCTGACGGTAGTCATGTTCTTCGGCGGCTGGCTGGCGCCGATCGATAGCGCGCTGACCAACGCCATCCCGCCGGCGCTGTGGCTGCTGGGCAAGATCTTCCTCACGGTATCGCTGTTCCTGTGGTTCCGCGCCACCTTCCCGCGCTACCGCTACGACCAGATCATGCGCCTGGGCTGGAAAGTATTCATTCCCCTGACCCTGGTCTGGATCGTGGTGATCGGCGCCTGGATGCAGACCCCCTGGAGCCTGTGGCGATGACCGGAGGTCATACTGCATGAGCCGCCTGCTGGAGTTTTTCAGGTCTTTCCTGCTGCTGGAACTTCTCAGGGGTTTGGCCCTGACCGGGCGCCACATGTTCGCGCGCAAGATCACGGTGCAGTTCCCCGAGGAGAAGACGCCGATGAGCCCGCGCTTCCGCGGGCTGCACGCGCTGCGGCGCTATCCCAACGGCGAAGAGCGCTGCATCGGTTGCAAGCTCTGCGAGGCGGTCTGTCCGGCGCTCGCCATCCACATCGAGACCGAGGAGCGGGGCGACGGCACGCGCCGCACCACGCGCTACGACATCGACCTTACCAAGTGCATTTTCTGCGGCTTTTGCGAGGAGTCCTGCCCGGTGGATTCAATCGTCGAGACGCACGTCCTCGAGTACCACGGCGAGAAGCGCGGGGACCTGTACTACACCAAGCCGATGCTGCTCGCGGTGGGCGACCGCTACGAGGAGCAAATCGCCCAGGCGCGCGCCGCCGACGCGAAGTTTCGCTGACCATGTTCGAATCCATCGTCTTCTACGCCTTCGGCCTGATACTCCTCGTATCGGCGCTGTGCGTCATCACCGCGCGCAACCCCGTGCACGCGGCGCTTTTCCTGGTGCTCGCGTTCTTCACCGCCTCGGCGATCTGGCTGCTGCTGCGCGCCGAATTCCTCGCCATTACCCTGGTGCTGGTCTACGTCGGCGCCGTGATGGTGCTGTTCCTGTTCGTGGTGATGATGCTCGACATCAACCTCGAGCGCCTGCGCGAGGGTTTCTGGCGCAATCTGCCCGCGGCCCTGGTCGTTGGCGGCCTGATGGCGTTCGAGATGGTCTCGGTCCTGGCCTACCGCGTGTACGGCATGCCGCGGCCGAACGACCAGCCGCTCAGCTACAGCAACACCAAGGAACTGGGCCGCCTGCTCTATACCGACTACGTCTATGCCTTCGAGATCGCGGCGGTGATCCTGCTGGTGGCGATCATCGCGGCCATCGCGCTCACGCTTCGTCGGCGCAAGGACGCGCGCGGCCAGGATCCCTCGCAGCA
The DNA here is from genome assembly GCA_025358705.1 of Betaproteobacteria bacterium. Classification (GTDB taxonomy): domain Bacteria; phylum Pseudomonadota; class Gammaproteobacteria; order Burkholderiales; family SG8-39; genus RBG-16-66-20. The sequence goes on along the minus strand of JANYII010000012.1, from coordinate 568 downwards.
GGCGAGGGTGCGGCGCGAGGACCGGGTGCGGCTCGTCACCATGCCTTCGGAGAAGGACGCCTGATGCCCGGGCTCTCGGACTACCTGGTGCTGGGCGCGATGCTGTTCGCGATCGCGGTAGTCGGCATCTTCCTGAACCGCAAGAACGTGATCGTGCTGCTGATGGCGATCGAATTGATGCTGCTTGCGGTGAACCTGAATTTCATTGCCTTTTCGCATTATCTCGGCGACCCCGCGGGCCAGGTGTTCGTGTTCTTCATCCTCACCGTGGCCGCGGCCGAGTCCGCCATCGGCCTGGCGATCCTGGTGGTGCTGTTCCGCAACCTGAACACCATCAACGTGGAAGACCTGGACAGCCTGAAGGGATGATGAAGAACCTGTATCTGCTGGTGCCCCTCGCACCGCTGGCGGGCGCGATCATCGCGGGCCTGTTCGGCAAGGCGATCGGCCGCGCCTGGTCGCACCGGGTGACGATCCTCGGGATCCTGGTTTCCCTGCTGCTTTCGATCTACATCTTCCTGGACGTCCTGAAGGGCAACAACTGGAACGGCGCCGTCTACACCTGGCT
>JANYII010000262.1 GCA_025358705.1 Betaproteobacteria bacterium | reverse complement strand
GCCACAGCCAGCGGCCAGCGCGCAGCATCTGGCGCACGATTTCCTCCACCGTCACCTGCGGGCACAGGTCGTAGTTCACGACCGCGAGGGACACGCCGGCATCCACCCAGGCCGGGGCGAGGAAGGAGAAATCCTTCTTGTCGCGCGAGCGCCAGTAGCCGCCATGGATGAACATCATGCAGCTGCCGTCGCCTTTGCGGGCTGGGAACAGGTCGATCGTCTCCCCGGCGGAATCGCCGTAGCGCAGGTCGAGGTGGCTCGTCATGGTCGCGCGCGCGCGCTCCGAATCCCGCACCCAGTGGTCTACCCACCTTTCGTTGTCGGGAACCAGCGCGCGGTTGTTGTACTCGCGCGAATAGAAAGCGGTGTCGGCCACGCCGCTGGCGGCGTCCTTCAAGCGCGTTTCTCCCGCCATAGGCCGAGCGCATCCTGGGCGGGCAGGTCCGAGAACGAAAACAGCACGCACTCAGCATCCGCCTCAATCGACAGCGGCATCCAGGAAGGGGCGACGAACGTGTCGCGCGGCCCGAAATCGAACGACTCCCCGGCGACCGTCACCCGTCCGCTGCCTTCGACGACGGAGTACACCGTGCCGTCGGTGGAGCGGTAAGGTTGCGTGCGGAAGCCCTTGGGGATCAGCTGAATGAAAGCGGCGATCGTCGGCATGGCGTGCCCGCCGGTGAGCGGATTGATGAATTCCATTTTCCAGCCGTGGCAGGGGTCTGGGTCGCCTTCCTTCGCGAGCCTGGCCAGCGTCTCGCGGCTGCGGCCGTACGGGTAGCTGAAGATCGGCGAGGTCTTGCCGAACGGCGCCACCGCGCCGAGCGGCTTGAGGTTGTTGCCATAGCGCGCCAGCGATGCGCCTTCGCCACGCGAGACCGGCTGCACCTCCTCGGGGAAAGGTTCATGGAACTGCGCTGCGAAGGTGCGCACGATCCGCACGTCGAGGCCGTCCAGCCACACCACCGGTTCCGAGCCTTCGTGCCCGTGGTCGTGCCAGGTCCACGACGGCGTGATGATGAAGTCTCCGGGATGCATCGTGGTGCGCTCGCCATCCACCGCGGTGTACGCCCCGGAGCCTTCGAGGACGAAGCGCAGCGCGGACTGCGTGTGCCGGTGGCTGGGCGCGATTTCGCCGGGCAGGATCAGCTGGTAGCCGGCGAACAGGCTCTGCGTGATGCAGGCTTCGCCGCGCATTCCTGGATTCTGCAGGACGAGCACGCGCCGCAGGGCTTCCTTCGCGGTGATCAGCGCGCCCGCTTCCATCAGGTAGGGACGCGCATCGGCCCACTTCCAGATCGCCGGCTTGCAGGGCGTCATCGGCTGGTCGGGAATCAGCTCGTGATACACCTCCCACAGCGGGGCGAAATTGTGCTTCTCGATGCGGCGATATAGATCCTGCCGCGCGGCGCCGGAGTGCGGCTTCGGGACGCTCGCCATGTCTCGCTCCCAGGCTGAAAAAACCATTATAAAGTGTCGCCCTCGCTACATGGAGGAGAGCTGCATGCAGGCCGCCGGCTGGGAAGACAGGCTCGCCATCGTTGAGACGGTGAACAACTGGGCGCTGTGGCGGGATGCGGGCGACTGGGAGCGATTCCGCACCGTCTGGCACGAGGACGGCTGGATGACCGCGACCTGGTTCCAGGGGCCGGCCGCGACGTTCATCGACGTAAGCAAAGCCGGCTTCGACAAGGGTGTCAGCATCCTGCACTTCCTGGGCGGGACCAGCGTGGATGTGAACGGCGAGCGCGCCATCGCCCAGACCAAGATGACCATCAGCCAGCGGGCGGCGGTGGACGGGGTGATGGTGGACGTGGTTTGCACCGGCCGTTTCTACGATTTCTTCGCCCGGCGGCGCGGCCGATGGGGCATCGTGCGGCGGCAGCCCATCTACGAAAAGGACCGCATGGATCCACTCGACCCGGCGGCCAGGCTGGCGCTCGATGCCGAACTGCTCGGTCGTTTCCCCGAGGGCTACCGGCACCTCGCCTACCTGCAGACGAAGATCGGCTTCACCATCAAGTTGGACCTGCCGCAGCTGAAAGGCCCGGTGGTCGAGGCGCTCTACATGCACGGCCAAGCCTGGCTAGAGGGCGCACCCTCGGCGTTTCCGTCCTGACCGGTTGCTAGCCCCGGACGGGCTTCAGCCAGGTCACTGGCTTGCCGAGCGCGCCGCCCAGGGCCTTTCCTTCGGGGTCGGCGAGCGCCGCTTCCCGCGCCTTGCGGATCGCCTTCGCCTGCGCGGCGGGGTCGGAGACGGCGGGGTTGTCCACCAGCGCATCGAGGATCGCGAGGAAGTTTGCCTTGCCGCGGCGGTGAGTCTCCCCGTAGCCCTTGATCAGCCGCGCACACTCGGCGACTTCGAGAGCGAGCGGCACGCTGCGCGCGGCGGCATCGCGTACTCGCGTGAGCCAATGCTCGATGAGTTTCT
>JANYII010000247.1 GCA_025358705.1 Betaproteobacteria bacterium | reverse complement strand
CACGGACGCGCGCGGAAGCGCCGTGCCGTGCACCGGTTGGTGCGCGCGCGCCGCTTACTGGGAACGTTAGGTGAATGTCCGCTATTTGCCGATAGCGGACATTAGAGCCCCACTAATATCATCCAGCAGTGCCCAGTTTTGACTGAGTTGGGGAGCCACCTTCCGCTAGCGCGGCACGAACACTCCGTTCTTCCACGCGCCTGCTTGCAGCAGCGAGCCGTCGGCGCGATATTCCGTGCCCTCGCCTGTCGGCTTGTCTTCCTTGAATTCGCCAACGTACTTGCGGCCATCCTTATAAGTGAAGGTGCCCGGGCCGTCGCGCATTCCACGCTTGAAGCCGCCCGAATACGCGGTGCCGTTCGGCGAGGTCACAATGCCCTGGCCTTCGTAGAGGTCGTCTTTGAACTCGCCGACATAGCCGAAGCCGTCCGGCCAGAGATACGAGCCGCGGCCCGTGCGGCTGTCGTTCCTGTATTCCCCTACGTAACGCTGGCCGTCAGGCCACTCGAATATGCCCCGGCCGTTGCGCACGTCGTCCTTGAATTCGCCCATGTATTTTCGACCGTCAGGAAAAGTGTAAGTACCTTCCCCGTCGAACAGGTTGTCCTTGAACGTGCCAGTGTATTTCCGTCCGTCCCGGTACGTGAAGACTCCGCGACCCTCGAAATTGTCGTCCTTGGATTCGCCGACGTAGGTCGAGCCGTCCGGAAAGTCGTAGCTGCCCTGACCATTCCGCTTGCCATCCTTGAATTCGCCGACGTATTTCGTCCCATCCGTCAGCGTCAGCCTTCCGCGCCCGCTGTACTTGTGGTCCTTGAACGTGCCCACGTAAAGAAGTCCGTTGGGCGCGGTGTACGTGCCCTCGCCGTCAAAGCGTCCGTTCCTGAAATCGCCAATGTACTTCCTGCCGTCGCCATACGTCCGTGTGCCCTGGCCGCCAGGCTGATCGCCGCTTACCTCGCCGACATATTGCCCGCCATCCGGATAGGTATAGGTGCCCTGGCCGTCCGGTACGCCGTCCTTGAAGGATCCGACATAGCTTTCAACGCCCTGAACCGACCGCTTGCCAGTGCAGTTCGTCCACGTCGTCTTGCTGTACGGCAGCGCGCAAGCCGGCCGCTGCTGAGCGATAGCGCCGCCCGCAGCCACTGTCATTGCGCACGCAAGCATCCGAAAAAATGTGATTTGCATGGCCACCGGAATTCTACCGGTAGAGCGTCGAACTGAAAATCCGCAGGACCCTGGTTCGAGTCCAGGTCGAGGAGCCAATCAGTATCGGGCTTTCATCAATACGGAGAGACGGAGGCGCTGGCCAGCGGCGCGCTTCTTGGAATGAATTCCAGGAAGGGTACTTTTTCGTGGTCATAGAGCGCGCGCTCCGAAAGCGTCGGGAACGGCGGCATGTGGTCCCCCACCAGGAGGAACCGCGCCGGCGGAAGATCCTTGTTCAGCAGCATCTGCCGGATCCGGACGTACAACTGGAAATTGATCCGCTCCAGCTCGCACGGAGAGATGTCCTCGCGCAGCGATTCCGTGCCCGCACAGTTGAAACTCGACGCGCTTGCAAGTTCCGAATCGACCGGAAGATGCGTATTCAGCGTCAACCAGTAGATGAATTTCGGCTTCGAGCGCGGCTGGGAAAGTTCACGCTCGACCTGCCCCGCGATCCAGAGGTCGCAGATGCCCGGGAAAAGCGAGTGGCCGCCGCACCTGGGGGGAGACAGCTTCATCATGTCATCCGCGAAATTGCTGCGCTGGATTCCCAGCTTCGGATACCAGTTCTGCCTCTCGTAGAACCATCGTTCGTAGCCGTGATAGCTCACGGTTTCGTATCCGAGCCTGCGCAACATGTTGGGCAGGCAGCGGCCCAGCGCGGGCAGCTTCGACGGCACGAAATGGGGCATGTAGACGCGGCACAGCGTGCGCAGTTCGCCAAAAATTGTCGCGCCATGGAACTGGACCGCGCCTCTCTCGACTACGTAGCGTGCATTGACCTCCGGATCGGTCAGCGGAGCGAACACGCGGCGCATGTCGGCCTCGTTCCTGAGCAGGCCCTGGGACTCCAGCACGATCACCACGATGTCGTAAGGCAGGGCGGAATTCCGCTGCAGCGATATGTCGCGCGCCAGGTGCGAGGTAGCAGCGCCCGGCGCCGGGAAAATGACCTGGTTCTTCCTGGTCGTTGTCGCGAGCTGCAGGCTGGACAAGCCGACTTCGGTGATGCCGGAGGCCACGAATGCGCTGTCGCGGAACGAAGAGGAGTAAACGTCGATCGGATCGACCGACCGCGCGACGGTCGCGCCGGTGAGAGCCACCCCGGCAATCCCTATCAGGACCTGGTACCGGTGCGACAGATGCGGGCGGGCGGCACCCAGCCTGCGTGTAACCACGAACGTGGCGAGCGCGAGCAGGAGCACCAGGCCCGTGATCGTATAGAGGAGCAGCGGATTGAATTCGAAGATATCGCGCAGCGCGAGGATCGTCTCGACCGTCGAATAGTGATAGATGGACTCGGTCGAGAGGACCAGGTCGAGTGCGACCAGCCCGGCGTAGAGAAACGCGGTCACCCAGCGCGACAGGTAGCAGGAAGCGACCCAGAGCAACAGGTAGTCGCTGTTGATCAGCGCACGGTTGATGAAGAATTCCCTGCTGAGCAGGATGAACACCAGGTTCGGCAGCACGAGGTAGAGAATCAATCCTCGGACCAACGGGCTGTTGATCAGGTCTTCGAACATGCGCGTTGCCACGGGTCGGATTTTCGGTGCCTCCCTCGCCGGCTATTGTAGTGTCGCCGTGGCACGCGGAATGGCGTCAAGATACAATTAGTTACACTTGAATACGCGCTTTTCCGCGACTTCGGCATGGATGTCCAGCAGACCTTGAGGCTTGTGCTGGCGCACTACCAGGCCGGGCGACTCGGCGAGGCCGAGCGCGCCTGCAGCACCCTGCTGCAGCTTGAGCCCAGCCCGCCCGACGCATGGCACCTGATGGGCGTGATCGCGCAGCAAAAGGGCGACAGTGCGCGCGCAGCCGAACTGATCAGCGAGGCTATCCGGCGTTCTCCGGGGAACGCAGAGTACGTAAACAACCTCGGCATCGCGCGGCGGGAACTCGGCCACCTGACGCTGGCGGAAGAGAGTTTCCAGCGCGCGACGAAACTCAATCCGGCCTACGCCGAAGCGCACAACAACCTTGGCAACGCGCTGCGCGAGCTCGACCGGCTGGACAAATCGGAACGCTGCTACGCCAGGGCGCTCGCGCTCAAGCCGGATTACGCCGAGGCGCACGGCAACCTCGGCATCACGCTGCGCGGCCTCGGGCAGCTGGAGAAGTCCGAGCGCAGCCTGCGCCGGGCGCTGGCGCTCAAGCCCGACTATGCCGATGCGCACGATCACCTGGGCGCAGTCCTGTTCGCGCAGGGCCAGCTGGAAGAAGCCGAACGCTGCTACCGGCATGCGCTGGAACTCGACCCGGGATTGGCGCTGGCGCAGAACCACCTGATCTTCCTGCTGAACTACGCCGCCGGCCGGACGCCGGCCGAAATTTACGCCGAGCACCGCAGCTTCGCGCGCCGCTTTGCCGCTCCCGGCGCGCCGCGGCCGCATCGCAACGCGCGCGATCCGGCGCGCAGGCTGCGCGTAGGCTATGTATCCGGAGACCTGCGCCACCACCCGGTCGCCTTCTTCATGGAACCGGTGCTCACGTGGCACGACGCCAGGCGGTTCGAGATTTTCTGCTACCACAACTCTCCCCGCACCGACCCCGTGACCGAACGCTTCAGGGCATTGCCGCTCGCCTGGCGCGATGTATTCGAGCTGGACGACGACGCGTTCGAGAGCCTGGTGCGCGAGGACGCCATCGACATCCTGGTGGACTTGAGCGGATATACCACCAACCATCGCATGCGGGTGTTCGCGCGAAAGCCGGCGCCGGTGCAGGCCACATGGCTCGGCTATCTCAACACCACCGCACTGGATGCCATGGACTACCGCATCACGGATCCCAGGGCCAGCCCGGAAGGCCTGTTGGATGCGTATCACAGCGAGAAGCTGGTCCGCCTTCCCGACGGCCAGTGCTGCTATCAACCGCCGCGCGAGTGCCCCGAGGTGGAGCCGGCGCCAAGCCTGAAATCGGGACGCATTACCTTCGCTTCCTTCGGCAATGCCGCCAAGATCACGTCGCCGGTGATCGAGCTGTGGAGCCGCGTGCTCGAGCGGGTGCCTGGCTCCCGCCTCATGATCGTGGCAAACGGCATGGCCGCGGTTCCAGCGGACTATGCCTCGCTCTACACGCGCCACGGCATCGCGCGGGACCGCCTGCAGGTGCTCGGCAACAGGCCCTTCCTCGACTACATGGCGCTGCACAACTCCGTCGATGTGATGCTCGATACCTTTCCGTTCACCGGAGGAACCACCGCCTGCCACGCGCTGTGGATGGGGATCCCGATCGTCACGCTCGCCGGCGATACCGCGCCGTCGCGCACCGGCGCCAGCCTGCAGTACGTCATCGGCCTCGGCGAACTTGTCGCGCAGACGCCCGATCAATACGTTGAAATCGCCGCCGCCCTCGCGAATGATCCCGCGCGCGTCAACGCCTTGCGGATGGGCATGCGCCAGCGGTTGCGCCAGTCGCCGCTCATTGATGGAGAACGATTCACCCGCAACCTGGAAGCGGCGTACCGCGACATGTGGCGTACCTGGAGCGCGGCGCACCCGGGCCAGGGCATGCTCGGCCGGATCGCCGCCGGCCTGCGCCGCATCGTGCCCGCGAAGGATTGAATTTCCGCAGGCGGGTTTTG
>JANYII010000204.1 GCA_025358705.1 Betaproteobacteria bacterium | reverse complement strand
GGTTCTTCACCTGCGGCTTCCACATCGCGTTCCTCGTCACGCACCTGCCGCAGGAAGTGAACCTGTGCGGCCTGCCGCCGACGGTGGCCAGCTGGTCGCTCGCGATCATCGGCCTCGCCAACATCGCGGGCAGCCTCGCCGCCGGATTCTCGACCGCGCGCTACCGCAGCAAGTACATCCTCGCGTGGATGTACGGCTCGCGCGCGGTGCTGATCGCGCTCTACCTCGCCGCGCCGAAGACTGCGTTGACGTTCTATCTTTTCGCCGCCGGCCTGGGCGCCACCTGGCTCGCCACCGTGCCGCCGACCGCGGCAATCGTGGGCAAGCTGTTCGGCGTGCGCTTCCTCGCCACGCTGTTCGGCATGACGCTGCTGTCGCACCAGATCGGCGGTTTCCTCGGCGCCTGGCTGGGCGGCCTCGCCTTCGAAGGTACGGGCTCCTACCTGTGGATGTGGTACGCCGACATTGCGCTCTCTGCTGGTGCAGCGCTCGTCAACCTGCCCATTCGTGAGGCGAAGCCGCAGCCGGTCCCGGCATCGGCCTAGACAGGGGGCTCCGTTTCTCGTAGCTTGGCTGCATGCCAACCCACGGAGACCCCGCCATGAAATCCACCCGCAGGAAATTCATCACCGGCGCCGCCGGTGCCGCAGCCGTGGCGGTCGCCGCGCCGGCGATCGCGCAATCGATGCCGGAAGTGCGCTGGCGCTGCGCCTCCAGTTTCCCGAAGAGCCTGGACACCATCTACGGCGGCGGTGAAGTCATCGCCAAGCGCGTCGCCGCGATCACCGGCGGCAAGTTCCAGATCCGCGTCTTCGGCGCGGGGGAAATCGTGCCCGCCTTCGGCACCGTCGACGCCGTGCAGCAGGGCACCGTCGAATGCACGCATACGGCCTCCTACTACTTCGTCGGCAAGAACAAGACGTTCGCCTTCGACACCACGCTGCCCTTCGGCATGAACCAGCGCCAGCAGAACGCCTGGATCTACTGGGGCGGCGGCCTGCAGCTGGTGCGCGAATTCTTCCGCGACTTCAACATCATTTCCTTCCCCGCCGGCAACACCGGCTGCCAGATGGGCGGCTGGTTCCGCAAGGAAGTGAAGACGGTGAAGGACCTGAAGGGCATCAAGATGCGCATCGCGGGGCTGGGCGGCGAAGTCATGGCGCGCCTGGGCGCGGTACCGCAGCAGATCCCGGGCGGCGACATCTACCCGGCGCTCGAGCGCGGCACCATCGACGCGGCGGAGTGGGTTGGTCCCTACGACGACGAGAAGCTCGGCTTCTTCAAGATCGCGCCGCACTACTACTACCCGGGCTGGTGGGAGGCCTGCTCCATGTACTCGATGTTCGTCAACATCAAGGAATGGGAAAAGCTGCCCAAGGAGTACCAGGCCGCGCTGGAAGCCGCCTGCTACGAAGCCAACCTCGACATGATGGCCGAGTACGACTTCAAGAACCCGAAGGCGCTGCAGAGCCTGGTGAAGAACGGCGTCAAGCTGCACGCCTTTTCGCCCGAGATCATGAAGGCGGCGCACAAGGCGGCCTTCGAGATGTACGAGGAAGAGGCGGCGAAGAACCCGTCGTGGAAGAAGATCTACGAGCCGTGGAAGAAATTCCGCCAGGACGAATTCCTCTGGCACCGCGTCGCCGAGCAGACGCTCACCACGTTCCTGCTGAACACCCCTGATCCGGTACCGGGGAAGAAATAGGCGTCCCTACTTCTGCTGCTTGAGCATCCGGTCGATGGCGGCGGCCGGATCCTCCGTTTCGCCTTCCTTCTTCGGCGCTTCCGCATCGCCTGGCTCGGGCGCCGCGGGGTCGGCGGTTGCAGGGGCCAGCTGGCGACGGATCTCGTCCGCGCCCGAGCCGCTGATCTCGCCCGAAGCTTTCGACACGTGGCTGGTGACGATGCCGGGGAAGGCGATCACGATCGCGACCATCAGGACCTGGATGCAGACGAACGGCACCGCACCCCAGTAGATGTCGGTGGTCTTGATGTCCTTCGAGGCCACGCTGCGCAGGTAGAAAAGCGCGAAGCCGAACGGCGGATGCAGGAAGGACGTCTGCATGTTGACCGCGAGCAGGACGCCGAACCACACCAGGTCGATGCCGAGCTTCTGCGCCACCGGCGCGAGCAGCGGCACCATGATGAAGGCGATCTCGAAGTAGTCGAGGAAGAACGCGAGCAGGAAAATCATCACGTTCACCACGATGAGGAAGCCGAGCGCGCCGCCGGGCAGGTCGGAGAGCAGGTGCTCCACCCACAGGTCGCCGTTGACGCCGCGGAACACCAGCGAGAACACGGTCGAGCCGACCAGGATGAAAATCACGAAGCTGGTCATGGTGCCGGTGGACTCGACCGCCTGGCGCATCAGCGACCAGTCGAGCTTGCGCTTGATCAGCGCGAGGATGATGGCGCCCGAGGCGCCCATGGCGCCGCCTTCGGTCGGCGTGGCGACGCCGATGAAGATGGTGCCGAGCACCAGGAAGATCAGCACCACCGGCGGCACCAGGCAGGTGGCGGCGCGCCACGCGAGCGCGGCGCCCTTCAGCGTGCGCGCTTCGAGCGGCAGCGCAGGCGCTGCCTCCGGCTTGACGATCGACACCGCCAGCACGTAGAGCGCATACAGGCCGGCGAGCATCAGCCCGGGCACCAGCGCGCCTTCGTACAGGTCGCCCACCGACGCGCCCATCTGGTCGGCGAGGATGATCAGCACCAGGCTCGGTGGAATGATCTGCGCCAGCGTGCCCGAGGCCGCGATCACGCCGGTCGACAGGCGCCTGGAGTAACCGTAGCGCTCCATCACCGGCAGCGAAATCAATCCCATGGCGATCACCGAAGCCGCAACAACGCCGGTAGTGGCGGCGAGCAGCGCGCCGACGAACACGACTGCATACGCGATGCCGCCGCGGATGGCGCCGAACAGCTGGCCGATGGTGTCGAGCAGTTCCTCGGCCATGCCGCTGCGCTCCAGGATCAGGCCCATGAAGGTGAAGAACGGGATCGCGAGCAGGGTCGAATTGCTCATGATGCCGAGCACCCGCTCGGGCAGCGCCTGCAGCAGCGCCGGTTGCAGCAGGCCCATCTCGATGCCGATGAAGCCGAAAAACAGGCCGTTGGCGGCGAGCGAGAACGCCACCGGGTAGCCAAACAGCAGGACCACCACCAACCCGCCGAACATCAGCGGCGCCATCAGATCGGGCGACATCAGGCGGCCTCGCGTTTCGTGTCGGCCGGATGCGCGGCCGGATGCGCGGCCAGGTGCGCGGCCGGATTCGGCGCGCGGCCCGCGAGGAACGCGATCCGCTTGATCACCTCGGATATTCCCTGCAGCGACAGCAATACGAACGCCACGGGAATCAGCAGCCGCATCGGCCAGCGGATCAGCCCGCCGTGGTCGGAGGACATTTCGTTGATATTCCAGGAACTCACCAGCGCCGGCCACGAGTACCAGGCGATGATCAGGCAGGCGGGCAGCAGGAACAGCAACCCGCCGACGATGTCGATCCACGCTTGCGCGCGCTGCGAGAGCTTGCCGGCGATGACGTCGATGCGCACATGCGCGTTGATCTTGAGCGCGTAGGCCGCGACCAGCAGGAACATCCCCGAATTCAGGTACCACTGCATCTCGAGCCAGGCGTTCGAACTCATGTTGACGCTGTAGCGCACCAGCGCGTTCACGGTGCAGACCACCACCGCCAGCAGCGTGAGCCACGAAGCCGCGCGGCCGATGCGCTCGTTGACGCGATCGACGATCGAGCAGAACTTGAGGAGCGCTTCCAAGATTCTCCCGTTACTGGCGTGCCGGGCCGATCCTGCCGACCATGGGGAGCTTGAGCGCGGGATCGAAGGGATTGATGCCGAAGGTAAGGCCCAGCAAATTCAGCTCCAGCCCCTCCACGCCGCTGGCGGTAAGCGCGAACAAGCCGCCGAGGGAAACCTGCACGCCGCTGCCGCTGGGCGCGGAACCGAACAGGCCGTCGCTGATGTAATCCTTGCCGATCGCGGTCGGCGGCAGGTCGGCTTCAAGTTCCGGGACTGCGCGCGTGATCCACGCGGTAAACGTGTTGGAATTCGGCCCCGGCCAGGCGGTGTATTCCTTCGCGTGCGGATACGCGCGCGCCGCGGCGTCGATGCGCGGGATCAGTTTCTCGGCCGCCGGACCGCGCTTGTCGGAATAAAGCTCCGGTACGTTTCCATACCAGCGCGCGTCTGCGGCGCGCGCGCTGATCGACACCACGGAGTCGGCCCAGCGCAGGCGCCAGCCGATGACTTCATACACCGTATAGGCGGCGGCCTTTTCCGGCTTCACCGCGACCCAGGTATGCACGCCGAAATTGCCGCGCCATCCCCAGGTGCGCGCGCCGTAAACCTGCACCACCGCCTCCGGCGTCGTCGCGGCGTCGGGCGCGAGGCCGGTCGGCGCGCTGCTCGCGGTGCGCCAGTCCTGACTGTTTACGGGGTTTGCCGTAAAAAAAATCATGCTTGAAAAAAATACAAATAAAAATCGAAAAGACACGCTATTCGGCAAACAACGGTTCGCCGATGCGCCTGAATTCCACAACCTTTCCTTCGAGCGGTGCGGATTTCAGGTTGGCGAAATCGAACAGCTTGCGATCCAGCAGCTGCGAGGGCCGCACATCGGTCATCGCGCGCAGGATGGAGGAGATGCGGCCCGGCTCGCTCTTCTCCCATTCCTTGAGCATGCGGCCGACCACCTTGCGCTGCAGGTTCTCCTGCGAGCCGCACAGCGTGCAGGGAATGATCGGGAACGCCTTGGCCTCGGCGTAGGCGGCGAGATCTTCTTCGGCGACGTAGACCAGCGGCCGGATGACGATGTTGCGGCCGTCGTCGGAGCGCAGCTTGGCCGGCATCGCTTTCAGCGTCCCGGCATGGAACAGGTTCAGGAAGAAAGTCGCGAGCACGTCGTCGCGGTGGTGGCCGAGCGCGATCTTGGTCGCGCCGATTTCCTTCGCCACGCGGTAGAGCACGCCGCGCCGCAGCCGCGAGCAGAGCGCGCACATCGTCTGGCCTTCGGGCACGACGCGCTTTACGACCGAGTACGTGTCCTGCTCGACGATCCTGAACGGCACGCCGAGCGAGCTCAGGTAGTCCGGCAGCACGCGTTCGGGAAAACCGGGCTGCTTCTGGTCAAGATTGACCGCGACCAGTTCGAATTTGACCGGCGCTTTTTGCTGCATGGAGAGCAGCACGTCCAGCATGCCGTAGCTGTCCTTGCCACCGGAGAGGCAGACCATGACGCGATCGCCCTCCTCGATCATGCCGAAATCGGCGATCGCCTCGCCCACCTGGCGCCGGATGCGCTTGGCGAGCTTGTCTTCTTCCAGCTTTATTTTTCGAGGATCTTTCACAGGTATACCGATCTGCCGCCATCCACTGCCAGGATCTGGCCGGTAATGAAGGGGGCCGTAGCAAGGAAGTGTACCGCCCGGGCGATTTCTTCGGGCGAACCCAGGCGCGCGAGCGGCGTGGTGGCGACGATGCGCTCGCGCTCGGGCGGTTCGAACTGTCCGTCGTCGGGCCAGGCGATGGCGCCGGGCGCGACGCCATTGACGCGGATTTCCGGCGCGAGCTCCAGCGCCAGCGACCGTGTCAACGCGACCAGCCCCGCCTTCGCGATGCTGTAGACAAGGTAGCCCTTGAGAGGCCGTTCGGCATGGATGTCGGCCACGTTCACGATCGCGCCGCCGTTCTTCTTCAGCTGCGGCGCCGCTTCCTGCGCGAGGAACAGCGGCGCGCGCAGGTTGGATCCCATCAGTTCCTCCCAATGACCGGCTTCGATCGAGCCGATGGCGGTGGGATAGAACGTCGAGGCGTTATTCACCAACACGTCGAGCCGGCCGAAGCGCTCGATGGCGGCGCTGACCAGCGACCTGGGCGCGATCGGCGCCAGCAGGTCCGCCTTTACCCTGGAGGCGCTCTTCGCGCGCACGGCATTCAACTCCGCTTCGAGGCTCGCGGCCTCGGCTTCGGCGCCGCGATAGTGCAGCAGCACGTTCGCGCCGGAAGCGTGCAGGCGCCGCGCGATCGCCGCGCCGATGCGCCTTGCCGCGCCGGTGACGAGCGCCACTTTTCCGAGCAGGTTTTCATCCATGTCAGAAGAGAATTCTAGGGTAAATTCACCGGCATGCGTCCCACCGAGCTCCGCGCGGTCAATACGAAGCTCCCATCGCCGGATCCGCAGGCGCTTGCCGCGAGCCGCGCGCTGCTCGAGCGCATCGGCGCCGAACTGGACGCCGCCGGCAACTGGATTTCCTTCGCGCGCTACATGGAACTCGTACTCCACGAGCCGGGGCTCGGCTACTACGCCTCCGGCGCGCGCAAGCTGGGCGCGGGCGGCGACTTCGTCACCGCGCCGGAGCTCTCGCCCCTCTTCGGACGCACGCTCGCGCGCCAGGTCGCGCAACTGCTGCGGCCCGGGGACGCCATCCTTGAATTCGGCGCGGGTTCCGGAGCCCTCGCGGCATCGGTCCTGGATGAAATCTCCGTTCCCTACTTTGTACTGGAAACAAGTCCGGACCTGAAGCAAAGGCAAAAGCAATTGCTGGGTGACCGCGTGCAATGGCTCGACCGGCTGCCCGAACGCTTCCGCGGTGTCATGCTGGCCAACGAAGTGGCGGATGCGATGCCGGTGCACGCCCTTGCCTGGACGCGCGATGGCGTGCTGGAGCGCGGCGTGTGCGCGAACGAGGGGCAGCTTGCCTGGTCGGACCGGCCGGCGAATGGTTCGGTACTCCTTGAAGCAAGAAAAATTGAGGCGGATGTCCCGCCCTCGGGCCGCTACGAAAGCGAACTGGCGCTCGCCGCGCGAGCCTGGATGCGTTCCCTCGGCGGCGCGCTCGAGCGGGGCGCGATCCTCGTGATCGACTATGGCTTTCCGGCGCGCGAATACTTCCATCCGCAGCGCTCGATGGGGACGCTCGCCTGCCACTACCGGCACCACGTCCACGGCGACCCGTTTTATCTGCCGGGCCTGCAGGACGTCACCGCGCACGTGGACTTCAGCGCCCTGGCGCGGGCCGCGGAGGAAGCCGGGCTCGAGGTGCTCGGCTACGCCAACCAGGCGCAGTTCCTCGTCAATTGCGGCATCACCGACCTGCTCGCCGAAGAAGATCCCTCCGATCCGAAACGCTATCTGCCTGCGGCGGCCGCCGCGCAGAAGCTGCTCCTGCCCTCGGAAATGGGAGAGTTGTTCAAGGTGCTGGCCGTGGGCAAGGATGTGGCCGGCCCGTTGATGGGGTTCTCCCAGGGAAACCGCAGTGCCACGCTCTAGGAGGAACTGAACATGCCCCGCAAAATCGTCGACCTGTCCATTTACCTCGAAAACGACGTGGTCTCCGATCCGCCGCCCTTCGGCCCGAAGATCACCTACATGGACCACCAGGCGACCTTTCCGCAGATGGCGCCGTTCTTTCCGGGGCTGAGGAAGGAAGACTTGCCCGACGGCGCCGCCTGGGCGGTGGAGAAAGTCGAGCTCATCACCCACAACGGCACGCACCTGGACGCGCCGTATCACTTCCACCCGACGATGAACAAGGGCGAGAGAGCCATTGCCATCGACGAAGTGGACCTCGGCTGGTGCTTCCAGCCTGGCGTAAAGCTGGACTTCCGGCACTTTGCGGACGGCTATGTCGTTACCGCCGCCGACGTCGAAGCGGAGCTGAAAAGAATCAAGCACACCCTGCAGCCGCTCGAAATCGTCATGGTGAACACGCGCGCCGGCTCGCGCTACGGCAACGACGACTACGTCAGCGCCGGCTGCGGCATGGGCTACGAGGCGACCATGTACCTGCTCGAGCGCGGCGTACGGCTCACCGGCACCGACGCGTGGAGCTGGGACGCGCCCTTTGTCTACACCGCCGAGAAATACAAGGACACGAAGGACGCGAGCCTGATCTGGGAAGGGCACAAGGCCGGGCGCGACATCGGCTACTGCCACCTGGAGAAGCTGCACAACCTCGAAGCCATTCCGTCAGACGGCTTTGTCGTCTCGTGCTTCCCGCACAAGATCCGCGGCGCCTCCGCCGGCTGGACACGCGCCGTGGCGATCTTCGACGACCTGCTGATGGAGAGCTTCCGCCGCGACGAAAAGGCGGTCGTCCCCGCGTAGGCGGGGACCCAGGTTTTAGACGACCGGCGGCACCGCCATGCCTCGCACCACGGCCGGCCGCGCGCCGATGGTGTCGTACCAGCGCTTCACCGCCGGATATTGCGCCAGGTCGACGCGATGCCACTCGTGGCGCGCCACCCACGGATACGTCGCGATGTCCGCGATCGAATATTCATCGGCCAGGTAGGCGGCTTCCGACAGGCGTTTGTTCAGCACTCCGTAAAGGCGCTTCGCCTCGTTGCCGTAGCGCTCCGTGCCGTAGGGAATCTCGTCCTTCTTCGCGCGCATGAAATGGTGCGCCTGGCCGAACATCGGCCCGACGCCGCCCATCTGGAACATCAGCCACTGCAGGACGATGTATTTATTTTTCTGCGGGTAAAACATATTTCCAGTCTTCTCCGCCAGGTAGATCAGGATCGCGCCCGACTCGAAGAGGGGCAGCGCCTTGCCCTCGGGCCCGTCCGGATCGACGATCGCCGGAATGCGGTTGTTCGGATTGATGGCGAGGAATTCCGGCCTGAACTGCTCGTCCTTGCCGATGTTCACCGTGTGCACGCGGTACGGCAGGCCGCATTCCTCCAGCATGACGGAGACCTTGCGGCCGTTCGGCGTGCTCCATGTATACAAGTCGATCATGGTTTTCCTTTTTCAATGGCTTGTTCGCGTTCACGGTCGAGGAGCGCCGGGATTTCCGCGGGCGACGTTGCCTTGCCGGCAATCGCGCCCGCGTCTACCGACATGGCGGCCTGCAGCGCGTTTTCAATCCTGATGGCGTCAAATTTCAGTTCCGAAAGGCGAGCCGCTTCAAGAAATTCCCTGAATCGTTCCGGCCTGCGAAAGGCGTCCGCGCGCTTGAAGAGCTTGAGGAGATCCCCGGGACTCGAACCGTTCAGCAGGTCCTTGCAGCGACAAGCGAGCAGCGCGAGTTCGCGTTCCTCGTTCGGCACCTTCAACCGGTCGCACAGCGCCTTGATTTCCGCTTCCTGCAACGGCCAGCACAACACGGCAAATCGCACCGGCAGCGGACCGGAAAAAGGCGGCGGCAGTTGCTGGAGTTCGGGCAGCAGCTTCGGCCGCAGCCCGCAGCGCTCCAGCGCTTCGAACATCAGCGCAGGTTGCGGCTCGGCGAGGCCCTTGGCGAATTCCTGCCAGACGCGCTCGGGCACCAGGTGCTCGGTTTCGCCCGCGGCGACCATCATGCTCATGAGCGCCATGGTTTCGTCCGCGATGCGGAAGCCAAAGCGCGCGGCGAAACGCGCCACGCGCAGGATGCGCACCGGATCCTCGGCGAAGGCGGCGCTGACATGCTTGAGGATTTTGTTTTCCAGGTCGGTTTTCCCATTGAAGGGATCAACCAGGGTTCCGTCAGGCTTCTTCGCTATCGCGTTGATGGTGAGGTCGCGCCTGGCGAGGTCTTGCTCGAGCGTCACGTCGGGCGTGCTGTAGACGGTGAAGCCCTTGTAGCCGCGCCCGCTCTTGCGCTCGGTGCGCGCGAGCGCGTATTCCTCGTGGGTCTGCGGGTGCAGGAACACCGGGAAGTCCTTGCCGACCGGCTTGAAGCCGGCGGCCACCATTTCTTCCGGCGTCGCGCCAACGACGACGAAGTCCCTGTCCTGGACCGGAAGGCCGAGCAGCTCGTCGCGTACCGCGCCGCCGACGACGTAGATTTCCACCCCGCCTAGCGCTTGGCTTTCCAGCGCAGGCGCGGATAGCGCTCGCGCGGGCCCGCGGGCATGAGCCAGGAAGGCGCCGCGGCCTCCAGCAGCACGGGATGGATGCCGAAGGGAAACGCGCAATCACAGACGCTCGGCACCTGCATGGAGCGGTAGTTGTCGCGGGTCAGCAGCTGCAGGGGGAGCAACTCCAGCATCCACGCCTGCAGGTAGGACAGCGTATCCGGGAGGCCGATCACCAGGCGGCGGCGCCCCGTGATCGCGCAGACCAGTTCGACTAGCTGGCACAGCGTGTATTCCTTCGGACCGCACAGGTCGTAGCGCTTGCCGCCCGTGCCGTCCAGATGCGCGCGGTCATCCAGCGCGGCGATGAACGCGCGCACCACGTCGCCGACGAACACCGGCTGGAAGCGCGCGTTGGGCGAACCGAGCGCGAGCACCCACATGAATGTCGCCAGGCGCGCGAACAGGTTGAGGAATTTATCCTCGGGCCCGAAGATCACCGACGGGCGAAACACGGTGATCGCCAGGTCGTCCGCGGCAAGTACCGCCTGCTCGCCGATCCCCTTGGAACGCAGGTATTCCGAAGGCCCCTTCGAATCGGCGCCGAGCGCGCTCATGTGCAGGAGGCGCTTCACCCCGGCCTGCCGGCAGGCGGCCACGACTGCCTGTGCCAGTTCCACGTGCGTTTGCGCGAACGCAGGTCCGTAATGGTTCGGGCCCTCGTCGCCGGGCCTCGCGCGCGGGCTGTTCAGCACGCCGGCAAGGTTCACCACCGCATCGCGCCCGGCGGCCAGTCCCGCGAGCGTGCGCGCATCGAGCCTTTCGACCTGCACCACGTCCACCGTGGGCAGGAGAATCAGGTGCTTGGCGCGCTCGCGGCTGCGCGTGGGGACGGTGACGCGCGCGCCGCGCGCGGCAAGCGCGGCCACCAGGTGCCGGCCGACAAAACCGGAGCCTCCGACGACCAGGATGTCTTCGCGTTTCATGGCAGTTCTTCGTTGACGCGTTCCGTGGACGACTTGGCCGGGATCTGGCCCATCCGGGCCTTCAGAGGAACAAGCTTACCGCCGATCAACTGCGCGTAGTACATCGTGTTCGCCATCACCTTCTTGACGTAATCGCGCGTCTCGGGAAACGGAATGGTCTCGGCATAGATCGCGCCTTCCAGCGGCCGCACGTCGCGCCAGCGCCGGGCGCGGCCGGGCCCGGCGTTGTAGGCCGCCGAGGCAAGCACCGGATGGCCAAGATCTTCGAGCACCATTTTCAGGTAACTGGTGCCCAGCGCGACGTTGATCGGCACTTCGGACACCCGCGCCTGGGAAAAATGCAGCATGCCGTTGCGCTTGGCGACCCAGCGCGCGGTCGCCGGCATCAGCTGCATCAGCCCCTGCGCGCCCACGGAGGATTTCGCCTTGACGATGAAGCGGCTCTCCTGGCGCACCAGCCCGAGCACCCACGCTTCCTCCAGGCCGGAGCTGCGCGAATATTCGTTGAATACATCCTTGAACGGCGCGAGGAACCGCACCTTGTAGTTATGTTGCTGCGCGGTGCGGTCGGCGGTATTGATCGCGCGGTCGAAAATCCCCTCGCCGCGCGCGAACTCGGCGGCCGCGAGCAGCTGCGAGTCATCCATGCCCCGGATGGTGAACACCCATTCGCGCGTCGCCTCGGTGCGCAGATCGAGGCGATAGAGCTCGATCGCGCGCACCAGTCCCGGCACCCCCCGCGCGGCCGCGACTTCCTTTTCGCTCGCGACGTTGAACGGTTCGGGCACCGCCAGCGCGTAGCCGAGTTCCTCGGTGGCGAGCAGGCCGTAGAAGTTCGGCTGCGCGGAAATCCGCAGGTAGTAGGCGCGCGCGCCATCGGCGGTTCCCTGCGCGCCCAGCGCCCGTCCGTACCAGTAAGTCCAGGTCGGATCCTGGCGCGCGCCCGCCGACATGCGGTCGATCGCGTCGCGCACTGCCTGCCAGTCGGCGGCGCGCAGCGCGGCACGCGCCTTCCAGGCCAGTTGCTCGTCGTTCAGCGTGGCCACGTCGGCGAGCCCATACCACTGGTGGGCCTCGGGCAGCAGGCGGCGCGCCCCTTCGTACGCGAGCCGTCCCCACAGGTAGTTCACATCCTCCGCCGGCAGGCGCGCGCCGAGCTTGCCGCGCAACGCTTCCACCGCCGCTTCGGGTTCGCTGCGCGCGAGGCGCACCACGGCAAACAGGACCATTTCCCGCGTCACGCGCCGTTCGAACGAGCGCGGCGGGCTGGCCAGCAGCCTCTTCGGCGCCGTGGCGGCCTGGTTGAACAGCGCCGCGTCGAACTTGTCGCTCTCCGGCAGATGCGCCAGGGCACGGCGCGCGGCGGTGAGCTGGCCATTCTCGAGCAGCAGGCGAACGCGCCGCCAGACATCGTCCACCGTGAAGCGTCCCGCGACGCTCATCCGGTCGGCAAGGGCATGGCAGTTTTCGGGCAGTTCGCGCGGCTCGAGCCAGATCGCGCGCGCTTCTTCGTACGCGCTGTCATCGGCGCGCGCCAGCCGCGACAGCCACGCATAGCAGCGGATCTCGAGATCGTCCTGCACCAGCGGCGGCAGTTCCCGGTCGAAACTCTGCCAGTCGGCGCGCTTGCCCAGTTCCTTCAGCCAGTCCGCGCGCAAGCGGTCAGCGAGGTAACTGCCGG
>JANYII010000016.1 GCA_025358705.1 Betaproteobacteria bacterium | reverse complement strand
GGGTGTTGGCCATGTCCCACTGGTCGCCCTGCAGCCAGGGCGGCTGCGGCGTGTTCTTCCTTGACTGGGCCAGGACGCCGGCGGGTTCGGTGGCACTCAGCGACCCGGCGCAGAGCGAGAACGAGAGGGCGAGGACGGTCTTTTGCAGATTCATGGTTTCTCCCGGCAGGTGGTGGCACGAATAAAACGCGCTAGCATTGTCGACATTCTCCCGGTGCGCAGAGTACTACCTTCGATGAAGAAAAAGAACATCCGGTTCAGGGATCCGCGCCCGGGCGACATGGGTCGCGTCGTCCAGCTTCACGGCGAGCTGTACGCGAAGGAATTCGGCTACGACACGACTTTCGAGGCGCTGGTGGCGGAAATAGTCGCGGACTTCGTGCGCGATTTCAAGCCGAAGCTCGAGCGTTGCTGGATCGCGGAGATGGGTGGCGAAGTCGTGGGCTCGGTTTTCCTCGTGCGGAAGTCGCGCACCGTGTCGAAGCTGCGCCTGCTGATCATCCATCCCAAGGCGCGCGGCCAGGGGCTGGGCAGGCGGCTGACGCGGGCTTGCATCCGCTTCGCGCGCGCGGCCGGCTACCGGAAGATGGCGCTCTGGACGCAAAGCCACCTTGCCGCCGCCCGCGCCATCTACCAGGCGGAGGGATTCCGCAGGGTGTCGAGCGAAAAGCACCGCAGTTTCGGCAAGCGCCTGGTAGCCGAGGTGTGGGAATTGGGACTTTGACGGGTTTCACTGGTAGGCTGCGCGCCCCATGACGCAAGAAACCAAAGACAAGCCGAAGCGCGCCATCGTGTCGGCCGTCCACCGGCAGGACACAAGTGACCTTGAATTCGATGCCTCGCTGGCCGAGCTTGGCCAGCTCGCGAAGACGCTCGGCTTCGAGGTCGTGGGCACCTTCACGCAGAAGCGGGCCCAGTTCGACCAGACGGCCTACTTCGGCACCGGCAAGCGCGAGGAGCTGAAGAGCCTCGCGGAGGACGCCGACCTGATCCTCGTCGACCATGAAATCTCCCCTTCGCAGGCGCGCAACCTCGAGAAGGAGACCGATTGCGAAGTCATGGACCGCACCATGGTCATCCTCGAGATCTTCCACCGCCACGCACGCTCCCGTGCCGCGCGCGCGCAGGTCGAGATCGCGCGCCTCGGCTACATGGCGCCGCGCATGCGCGAAGCGGCGAAGCTCGCCGGGCCGCAGGGCCGCGGGCGCAGCGGCGTCGGCGGCCGAGGCGCGAGCGAGTCGCGTACCGAGCTCGACCGGCGCAAGATCCGCGACCGCATTTCGGAACTGGAAAAGGAACTCGCCGCGATGGGCGCCGAGCGCAAGACGCAACGCGCGCGGCGGCAGGAACGTCCGGGTCTCTCGCGCGTCGCGCTGGTCGGCTACACCAACGCGGGAAAATCCACCCTGATGCGCGCGCTCACCGGCAGCGAGGCGCTGGTCGCCAACAAGCTCTTCGCGACGCTCGACACCACCGTGCGCGCGCTGCATCCCGAAAGCGTGCCGCGCGTGCTGGTCAGCGACACGGTCGGCTTCATCAAGAACCTGCCGCACGGCCTGGTGGCTTCGTTCAAGTCCACGCTGGACGAGGCACTCGAGGCCTCGCTCCTGCTGCACGTCGTCGACGCGAGCGACCCGGGCTATGAGCGCCAGCTCGCGGTAACGGAGAAGGTACTGGACGAGATCGGCGCCGAGGGCGTGCCGCGCCTGTACGTGTTCAACAAGATTGACCGCGGCGGCGATGAAGCGGCACTGCGTGCGCTGTACCCGAAGTGCGTCGTGATGAGCGCGCGCCGCGAGGGCGACATCGCGAAGCTGCGCGCCGCGATCGTTGCCTTCTTCCAGAAAGACCTCGTCGAAACCGAGCTCTTCCTGCCCTGGTCGGCGCAAAAGCTGCGCGGGGAGATTTTCTCCAACTGCGAAGTGCTGGAAGAGCGCGGTGGCAACGACGGCACGTTCTTCAAAGTCCGCGGCGAACCCGAGGCCGTGAAGCGCTTGCGCGAGCAGCTTGGACCCACGCCAGAGGTCCGCAAGAAGAGGACAAAGTAACGCTTTCGACGGCGGGCTATCCCTGGATTGAATACCCTCCGTCCACGGGAATAGCAGTTCCAGTCAGGAAATCAGAAGCAGCGCTCGCAAGAAAAACCGCAATGCCCGCGAAGTCGCCCGGATCGCCCCAGCGCCCGGCGGGCGTGCGCGCGAGGACGCGCTCGTGCAATCCGTCTATCTGCTGGCGCGCGCCGCGCGTGAGTTCGGTGTCGATCCAGCCCGGCAGCACGCTGTTTACCTGGATGTTGTCCTTCGCCCAGGCGCAGGCCATGGCGCGGCTCATCTGCACGATGCCGCCCTTGGAGGTGGCGTAGGGCGTGGTGAACGACGCGCCGAAAATCGACATCATCGAGCCGATGTTGATGATCTTGCCGCCGCCGGCCTTCTTCATCTCGGGGTAGGCGAGCTGCGAGAGGTTGAACGCGCTGGTGAGGTTGGTGTTCATGACCTCGTGGTACTCGGCGAGCGTGTATTCCTGCGGCTGCTTGCGGATGTTGATGCCGGCGTTGTTGACGAGGATGTCGAGCCTGCCGTGGCGCTTGACCGTCCCGGCGATGAGGGCCTTGAGCGATTCTTCGCTCTTGACGTCGACCTCGATCGCGTCGCCGCGGATCTCTTTCGCCGCGGCAGCGCTCTTCTGCGCGTTGCGTCCCGCGACAATCACCTTTGCGCCCGCCGCGGCGAGTCCGCGCGCCATGCCCTGCCCAATGCCGCCGTTGCCGCCGGTGACGATCGCGACGCGGCCGGAAAGATCGAATGACTTCATGCATTTCTCCTTTTTGGGAGTTCGCATTGTAAGGAATGGGCCCGCGGCCGGGTCTATTCTTCAATGACCGCCGCTCATCGAGCCGAAGACCTGGTGCAATACCGCCCGAAACTGGTCCGCTTCGCCCGGTCCCGTCTGGTCAATGCCGCGCACGCCGAGGATGCGGTACAGGAAACGCTGCTCGCTGCGATCGAGAATATCGGCACGTTCACCGGGGGCTCATCGCTTTATAGCTGGCTCACCGGCATCCTCAAGCATAAGATCGTCGATTGCGTCAGACGGTCCGTCCGGGACCAGTGGCATGAAATGGACAACGACGGTACGCCCCTGGAGTCCGATGGCTCGCATTTTTCCTCCTATGACGATCCGGAGAAGGCGCTGGAGCGTCGGCGGCGCCTGGAAGAGCTTGAGCGTTGCATATGCCAACTGCCCGGGCGCACGGGGGAAGCGTTTTTCCTGCGCGCGGTCATGGGGCTGAACACGGTCGAAACCTGCCGCGCTCTGGCCGTCTCCAAGTCCAACTGCGCGGTCATGCTGCACCGCGCGCGGTCGCGGATCCGGAAATCGTATCCCGCGGGCTGGACGGCGCAGTGAACGCCGACAGTGGCGGGGTCTCGTTCGACGACGCGGTCAGGGCGCATGCCGGCGACCTGTTTCGATATGCCTATTGGCTGACGCGCAACCGGCAGCAGGCCGAAGACGTCGTCCAGGAGGCGCTGCTGCGTGGCTGGCGCGCATTCCCCCAGGTCAGGGACCGGGCGGCGGTGAAATCCTGGTTGTTCTCGATCGTCAAGAACGAATTCCATCGCGCGACAGCCCAGGACGCGCGCCATGGCGGGGTGGATGCGGCCGAAATCGATGTTATCGACGAGCGATCCAGCCCTTTTGCCGTGGAAATGCGCGATGCGCTGATGGCGCTCCCGGTATCGTATGCGGAGCCGCTGGCGCTGCAGGTGCTCGGCGGATTCACCTGCGCCGAGATCGCGAGAATGTTGGAGACGACCGAGGGGGCGGTGATGACGCGGCTCACGCGCGCCCGCCAGGCGCTGAAGCGGCTGGTGCTGCCTGCTGGGGCGAAAGAGCGCAAAGGAGAGCGGTCATGAATTGCCTGGATTACCGGCGCATCCTTCTGTCTGGAGACGGCGAGAACGATGCGATGCGCGAACACCGCATGACCTGCATCGCCTGTGCCGAGCTGATCGAGGGGCACGCGGATTTCGAGGTCCAACTGCGCGGTGCCCTCGAGGCGCCGGTTCCCGCGCGCTTCGCGGATCGGCTTCTCGAAACGTTGCCGGCAACCGGCTCGATCGAAACGCCTCGCCAGGACAGGCGGCGTCTGCTTGCCGCCGCAGCAGTGGCGGTGGGCGCGATCGGACTTGGACTGTATGCGTGGCGCGGGCGGGATGATCCGATGGCGATGGCCTGCATCGATTTTGTGATGAAGGACGAGGCCAAGTCGATCATGATGGGGGCGATGCCGCGCGCCGAAGCCGCGCGTATTCTGGCCGATTCGCTGCCGCTCGAACGCCTGGACGGGATCGGCAAGGTCATGCACATCGGCCCCTGCCCGTTTCAGGGCGGTACCGCCTACCACGTGGTGTTGATGGTGCCGCAGGACAAGGTGACGTTGCTGATCATGCCGGACACGCCCATGCCCGCGCGGGCGCGCGCCGCACATGACGGCATGTACGCGAGCGTGGTGCCGCTGCGCTGGGGCAGCGTCGGGATCGTCGGCGCCAATGCCGCAGTGGTGGACAGTGTGGCGGGTGCGCTTAGGGGCTGATTATTGGTCGGTGTTCAAAAGCGAGTAGTCAGATCGTTAAGCCAATCCGGATAGATGCCGACGGCCCAGGCCTCGAAGGACTTGTCGAATCCGCTCAGGATGGCGATGCCCAGCAGCACGAGAACAATGCCAAGTACGAATTTTCCAAACTTGCCCGTCGAGAGCATGCTGCCGCGCAGCCGGATCATGGTGGCGCGCGACACTGAGCCGAGCGCGACCAGCGGGGTGCCGGCGCCAAGGCCGAAAATCACCATGAGGAGGGAAATCTGCGCCAGGCTCTGGCCCTGCGACGCCAGCGTCGTCGCGGCCCCGAGCGTGGGGCCGACGCAAGGCGACCAGACGATGCCCAGCACCAGGCCGACGATGAACTGACCCGCCAGGCCGTCCAGATTCAGGCGGACAATCAAGCCATCGCCCGCTGCGCTCAAGCCTGACGCCGCCGTCGCGATACGCTCCTGAAGCCTGGTCGAAAGCAACAGGACGCCGAACGCGATCAGAACGGTTGCGGCGATGTTGCGGAAGAGCGCCTGGTCCAGGCCGAGCGAAGCGCCGAGCGCCGCAACGAATATGCCGACTGCGGCAAACGAGACCGTCAGGCCGAGCGCAAGCGCGCAGGGTCCGAGCCGGTGCGCCGCCAGCGCGGTGGCGGCGACGATCGGCACCAGGGGCAGGACGCAGGGGGAAAGCGTCGTCAGCAGCCCGGCGACATAACCCAGCCCGTAAGTACCGGGCCCGAAATCCATCAGGCCGGCGTCCCGTGCAAGCCTTCAGTTTGCCTTGGCGAAAGTCGCTTCCAGATCCGCTTTACGGGTCTGGCCGGTCGAGCGCGCGACCTCCTTGCCGCCCTTGAACACGACGAAAGTGCTCTGCTGGGACACGCGCAGCGCCTTTTTCAGATCCCTTTCCTTATCGTAGTCGGCCACGAACAGCGTAACCTCCTTCATTTTCGCGTCGCGCATCAGCTCCTGCACGATGGGCTTTTGCGCCTTGCAGGTCGGGCACCAGTCGGCGAAAAATTCGACAATCACCGGTTTGCCTTCGGCCAGGGACTTTTCGAACGCGGCCTTGTCGTAGTCCTGTTCGCCCGCCGCTGCGCCAAAGGCAATAAAAAGCGTTAGAACGGCGAGAGCATGCTTCAGCCAGATTCGCATTTTCCTTCTCCTGTAGGTTTTTCTTCGATGTCGCTCCTCTGTCGAGTGGGCGGCACTGAACCTTACATTGCCCCGCCAACCCGATCCGAGGCGTTACGCGCCCAGCTTGTCTGCCAGCTCGGCGAATCCATCCACCACGAGCGTGCACGCAGGATTCGCATTCGGATCGGGAGGGCCGCCGGGGCCCCATTCGTCGGGCCGCCGCACGAACGCGGTCTGGTAGCCGCAGGCGCGCGCCGCGTCGAGATCGAAATTGTGGCAGGCGACCATCAGGATTTCGGCGGGCTCCAGTTGCAGCCACTTCGCGGCGGTGCGATACGCCTCGGGTCGCGTCTTGTAGATGCCGATCATTTCGCAGGAAATGATCGCGTCCCAGTCGATACCGTTTTTCTTCGAGACGTCGATCACGAGCGAAGTCGTGAGCAGCGTGAAGGAGGCGACCACGTAACGCTTGCGCAGGCGCGCGGCACCGGCCGTGAAATCAGGCCAGGCATCCAGATTGTGCCAGGTGCGCCAGATCGCATCGCGGTCGGCGACAGTGAGCGCGTCCAGCTTGAACTCCGCGATTACCTCATCCAGCTTGCTTCGGTGCACGTCGTCGAAGTTGTAGGCGGGCTGCACCGAATTGACGATGCCCTTCAGCGAACGGCGGCGGTACTCGTTGGTGACCGCGGCCCAGTCGGCCTTCAGGCCGCGCGACGCGCCGGCGGCGGCGAACGCGCCGCTAATGCCGCGGTGCCAGTCGAGGATGGTCCCGCCCGTGTCGAAAGTCAGCGCCCTGATCGTCACGCTTCGCCTCGCGCCGGGTAATTCTTGCCGACCGCGAAATCTATCGCACCCAGGATATCCGTGAAATGTGGCCGTGCGAACGGCATTGTGGACACGGAAGCCCAGTAGAGCGTCGCGTCTGGCTTGACGAGGAAAATGCCGGGTTCTGCGAACAGCGGCGGCTCTTCGATTCCGGCCGAGGTCTTGCCGCGGCTGGTCGAGACGTACAGGCCCCACTCACGCGCCTTGTCGATCGTCACGCCGTAGCCAACCGTCAGATCCGGCAGCCCCCACTTCGTCTTAGCCTCGGCGGCACGCTCCTGGGAGTCGGTGCTCGTGATGACGGTCGAAACGCCGCGCTTGTCGTAGTCGGCGATCATGCCGTTCAATTCTCTTGTGTAGCGGTTGCAGATTGGGCAGTGCAAGCCGCGGTAGAACACCACCATTGTGAACTGCGGCGGTTTCTGCGCGGCGAGCGACCAGCGGTCGCCGCCGACGGTGTCGAATTCCAGCGCTGGGACGGGCTTGCGGGGTAACAATGCCATCAGATTCTCCTCGGTAGCGGTTATGCGAGACAACGCACGATCGTTCGGGCGATATCGTTCAGCACCGTGCGATCCGGATTTACCTTGCCTACGAGTCGCAGGCCCTGGATGCCCGCCGTGAGGAATCGCGCGAGCGCGGTGGGATCGCTTTCGCGAGACAATTCACCGCGCATCTGAGCTTCCGTGAGTGCATCGCGGAACGCCGTCTCGATGCGGGCCAGGCTGCGCCGCACGCGCGCGGCAGCGCCGCTGTCTAGGCGCCCAAGCTCCGCGGCGCAATTGCCGATGAAGCAGCCGCGGCGGCCGGGCCCGGCGACGATCGAATCAATCAGCGCTTCGAGGAAATCCCGCACGCCCTCTCGCACCGGCTTGCCCTCGATCGCCGCGGCGATGCGCGCGGCCGAGCCGTCCTCGTAGCGCGCGAGCGCGCTGAGGTAGAGGTCGCGTTTGGCGCCGAACGACGCGTACAGGCTGGAGCGATTGAGTCCGGTGGCCGCGCACAGGTCGTCGAGCGAAGTGTTTTCGAAACCCTTCGTCCAGAAAACCCGGGTCGCGCTCTCCAGGACGGCGTCGGCGTCGAATTCGCGGGGTCGGGCCATATATTGGACTGTACAGTCCAAAATTAAGGAACACAAGCCCGATGACGAATCTCAGGCTGCGCGCAAGGCGCTTGCCACGCCGTAGTGAGGTCCTTGGGTAATCCGGCGCCAGTACGAGGCATGCGCGTCGCTGCCTTCGGGCCATTGCCCGAGGAACGCCTCGCACCAGGCATCAGTGTCGTATTCGATCGGGATGGCCTCCGCCTGGAGCGAGCCGACCTGCATGCGATAAACGGCATTGGGATGCGGAGTCGGGGCAATTCTCGTCGCCAGGCCGTACGCGGTGCCCGCGAAATTCGGCATTCCGGCCGCACCGTTGTTGGCGACAACCCCGGCGCCGTTGAATGCCTGCAGGACCGGCAGGCAGCTGTGGCTCGAGGCGAACATGCACACGCCGGCAGCGCGGAACGTGGCGGCCGCGGCCTTCCGCCCATCCGGCGTCGCCAGCACTTCCTGCGAAAAGCCCCAGCCTGCGAGGGAGTCCGCATCGCCATGCACGATCGCGATGCGTTGCCCGCAGATCTCGGCAATACGGTACATCGGAAGCGCGGCGAGGCGGGCGGCGGCGCCGGGCGCCCGCCGCGCGGTTTCCTTCAGCCGCTCGATGATGCGGTTGGAGCGGACAACGTCTTCGTCACCCACCCAGTCCGGGTAGCCGCAGCCGCAGCCCGTCCCGGCATGGGGCTGCCCAATCTCGGTCTCCACGTTGCCACGCGTTGCCGCGTGGCGCGAAACGCCGCTCTCGATTTCGGCGAACGCCTTGTCGGCGACGTCGAACCAGTGGAAGTCGCCGTTGAACACCAATTCGGATTCGCCCTGCTCGGCGGCGAACAGTTCCTCCAGCCGCCGCAAGGCGAAGGTATTTCCATACAGGCCGCCCGCGATCCAGAGGCTGTCGGCGAAAAGCGTTGCCGGGGCGCAGAGCGCTCCGACTCCGTAGCGGTAATTCACGGGGCAGGAACGTCCAGGAATCAGGGGCGGGGTCGCGGGCACGGGCCCGTGGATTTTCCATGAAATGGCCCGCGGCAGGGCGTCGGCGGCAAATTTCTACCCGAATGTAAGGAATTAGCCCCGCCGGAGGTCTTATCCATGAAACTCAACCAGGGAGGCAGGATGAACAAATCAGTCGCATTCGTGATCGCGGGTTGCCTGGCATTGGCCGGCTGTGCCAGCGATATGAGCAAGGACGAGCAGATGAAGAAGGAAGAAATGATGAAGAAAGAGGAAATGATGAAGAAGGAACCGATGAAGAAGTAACCGGACGGTCCGGTCAACGATTGCGAGACTCATTTGATACGGAGATCACCGATGAAATTGAAGAAACTGACTGGAATGGCCCTGGCGACGGCCGCGGCGGGCATATTCGCGATGACGGCGGCCGGACCTGTGGCCGCGCAGACCGCCAAGGTGAAGTGCGAAGGCGTGAACAGCTGCAAAGGCCACAGCGATTGCAGCGGCGCGGGCAACGGCTGCAAGGGGCTGAACGAATGCAGGGGCAAGGGTTTCAAGGAGATGAGCAAGGCGGACTGCGACAAGGCGAAGGCCGAGATGAAGAAGAAGTAGCCATACCCAGCTTGTAAGTGAAGGGCTTCGGCCTCGGCCTGCGTCCCAGGCATTACGAGGCGATCCTCAAGTCAAGCCCGCGCGTGGAGTGGTTCGAGGCCCTGTCCGAGAACTACATGGTTCCCGGCGGCCGCCCGCTGCATTACCTGACGCGCATCCGCGAGCGCTATCCGGTGGTGCTGCATGGCGTGTCGCTGTCGGTCGGCAGTATCGATTCGCTAGACCGTGGTTACCTCGCCGGGCTGAAAGCGCTGGCGGCGCGGGTCGAGCCCGAATGGATCTCGGATCACCTGTGCTGGACGGGCGTCGGCGGCCGGAACCTGCACGACCTGATGCCGCTGCCTTATACCGAAGAGGCGCTGCGGCATGTCGCGCGCCGGGTGCGCACGGTGCAGGATTTCCTCGGCCGTCGCATCCTGCTGGAGAACGTTTCAAGCTACGTCGCGTATCGCAAATCGGCGATGTCGGAGTGGGACTTTCTCGCCGCGCTGGCGCGCGACGCCGACTGTGACATCCTGCTTGATATCAATAACATCTACGTCAGCGCGTTCAACCACGGCTTCGATCCAGTCGAATTCCTCGACGGCATTCCAGCCGCGCGCGTCCGGCAGATCCATCTTGCCGGACACGACAATTGCGGCGACCTGATCATCGACACGCACGATGCGAAGGTGATCGGGCCGGTGTGGGACCTGTATGCACAGGCCCTGCAGCGGTTCGGGCCGGTGCCGACCATGATCGAGCGCGACGACAAGATACCGCCGCTTGGTACGTTAGTGCTCGAACTCGACCGTGCTCGCGCGATTTCGGGAAATGTATTGCGAAAGAAAGCTGCATGAGAGAACTTGCTTCCCTGCAGCTAGCTTTCCAGGACCACGTCTACAAGCCGGGCCGAAAGATGGAGCGCGCCATGCTGGCGACGCGGCGGGCGAGTGCCGCGCGGCGTCTCAGGATATACGCGAACGCGTACCGCTTGCGCCTGGCCGAAGTACTGGGTAACGACTACCCCGGGTTGGCGGCCCGCCTGGGTGAGGAGAGATTCGCGCGGATCGTGCGCGCTTATATCGCCGCGCATCCGTCCCGGCACACGAATCTGCGCTGGTACGGCGCCGGACTGGCGCGCTTCCTGCAACATTCCTCGCGTGGGCGCGATCGGCAGGCGCTTGCGGAACTGGCGCAGTTCGAATGGGCGCTCGGCCTGGCCTTCGATGCCGCGGACGCGCCGTTGCTGGAGGTAGATCGACTCGCGATCGTGCCACCAGCGGACTGGCCGGCGTTGCGCTTCGTTCTGCAGCCGTCGGTGCAGCTGCTGGTGCTGCACAGCAACGCGCCGCAGGTCTGGCGGACCGCGCGCGCGGGTGGCCGCAAAATCGCAATGAGCCCGCGGCGGACCGCGGTGTCATGGATCGTGTGGCGCAAGGGATTCGAGCCTTGCTACCGGGTGCTGGAAGCGGACGAAGCCTGGGCGCTGCGGGCTGTGAAGCACGGGCGGGATTTCGCGCAGATCTGCTCGGGCTTGCGTAGATTCGCCGGCGGTGAACATGCCGCGCAGCGCGGCGCCCAGCTTCTGAGGAACTGGCTCGCGGAGGGATTGCTGTCCGCCGCTGCGCTTACTTCACGAGCCGGGTCGCAGGGTAGGCGGCGTACCAGCCGAACCAGAAGGCGCGGTGCGCGGGCAGGCGCTTGAGCGAGGCGCCGCCGGGTCCGGTGAGCCCGTCTTCGGTCACCTTCCAGGTCCCGCCGGAACTGTCGCGCGCCGTGGAATCGCCATCCCAGGTCGCAAAGCGCAGGTTCGCGCTTTCGTAGACGCGGTTGGCGCCGGATGCGTCGGTCAGGACCACGAACTGTTGCGAGCCTATACGGCCATGGTAGACGCGGTTCGCGGCGAGAAAGTCCGCCGCGATCGCAAGCTGGTCGGCCGGCTTGCCCGAAGCGCGCAGCGCCAGCACTTCGGCCTTGTTGGGCAGCCGCGTGTCGAGCTTAGGCACGCCGAACATCAGGCGGTCGGTGGAAAAGTAGTCCCGATAGGCAGCACCCTCAGAGTAATCGCGCTCGTGCCCGGTCTCCAGGGCGAGCACTGTGGTGCCGGGATGGCGCTTCTTCCATTCGCCCCAGGTGGTGGTTACCACGCGTAGCGTCTGCAGTTCGATCCCCTTGCCGACCAGTGGACCCACAACCGGTTCGCCGCCAAGCGTCGACCACAGCGACTTGGTCGCGTGGTCGTACATCAGCTTGTTTGAGCGATAGAGGAAGCCGCTGGTCCCCAATTCGTGATGGACGCCGTTGACCGTGGCGTCGTAAAGGATCATCGAACCGCACAAGGTGCAGTACACGCCATTCAGCTCGCGGCCGGCGATCCGGTCCTTGACCATTTCGTGCCAGGCAAGAATGCGCTTGGGATAGGCGCGCACATCGCCGTCGATGGCGACGCCGAAAACGACATTATCGTCGGCGAGGTAGGTGGCCTGCGCCGCCGGGATCATTTTCGGATTCTTGAGCGGCGGAATGCCGTCGCGCCAGACCCCGCCCCAGCGGATTTCGTCGAGGCGGATGGTTGCCTTGCGGCCCTTGCCGAAGTATTCGCGAAAGCGCGGATCGACCTGCTCGTAAAGCGAGGCCTTGAACTCGGCGTAGTCCGGGTGCTCGCCAGGGTCGCGTGCCCAGAGCCATTCATACTGCGAGTTCAGGTCGCGCGAGCGAAGGCCGGTCGCCCGGCCGATCTGCGCTATCACCTCTTCCTGCACGGAAAGCACCGGCACGAAGCCCACCAGTTCCAGCATCGGCGCTGTGTAGGTGTCGCGCCAGCCGTCCCGGATCCGGGCGAGAGATGCTTTTGCGGCCGCCGGATTGGTGTTGAGTACCCCGAGGAAAGCCTGAACGGGAACCTGCGCGCAAAGCTGCGGCGCGGCCAGGGCCACGGCGGAAATAATGAACGGTTTGAGGAAATTGCCCGGGATCATCGCTTGCCTCTGGGAATCCATATCAAGCGGTGGTCGTATTGCGGACGAGAATCTTACTTCGCCGCGCCAGATCGCTTATTATCCGGCGCGTCAAAAGGAAAGGAAGTCCATGACCCGATTCGTAGCTGCATTGCTGTCTGTCTTTGCCACTGTGGGCGCTGCATCTTCCGCGCTTGCCCAGGACTGGCCGACGAAGCCCGTTTCGTTCGTGGTGCCGTTCCCGCCGGGCGGCTCGGTGGATCCGCTGGCGCGGCTGGTGAGCGTGAAGCTGACCGACGCGCTGAAGCAGCAGTTCATCGTCGAGAACAAGCCCGGCGCCTCGGGCGCCATCGGCACGGCGTTTGTCGCCAAGGCCAAGCCCGACGGCTACACCTTCGTGTTCGTGTTCGACACGCACGCGGTCAATCCGTCGCTGAACCCGGCGATGCAGTTCGACACCGCGAGGGATTTCGCGCCGGTGATGCTGGTCGGCACCGCGCCGATGGCGATCGCCACTGCCGCGTCGAAGCCGTACCAGAACTGGGGCGACGTCATCAAGGCGGCCAAGGCGAAGCCCGACTCGATCAGCTTTGGCACCATCGGCAACGGTTCGCTCGGCCACCTGACCATGATCCTGGTGCAGCAGGCGGCGGGACTGAAGCTGGTGCACGTGCCCTACAAGGGCGGCGGGCCGATGACCACCGATGCGATCGGCGGCCAGATCGAGTTGGGCGTCGCGTCCGTCGCGGCGATCTCTCCGCACGTGAAGAGCGGCAAGCTGCGCCCGATCGCGGTCACCGGGCAGAAGCGCTCGCACACGATGCCGGACGTACCGGCGCTGGCGGAGCTCGGCCTGCCCGGCTTCAATGCGCTCGCCTGGTGGGGCATCTTCGCGCCCACGGGCACGCCCAAGCCGGTCATCGACAAATTCCACGCCGAGCTGGTCAAGGCGCTCGGCCAGGCGGACCTGCGCAAGACACTGACCGAGACGCTCGGCATGGACCTCGTCGTGTCGAGCCCGGAAGCGCAGCAGAAATTTCTGGTTGACGAGATGGCGCGCTGGGGCAAGGTCGTCAAGGACAACGGCATCAAGCCTGATTAAGTTGAAGCTCGCGATCCTAGACGATTACCAGCAACTCGCGCTCAAGTCCGCGGACTGGGAGCGGCTGCGCAAGCGCGGCGTGGAAGTGCAGGTGTTCCACGAGGCGTTCGCATCGCGCGATGAGGCAGCCGCGAAACTGGCGCCGTTCGAGGTGCTGGTGCTGATGCGCGAGCGCACGCCGTTTCCGCGCGAACTCATCGAGAAGCTGCCGAAGCTGAAATTCATGGCGCTCACCGGGCTGCGTTCGGCGAGCCTGGATCTCGCGGCGTGCAGTGCGCGCAAGGTTCCGGTCAGCAACACGCGCGCGGGGACGACTTCCGCCGTGACCGCGGAGTTCTGTTTCCTGCTGATGCTCGCGGCGGCACGCGATTTCGCGCGCGGCGAGCGAAACATGCGCGCGGGCCGCTGGCACGAAGGCATTGCCGGCGGCATCGTACTGGAAGGCAGGCGCCTCGGCCTGGTCGGGCTGGGCAAGCTGGGCAGCCGCGTGGCGGGCTACGCCAAGGCGTTCGGCATGGACGTCGTCGCCTGGAGCCAGAACCTGACCGCGGAGAAAGCGGCCCTCGCCGGCGCCGCCTACGTCTCGAAGGAAGAGCTCTTCCGCACCTCCGACTTCGTCAGCATCCAGCTGGTGCTCTCGGATCGCAGCCGCGGGCTGGTTGGCGCCGCCGAACTCGCGCGGATGAAGCCGACCGCGATCCTCGTCAATACGTCGCGCGGCCCGATCGTCGACGAAGTCGCGATGCTGGCGGCGCTCCAAAGCGGCAAGCTCGCGCATGCCGCGCTCGATGTCTACGGCACCGAGCCGCTGCCCAAGGACCATCCGCTGCGCAAGCTGGACAACGTCACGCTCAGCCCGCACCTGGGCTACGTGAGCGAGGACGTCTATCGCACCTTCTGGGGCGATTGCGTCGAGAACGTGGAGGCCTGGCTGGACGGCAAACCGATCCGTATCCTGAATCCAGAGTCCTTGAGCTAGCTTTGTCCGGGCACGCCATTCCCCGCTGGGTCGGGATCGCGTTGCTGCTTGCGATCGCGGCCGTGTTCGGCAGCAACCACGTCGCCGCGCGCATCGCCTTCGACCACGGTACCAACGTCACCACCGCGGTCGCCTTCCGCTCCACCGGCACGGCGCTGATCGTGTTGCTGCTGCTGCTTTTTTCCAGGACGTCCTTGAAAATTGGGCAAAAAACGTTTGCCCAATCGGTCTTCATCGGTTTGCTGATCTCGGTGCAGAGTTACTGCCTGTACTCGGCGGTGGCGCTGATCCCGGTGGCGCTGGCGCTGCTCGCGTTCCAGACCTTTCCGATGCTGCTGTCGCTGATCTCGTGGATCGGCGGCGGCGAGCGGCCTTCGCGGCGCGTGCTGCTCGCCATGCCGGTGGCGCTGGTCGGCCTCGCGCTCGCGCTCGACGTCTACGGCAAAAGTGGCGACATCGCGGGCCGCTGGGCGGAAGTCGGCGCCGGCGTGATGTGGGCGCTCGGCGCCTCGATTTCGTTCGCCACGGCGCTGTATCTCATCACCCGCTGGCTGGGAAGCATGGACGGGCGGCTGCGCAGCTTCCTCTTCATGAGCGTGGTGGCGGTGGTGACGCTCGCCGGGGGCTCGCTGACGCACAGTTTTGCGCTTCCCGCGGACAGCACCGGCTGGATCGCGCTCGCGCTGCTGACCGTGTTCTACGGCACCGCGATCACCTCGACCTTCGTGCTGCTGCCAAAGTTGG
Organism: Betaproteobacteria bacterium; assembly: GCA_025358705.1. Classification (GTDB taxonomy): domain Bacteria; phylum Pseudomonadota; class Gammaproteobacteria; order Burkholderiales; family SG8-39; genus RBG-16-66-20. The sequence goes on along the minus strand of JANYII010000016.1, from coordinate 21,759 downwards.
GCGCGGTCAATAACGCCGCGGTGCTCAACTTCGAGCCGATCGCGGTGCTGGGGCTTGCGTGGATCGTCCTCGACCAGGCCGTGGCGCCGCTCCAGATCCTGGGTGCGTTCATCGTCGTCGGCTCGATCGCGTGGATGGGGGCGGGCAAGCGATGAGCGAAGACATGAATACGCGGCTCTGTATCGTGCGGCACGGCGAGACCGCCTGGAATGCGGAGCATCGCGTGCAGGGGCAACTCGACGTGCCGCTGAACGCCATCGGGCAGGCGCAGGCCCTGGCGGCCTCGAAGGTTCTGTCGAAGGAAAAATTCGACGCGATCTACTCGAGCGACCTGTCGCGCGCGCGGCAGACGGCGCAGCAGACCGCGACGAATCTTTCAATGAGCATCATTGAGGAAAAAGACCTGCGTGAAAGGCACTACGGCATCTTCGAAAAGCTGACCTACGTCGAGGTGAAGGTCCGATTCCCGGAGGATTTCGCCCGTTTCGAGGCGCGCGATCCGGAGTACGCGTTCCGCACCGGCGAGGCTTTGAAGGATTTCTTTGCGCGCAGCATTGCCATTGTTTCCCGCATCGCGGATGAAAACAAAGGCAAGAGCGTGCTCGTCTTCACGCACGGCGGCGTGCTCGACATGCTCTACCGGCATATCACCGGGCTATCGATCAGCGCCGAGCGCGAGTTCGGCATACCGAATGCCGGCCTGAACCGCGTGGAATTGTCGGCCGCGGGGTGGCGGGTGCGCACCTGGGCCGACATCGCGCATCTCGACGCTTCCCTCGACGACATCTAGGAAATCAGAGGAAATCAGGGTCAGACTACGATTTCCCTCTGGGAAATCGTAGTCTGACCCTGATTTCCTAGCGGACTACCTTGAAGAGGTTGTTGAAGCTGTCGGTCCAGGCGGTGAGGCCCGGGATTGGATCTATGTCGTCTGCATCCGCGAAGCGCTCGTCGGCAATCAGCTTGTCGTTGTCGGTCACCAGGACGTAGGCGGTGCCGGAATATTTCTCGTCCGATGGATCGTCGTTCATGAGGATGGCCTTCATGCCCTCGGCCTCGGCGACGAGCTTTAGCTGCGGCGCGAGGTTCACGAAGCGGTTGGTGACGTTGTAGACGATGACGCCGCCGGGCGCGAGGTGGCGCCGGTAGGCCCGCAGCGCCTCGCGCGTCAGCAGGTGGATCGGGATCGAGCCGCTGGAGAAGGCGTCGATCGAGATCAGGTCGAAGTTCTGCGGCGGGTCGCGCTCCATGTTCAGCCGCCCGTCGCCAACGACGACGTCGATCTTCGAGGGTGATTCCGACAGGTACCAGAACTGCTCGCGCGCGATCCTGACGACGTCGGGGTCGAGCTCGTAGATGCGGAACGCATCGCCGGCCTTGCCCCAGGCGGTGAACGAGCCCACGCCCAGGCCGATGATGCCCACGCGCCGCGGCCGGCCGCTGTAGAAGTCGAGCGCCTTGGCAATGCCGGCACCGGGACCGAAATAGCTGATGGGCTCCCGTCTCTTGGCAGGATCGACGTACTGCCAGCCGTGGTTGATGACGCCGTGCACCAGCGCGCGCGAGGCAAGCCCGTCGCTGCTGCGCTCGTACTCCTTGACGCGCAAGGTGCCGTAGAAATTGCGCGTCATCACCACGGCGTTGGTGCGGATGTAGTCGACGTATTCCCAGGTGTTCCATGCCACGAACGCAGTGACGGCAAGCGCTGCCACGGGCGCCGCGAAAAGAATTTTCTTCCTTGAAGAAATTCCCCACCCGGTCTGCGCCGTGGGCCAGGCGAGCAGCGCCGCGAGCGCGCCGCACAGGATCATGGACAGCGGCAATTCGACGTGGATATTGAAGATGCGCGGCGCGACCAGCCCGACGAACAGGCCGCCCGCGGCGCCGCCGATGGAGATCATCAGGTAGAAGCGCGTGAGGTACCTTGGCGACGGGCGCATTGCCGCGAGTTCGCCGTGGCAGAACATGCAGGCCACGAACAAGCCGGCGCAGTAGAGCGCGATCAGCCAGCGTATCTTCATCACGCCCAGGTTCTGCGACAGGTACCAGGCCATCGCCGCGAGCAGCCCGAACAGCAGCGGCAGGCCCCAGATGCGCGCGTACCAGCCGCTCTTGCTCCGGCCGCCGCCGACGTCGAAGACAAGGATGAAAGACAGCAGGTAGAGCACCAGCGGCAGGATCCAGACGAAGGGAACGGAAGCGACGTTCTGCGTGATGTGGCTGGTGACGGCCAGCAGCATCAGCGAGCCGAGCGCCGACAGCGTCAGCCAGAGTAGGTAGTCGGAAGTTTTTGGAGCGGTATTTTCAGTACCAGCTTCTGCAGCAGCAGCTGGGGCCACATTCGGCTTCGCCGCCGCCATCCAAGCGGATGCGGCGCACAGCACGGCGAACAGGACGTAGATCGCGCTCCAGGCGTAGGACTGGGCCTGCAGCGTGATCGCCGGCTCGACCAGCGGCGGGTAGGCGATCAGCGCGACGAGCGAGGCCAGGTTGGAGAGAGCGAACAGGCGGTAGACCGTGCCGCTCGGAAAACTGCGCGCGAACCAGGCCTGCACCAGGGGGCCGGTGGTCGAGAGCAGGAAGTAAGGCAGGCCGATGGTCGTGACAAGCAGCAGCAGGATGCGCGCGGTCGGTTCCGTGTCCGGCGCCGGCTTCCAGCTCTCGGAGGCGAGGATCGGCAGAAAGGCCAGGCTCGCGGCGATCAGCACCGTGTGCAGGATCGCCTGGTTGCGCGGCGCGAGCTTGCGCACGACGGCGTCGGCGTAGGCGTAGCCGCCGAGCAGCACCAGTTGGAAGAACACCATGCACACGGTCCACACCGAGGCGTTGCCGCCGAACCAGGGCAGGATCTGCTTGGCGATGATGGGCTGCACCAGGAACAGCAGGAACGCGCTGGTGAATACGGTGGCGGCGAATAGGACCATGTGCGTTAGGGGTTGGTGGTGCGCGAAAAAGGCGTGAATCTATACGTCCAGCGGCGCTTCGTCCATGTTGGAGGTCTGCTCCCGCAGTTCCAGGATGCGATCCTGCCAGTAGCGGTGGGTGCCGAACCACGGGAACGCGGCCGGAAACGCCGGATCGTCCCAGCGGCGCGCGAGCCACGCGGAGTAGTGGACCAGGCGCAGCGTCCTGAGCGGCTCGATCAGCCCCAGTTGTTCCCGGTCGAAGGCGTGAAACTGTTCGTAGCCTTCCAGCATGGCGCGCAACTGCCGGGTAGCGGTCGGCCGGTCGCCGGCCAGTAGCATCCACAGGTCCTGCACCGCAGGCCCCATGCGCGCGTCGTCCAGGTCGACGAAGTGCGGACCGCCGAGGGTCGTGTTGCCACCCTCGGTCCACAGGATGTTGCCCGCATGACAATCGCCATGCAGGCGGATCGCGCGCGTTTCCCTGATCTGGAAGTGGTGCGCGGTTGCCCGCAACGCGAGGTCCACGGTCGTCACCCAGGTGTCCTTCAGGTCCGCCGGGATCATTCCGGAAGCGAGCAGCCAGTCGCGCGGTTCGGTGCCGAAGGTCTCGACGTTCAGCACGGGCCGCGCATTGAATGGCCGTACCGCGCCGACGGCATGGATGCGGCCGAGGAAGCGGCCGATCCACTCCAGCACATTTTCATTTTCCAGTTCGGGCGGGCGGCCGCCGCGGCGCGGGAACACCGCGAAGCGGATGTCGTTGAAGGTGTTGAGCGTCTTGCCATCGAGCGCGAAGGGGGCGACGACGGGAATTTCACGCTCCACCAGTTCATGCGCGAACGCGTGCTCTTCCAGGAGTTGGTCTTCGCTCCAGCGGTGCGGGCGGTAGAACTTGGCCACCACGTAGGAATCGTCTTCCAGGCTGACCTGGTAGACGCGGTTCTCGTAGCTGTTCAGCGCCAGCATGCGCCCGTCGCCGCGCAGGCCCACGCTTTCCAGCGCGTCCAGAACCGCGTCCGGGGTCAGGTTTTCGTAAGGCTTTGAGTTCACGCGGACATTCTAGGGTGCTTGACACGCAAACCAGGCTGATTAATACTAAACCGTATGGTTAAGTATGAAGACCCTGTCCTGGACCGCGTGTTCTCCGCGCTTGCCGATCCCACGCGCCGCGCCGTGCTGGAGTCGCTCAGCGGCGGCAGTCTCGGAGTGAGCGAACTGGCGGCACCCTCGGGCATGTCGCTGCCGGGCTTCATGAAGCACCTGCGCGTGCTCGAGGACGCTGGCCTGATCGCGCGCGAGAAGGAAGGGCGGGTGGTGAGCTGCGAACTCTCCGCTGCGCCGATGAAGAACGCTTCCGCGTGGATGTCGCGCTACGAAAAATTCTGGAGCGACAAGCTCGATTCGCTCGCTCGCTACCTTTACCAGCAAGAGGAGTTGCAGACATGGAACAAGCCAGCATTCAAACCAACAAACCCGCGCTCACCCTCCACCGGAAGTTCCCCGTCGCGCCGGAAAAGGTCTGGCGGGCGTGGACTGAGCCGCAAGCGCTGAGGCAGTGGTTCGGCCCGGCAGGCGAGCAGCAGCCGGTGTCGGTCGCAGACATCGACCTGCGGCCCGGCGGGCGCTTTCGCCTGGTGTTCGGCGGACCGGACGGGAACGAACACGAGGCGGCCGGCGTCTACAAGGAAGTGCAGCCGCACCGCAAGCTCGTCTTCAGCTGGTGCTGGCCGAGAACCACGCCCGACCGCGTTTCGCAGATCACCATCCTGCTGCGCCCGGAAGGCAAGGGGACCGACATGGAGTTCCGCCACGAGCAGTTCTTCGACGAGGCGGCGCGCGATGGTCATCGGCAAGGCTGGACCGTGACCTTCGGCAAGCTCGAAACATTCCTCAAAGGAGATTGAAAACATGAGTTACGTCGATGGATTTGTGGTTCCGGTGCCGAAGAAAAACACGCTGCCTACGTGGCGATGGCGCGCAAGGCCTGCAAGGTCTGGAAGGACCACGGCGCGCTCGAGTACCACGAGTGCATCGCCGACGACGTGTCGTGGGGCAAGCGCACCTCGTTCCCGCGCAGCGTCAAGCTGAAAGGCAGCGAGGTGGTGTGGTTCTCGTGGATCGTCTACAAGTCGCGCAAGGACCGCGACCGCGTCATGGGCAAGGTGATGAAGGACAAGCGTCTCGCCTCGATGATGGATCCGAAGAAGATGCCCTTTGACGCCAAGCGCATGATTTTCGGCGGCTTCAAGATGGTGGTGAGCCTGTGACCGCGCCCTTCGTCATATCGCGCGTCTTCGACGCGCCGCGCGAGCGCGTCTGGCTGGCCTGGACCGAGGTCGAGCGCCTGAAGCAGTGGTTCAGCCCAAAGGGATTCACGGTGATCGCCGCGAAGATGGACCTCCGTCCTGGCGGCACCTACCACTACGGCATGCGCACGCCGGACGGCCAGGAAATATGGGGCCGGTTCGTCTACCGGGAGGTCGTCAAGCCAGAGCGCATGGTCTGGATCAATTCATTCTCGGACAAGGACGGCGGCCTGACCACGCACCCGATGAACCCCGCCTGGCCGCGCGAGATGCTCACCACGGTGAGCTTCAAGGATTTGGGCAACCGGACCGAACTCACAATCGAGTGGGTCCCGGTCGACGGCTCGACCGAGCTGGAGGTCGGCACCTTCGACAAGGGTCGCGACAGCATGAAGGGGGGCTGGACCGGCACCATGGAAAATCTCACCGCTTATCTTGCGAAAGGATAGAAGATCATGGCAGGCAACACTGTTCGTCTCCACCGCGTACTGCGCGCTCCGCCCTCGCGGGTCTATCGCGCATTCCTCAATGCCGAGGCGATGGCCAAGTGGATTCCCCCCAACGGCTTCACCTGCACGGTCCATCACCTGGAAGCGAAGGTCGGCGGTACGTTCAGGATGACGTTCACGAACTTCGGCTCGGGGAACGGCCATTCCTTCGGCGGCGAATATCTGGAGCTGGTTCCCGATGCCTTGATCCGCTACACGGACAAGTTCGACGACCCGAACCTTCCGGGCGTCATCCAGGTCACCGTGACCCTGAATGCGGTCTCCTGCGGCACCGACCTGAACATCGTGCAGGCAGGCATTCCCGAGGTGATTCCCGTCGAGATGTGCTACCTCGGCTGGCAGGAATCCCTGGTGGCGCTGGCGAAGCTCGTCGAGCCGGAAATTCCCGGATAGCCGGCATATGCGGACACTCAAGATCGTCGCCATCATTTTCGCGCTCCTGGTCGTGGGTGCTCTTGTCCTGGCGGCAATGAAGCCCGACACGTTCCGCGTCGAGCGGACGGCGAGCATCAAGGCGCCGCCTGTGAAGATCGCCGCGCAAATCAGCGACTTCAAGGCCTGGGCTGCGTGGTCGCCTTACGAGAACAAGGATCCGGCGATGAAGCGGACTTTCGGCGAGGTGACGGCGGGCAAGGGCGCGGTGTACGAGTGGCACGGCAACAAGAACGTCGGCAAGGGCCGCATGGAGATCACCGACGTCGCGCCTTCCAGGGTCGTCATCAAGCTGGATTTCCTCGAGCCTTTCGAGGGCCACAACACGGCCGAATTCACCATGGACGGCAAGGATGGGGTGACGACGGTGACCTGGGCGATGTTCGGCCCCGCCAATTTCATCTCCAAACTGATGGGCGTGTTCTTCAACATGGACAAGATGATCGGCACGGATTTCGAGGCTGGTCTCGCCAACCTGAAAACAATCGCGGAAAAATAAGGAGATCCCATGCAAGCCCAGCCCTACCTGTTTTTCGACGGCCGCTGCGAAGAGGCCCTCGAGTTCTACAAGAAGGCCCTCGGCATCAAGGTCGAGATGCTGATGCGCTTCAGCGACAGCCCGGATCCGATGCCGCCGGGCATGATCCCGCCAGGTGCCGAGAAGAGGGTCATGCATTCCGCGTTCCGCGTCGGCGAGACGCTGGTGATGGCCTCCGATGGAAATTGCGGAAGCAAGCCGAAGTTCGAGGGCTTCTGCCTATCGGTTGATGCGAAGGACGCGGCCGATGCCGACCGGCTGTTCGCTGCGCTGGGCGACGGCGGCAAGGTGCAGATGCCGCTCGGCAAGACTTTCTTCTCACCACGCTTCGGCATGGTGGCCGACAAATTCGGCGTGGGCTGGATGGTCATCGTGCCGCAGACGATGTAGCCATGCAAAAAATATCGACATGCCTGTGGTTCGACGGCCAGGCCGAGGAAGCAGCGAAGTTCTACGTCTCTGTCTTCCGTAACTCGAAGATCAGGCAGGTTACGCATTACGGCGACACGGGGCCGGGAAAGAAGGGCTCGGTGATGACCGTGCACTTCGAGCTCGACGGCCGCGAGTTCCTCGCACTCAACGCCGGCCCGAACTTCAAGTTCAACCACGCGATCTCGCTGATGGTGAACTGCGAGACGCAGAAGGAGCTGGACGAGATGTGGGAGAAGCTCTCCGCCGGCGGCGCCACCGAGGTGTGCGGCTGGCTGCGCGACCAGTACGGCCTGTCCTGGCAGGTCGTGCCCGCGATCCTGCCGGAGCTTCTGAAGAATCCGGCGAAGTCCGACAAGGTGATGCAGGCGGTCGTGAAGATGACCAAGCTCGACATCGCGGCGATGCAGAAGGCCGCGGCCTGAGCGCGGGCGCGAATACCGCTATGCGGTTCAACTACGGCTGGGTAGTCGTTGCCGCCGGCGCGCGCTGGCAGTTTCGCTCACGACCGCGGGCGTGGGCATGGCGCCATTGACCATCTCGCCGTTCGCGAGCTGGCTGCTGACCGTGACGGACTGGCGCGGCGCGTCCTACCAGGAAAAGAAATCGAGCGGCACCTCGGCCCTTGCCCTGGGCCTCGCCGCGCAGTACGAGAAGTGGTCGCTGCCGCTGTCGGTGCTGCTGGCGCTGCCGTTCGGCATGTTCGGCGCGCTGTCGGCAATCTGGATCAAGAATGGACTGTCCACGCTTTCCTTCATCGTTCCCGGCATGCAGATGATCACGGGGCAGATTGGCCGGCTGACGAACGACGTCTACTTCCAGATCGGCCTCCGCCGCGGCGCTGGAAGCGGCGCGGCTGCGCTTCCGGCCGATCCTGATGACCTCGCTCGCCTTCATCCTCGGCGTGCTGCCGCTGGCGATCTCCACCGGCGTGATGGGCGGCATGATCGCGGCGACTTTCCTCGCAATTTTCTTCGTGCCCATGTTCTTCAAGCTGATCAGCGACGGGCACCTGACGGAGAAGCGCTCGACTGCGGAAATCCGCCGCGAGATCGACGAGGCGGCCAAGAAGAGGGAGGCCGGCATTGAATAAGACTCTTGTTCTGCCTCTCCTGTTCCTCGCTGGCTGCGCGGTGCAGCCCGACTACAAGCGTCCGGCGGTGGAAATGCCCGACGCGTGGAAGCAGGCGTCGGAAAATTCCGCGAAGGACGGCAACTGGTGGCGCGTGTACGGCGACCCGGCGCTGGAAAAGCTGCTCGAAGAGGCGTTCGCGCACAACAGCAATCTGCTGCTCGCCGCCGCGCGCGGCGCAGGCGGCGCAGATGCGCGCCCGGCTCCGCGCTCAGGCTCTCCCGCTTGCGTTACGAAAACGGCCTGGCCAGCCAGCTCGACGTAATCGACGCCGAGCGCAACCTGCTGGCCGCGGAGATCGCGCGTTATGAAGCTTTGCGTGCCCAGCGCGTGGCAGTAGCCGATCTGTACAAGGCCCTCGGCGGCTAACGCCGCCTCAGCTTTTGCGCAGGATGCCGATGTTGGGGGCGACCCGGTGGCTGTCGGGAGGCAGCTCAGGCTTCCCCGACACCAATTCAAGATAATCCCCATATGCCTGCGCCAGGCCGCGGAAATAGGCCGCTTCCGAGGCGACCAGTTCGATGTAATCGGCGCGCTGCAGCAGCTCCGCCACGTCGTAGCGCCGTCCACCCAGCGTGCGCCAGACCGGCGCGCGGCGTCGTGGGTTCGGATCGCCCGCGGGAAACGCAAAGGCCTGCGTTTTTGGTCCGAGGTGGAGGTGCAGGCCGCTGCCGATCTCCTCTTCCGCGGCCTGCAGCACGCCTGTGGCGCCGAAGAACAGGCAGTCGTCCAGGACCAGCGCGCCGCCCTGCGCGAGCCGGGGCAGGACGTAGCGCAGCGCGGTCTTCGTGCTCGAATAGACGTCGGCGTCAAGGTGCGCGAGACAGAACTGCGCCGTCGCCGGCATTTTTTCGAGCGAATCCTGGAACCAGCCCGGGCGCACCTCGACCACGGCGTCCAGGCCCAGCATGGCGCGCTGCTGCAGCACCGACGCCAGATCGCTCACCATCATGCCGCCCTGGAAGGGGCCGTCAAGCCTGGAATCGGTCGGCGGCAGGCCCTCGAAGCTGTCGAGCATGAAGACGCGCTTGGCCAGGCCCAGGTCGCGCACGCACAGCCCGAGAAAGAAGCTTAGCCCCCCGCGAAAGCCGCCAAATTCGATGCAGTCTCCCGGCAGGTGGCGCACTTCGACCAGGCGGTCGAAGATCGAACGCACTTGCGCCTTCATCAGCAGGGTGTGTGGCGCGGCGAGCGCATAGTTGCGCTCGAAAACGGCGTCCAGGTCCACGCTCACCTTCCCGTATGCGAATCAGGTTGACTGGGGAAACTTGTGCGCAGGATTTTACACTTGGCGGCCGCGGTCGAGAGAGCGCCGCCGGTGATCGATGGCGAGTCGGTTAAACTCCCGGTCGAATGCAAACCGATGCCACGGACCTGGTCGAAGTCTCCGAGCTGCACTTCAGCTACGGCGAGCAGCCAATTTTCCGCGGCCTGTCGCTCAGGATTCCGCGCGGCAAGGTGGTCGCGATCCTCGGCGGCAGCGGCAGCGGCAAGTCGACGCTGCTCAAGCTGATCGGCGGCCAGCTCGCGCCGGAGCGCGGCTGGATCAGGGTGGCCGGTAAGCTGGTGCACAAGCTCTCCACCGACGAGCTGTACGCCCTGCGCCGCAAGATGGGCATGATGTTCCAGTCGAGCGGCCTGTTCACCGACCTGACCGTGTACGAGAACCTCGCGTTCGCGATCCGCGAGCACTACGACCTGCCCGAGGAACTGATCCGCCCGCTGGTGCTGATGAAGCTGGACGCGGTGGGGCTGCGCGGCGTGCGCGACATGATGCCGGGCGATCTTTCGGGCGGCATGACGCGGCGCGTGGCGCTGGCGCGCGCGATCGTGACCGATCCGCTGCTGGTGATGTACGACGAGCCCTTCGCCGGGCTGGACCCGATCTCGCTGAACGTGATCGCCACCCTGATCCGCAAGCTGAACGACGCGCTCGGGCTTACCTCGATCGTCGTGACCTACGACGTTTCCGAGTCGCTCAAGCTGGTGGACTATATCTACGTGATCGCGGAAGGCAAGCTGATGGGCGAGGGCACGCCCGACGCGCTGCTCGCCTCGGAAGATCCCTACCTCAAGCAGTTCCTGAACGCCCTGCCGGACGGGCCGGTGCGCTTCCACGTCCCGGCCAATCCGCTGGCCGAGGAATTGAAGATCACGCCTTCTGCGGTATGAACTTCAGCGCCACGCCGTTGTTGCAGTAGCGCTTGCCGGTGGGCGCCGGGCCGTCGTCGAACAGGTGGCCGTGATGGCCGCCGCAGCGCGCGCAGTGGTACTCGGTGCGCGGGTAGATGATCTTGTAGTCCGTCTTGGTCTGCAGGGCGCCCGGAATGGTGGTGAAGAACGACGGCCAGCCGGTGCCGCTGTCGAATTTCATCTCGGAAGTGAACAGCGGCAGGCCGCAACCGGCGCAGACGAACACGCCGGCGCGCTTCTCGCGGTCGAGCGGGCTGGTGCCGGCGCGCTCGGTGTCCTCTTCGCGCAGCACGCTGTAGGAGGCCGGCTGCAGGCGCTTCTTCCATTCGTCCTTCGAGAGCTTCAGCTCTTCGGTCGCGCTGGGAACGGGGGTTCCAGGGGCGAGCAGGGTCTTCCAGTTGTCTTGCATCTCCTTGATCCCTTTCGTTGTCTTCGACTGTGCATGGGCGTGCATGAAGAAGGGACCCAATGCCAGGAACGTCAACAGGCTACGGCGTTTCATACCTTCCTCCTTCCGGCAATTATTACCGATTGGTCGGCGGAAGGCACGCAGACTTACAGCTAGAGCCGCACGCCGAAACCTATCCGCAGGCTGGGGTTTACCGGAATATTTCCGTAGGCCACTTGTAAGATACGCGTCAGGAGGAAGTCGAAATGCACAAAATCCTCGTCGCAGTCGCCATTGCCCTGGTCGCGCCGCTTCTGCACGCGCAAGACGCCTGGCCGTCGAAGCCGATCAATATGGTCGTCGCGTTCCCGCCCGGTGGCGTGGCCGACATCGTCGGCCGCCCGCTGGCCGTGGCAATGGAAAAGACGCTCAAGCAGCCGGTGCTGGTGATCAACCGCGCGGGCGCCGGCGGCGCGACGGGGACCGCTTCCGTCGCGAAGGCGTCGCCGGACGGCTACACCATCCTGATGGCGCTTTCCTCGATCTCCATTTTCCCGGTATCCGACCGCATCAACGGCAAGCAGCCGGCCTATGAGATGAAGGATTTCGCGCCGGTCGCGCTGGTGACCGCCGATCCGACGGTGCTGGTGGTGCGCGCGGACGGCCCGTACAGGACGCTCAAGGATTTCGTCGATGCTGCCAAGGCCAGTCCCGGGAAGATCAATTATTCGTCCTCGGGCGTTTACGGCACACTGCACGTGGCGATGGAGATCTTTGCAAACGCCGCCGGCATCAAGCTGTTCCACGTGCCCTACCAGGGCGGCGGACCGGCGGTGACCGCGTTGCTCGGCGGCCAGGTCGAAGCGCTCGCCTCCGGGCCGGCGGCTGCCATCGGGCAGATCAAGGGCGGCAAGATGCGCGCGCTGGCGAGCTGGAGCACCCAGCGCCTCGCGCTGTTGCCGGAGATTCCGACCTTCAAGGAGCTCGGCTACGACGCCGAGTTCTACATCTGGTCCGGCGTGGTCGCGCCAGCAGCGACGCCCGCGCCGATCCTCACCAGGTTGCGTGATGCGGTGCGCGAGGCGGCGAATTCGGCGGAGTTCAAGGCGCAGATGGAGAAGGTGTCGACGCCGATCAGCTACCTGGATGCGCCCGAATTCCAGAAATACTGGGACAACGATGCCAGGCGCCTCGCGGTGGCGCTGGAGAAAATCGGCAAGGTGGAAGAGAAGTAGGCCTAGCGCTTCTTAGGTCTTTTGTATTGCAGGAGGTTTCCTACCTCGCGCTCGAAGGGATCCCTGCGCAGCAGGCTGCGCGCTTGCGCGGGGGTCATCAGCTTGTAGTGCTGCGTGGCTTCCAGTGCGTCGACCAGGTCCCAGGCGCCGTCGTCGGCGGTGACCCAGATTTCCGGCTTCATCCTTCTCAGGTCGTAGGGGCGCGAGTAGGTGCGCAGGGTCTTGCGGTCGCGCTTGTTGTAGTACTCGTGCAGGTAGGACATCGCGAGTTCGCGCAGCGTGCGGTACACCGGGTCGCGCCACCTGAGGCCGATGCCGTTGGTCTTGGAGATCGCGCCCCAGCGGCCGTTGCGCCGGAACACCGCGACCACGTGGTCGAAATCGTGCACCGCCTGGAAATCGAGCAGCAGCGGCGGCTCGCCATGGATCCACAGCGCGCACGCCGCGGTAACGGCGCCTTCGATGCAATGCGCGCGGCGGTCCCTAAGCACCACGCGCACGGAATGGCAGGTCTCGCCGTCGCGCTCGAAGTTCTGCTTCAGGCCGTAGAGGAATGCCTGGATTTTTTCCGGCGTGCGCAGGCGGCGCAGGGTGGCGAACTCGGCCCGGGTAAGCCCGAGCATCTCGCGGGATGCCTTTTTTCTTCTTGTCACCGGCATTCGGGCTAGTTTAGCTAGAATCCGTCCATGCGCATCCTGCTGACCGTGGCGTTTCTTTCGATCCTCCCGTCCTGGGCGGCCGCCCAGATGAGCGTGCAGGAATATCCGCTGCCGCCGCGCATCACGGCGCATGACATCTGGGCGGACCCGGCGCCCGACGGTCCGGTCTGGTTTTCCGGCCAGGGCAGCGGCAACGCGGGCCGGCTGGATCCGAAGACCGGGAAGGTTGAACTGATTCCGCTGGGACGGGGCTCGTCGCCGCACGGCGTGATCCTCGATCGCGACGGTTCCGCGTGGTTCACCGACGGCGGGCAGAACGCGATCGCGCGCGTCGACCAGAAGACCCTGGCAGTGAAAATCTGGCCGCTGCCGAAAGACACCGGCTACGCCAACCTCAATACGGCGATCTTCGACAAGGCGGGCATTCACTGGTTTACGGGCCAGAACGGGATCTACGGGCGCCTCGATCCGAAAAGCGGCGACCTGAAGGTCTATGACGCGCCGAAAGGCCGCGGGCCGTACGGAATTCATGCCACGCCCGATGGCACCGTCTACTTCGCCTCGCTGGCCGGGTCGTATGTCGGGCGCATCGATGCCGCCACCCACAAGGTGCAGGTGATCGAGCCGCCGACGCGTGACCAGGGAGCTCGTCGCGTGTGGTCGGATTCCAAGGGCATGGTCTGGGTGTCCGAGTGGAATTCCGGCAACCTCAGCCGCTACGACCCGAAGACGGGAACGTGGAAGGTGTGGAAAGCGCCGGGCGAGCGGCCGCGCACCTACGCGGTGTACGTCGACGAGACGGACAAGGTCTGGATCTCGGAATGGGACAAGCAGTTGATGATGCGTTTCGATCCCGCGACCGAAAAGTGGGATACCTACGGTTCATCCAGCGGCAGCGCCAACGTGCGCCAGATCCACGGCCGCAAGGGCGAGGTGTGGACGCCTGAGTCCGCGTCAGGGAAGCTGGTGGTGTACCGGTACCGCTAGGAAAATCGGTAGGCGTCCATCGCGAGCGAGCCCATCTCTATCGCGTCGTACAGACGTTCAGCCTTGTAGTCCTTTACCGCCGCGCCCAGCGCGACAAACAGCGGCAGGAAATGCTCGTCAGTCGGATGCGCGCGCACGCCGTGCGGGTTGAGCGCGCGGTAGTTCACCAGCGAATCAAAATCCTTTGTCTCGATCCTGTCCTTCACCCATGCCTGGAATTCCGACGCGTACGGTGCGGGGCCGTTACTGCTGCGCTCGCGCAGGTTGTGCGTCATATGACCGGAGCCGATGATGAGCACGCCTTCCTGCGCCAGGGGTGCGAGCGCCCGGCCAAGTTCAAGATGATGTTGCGGGCCGAGCTCGGTCTGCACCGCGACCTGCACCACTGGTACGTCAGCCTTCGGGTACATGTAGAGGAGGGGAGACCAGGCGCCGTGATCCAGCCCGCGGGCGGGATCAATAGACACTTTGAATTTATTTTCTTTCAGCAAGCCCAGGGCTTTTTCAGCAATCCCCGGCGCACCGGGCGCCGGGTACTGAATTTCGTAAAGCGGCTTCGGAAAGCCGTAGAAATCGTGGATGGTTTCCGGCTTCGCCGCTCCTGTGAGCGCCGGGATGTTCGTCTCCCAGTGCGCCGAGGCGATCAGGATCGCCTTCGGGCGCGGCAGGTCGCGCGCGATGCCCTCCCATACCGCGCGCACCGCTCCCGGCTGGATCGCGTGCATCGGCGAGCCATGGGAGAGGAACAGGGTAGGGAGGGCTGCGCCCATCTACTTCACCAGGCCTTCGGCTTTGAGCGCTTCCTGCACCTTCGGCCGCGCGGCGACGCGCTTGTGGTACTCGACGATGGTCGGCCACTTGCTCATGTCGAACTTGCTCGGCCCGGCCCAGTTGAGGATGGTGAACAGGTAGGCGTCGGCGACGGTGAACTTGTCGCCCATGATGTACTGCTTGCCTTCCAGCTGCTTCGCCACCCAATCCATCCGCAGGCCGAGGCGGTCGGTGACCGCCTGGCGCCAGCCGTCGTTCAGCGCCGGGTTGAAGAAATTGCCCATGCCCTTGTGCATCTCGGAGGTAATGAAATTGAGCATCTCCTGCAGCTTGTAGCGCGCCGGGTCATCGGGCTTGGGGGCGAGGCCGGATTCCGGTTTCTGGTCGGCGATGTACTGCAGGATCACCGGCGCCTCCGTCAGCACGCCGGCTGGCGTTTCAACCGCCGGCACGTAGCCCTTGCTGTTCACCTGCTTGTAGTCGCCGCCGTCGTATTGCTTGGCCTTCAGGTCCACCTTCATCAGGTCGACCGGGATGCCGGCTTCGCGCATGGCGATGTGCGGGGCGAGCGAGCAGGCGCCGGGGGAGTAATAGAGTTTCATGAGCTTTTCCTCTGGTTGGATGAATCAATGATGCGGCCGAATGCCGTGGAAATCAGGTCCGCCTCGCGCGAGTCGAGGTGCTTGCTGAAAAGGGTGTCGATCTGCTTCCTGTACACGGGCCACATCTTCGCGCGCAGCGCGCGTCCCTTGGCGGTCAGTTCGCAGACCGTGCCGCGACCGTCGATCGGGCAGTCCGAACGCGCCACCAGGCCGGCCTTTTCCATGCGATCGGTGAGGCGGGTCACGTTGCTGCGCGACACCACGGCTTTGCGCGCGAGGTCCGCCATCCGCAGCCGGCCGTGCTCGGCGTTTTCGAGGATCCAAAGCACGTCATACCAGGCGAGCGGCGGCAGGTCCGCCTCAGAAAAGGCGGCTTCAATATGTTCGAGCAGCATTGCCTGGGCAGTGACGAAGCGGGCCCACGCGCGCTGGCGGGGATCGGGGGTTGCGACCATCAATGGAAGTCTACAGGCCTATAATTGCAAATGCAACCACAATATTGCAATTGCAACGACCGTGCTCAGGCCGTGCCGCGCAGTCCCTCGAGGATTGCGCGGGCCCGCGCCATGGAAAAGTCGCGCGTCTTCGCGTCGAACACGTCTTTGTGGCTGCGCATCATGTAGCCGTGGAGGATGCCGGGAAAGACGTGCAGCTCGAAGTTCTTCATGCGCGCCGGAACCGGGCGGTAGGCGTCGAGCACTTCGGCGGGTGCCATGACGTCCTGGTCGCCCCAGATGAGGCAGACCGGCTTTTTCACGCCCGTCAGCTCGCCGATGTAGTCCTTCATCTGCGTGGAATGGCAGCCCATGCCGGCGTCGTAGCCGAGGCGCGCCGGTCCGAGGATTGCGTAGGGACCGCCGTAGCAGAATCCCATCGTCATCGCCCGGCCGTTCGATTGCGGCAGCCGGCGCACTTCGGCGAGCGTATCCATCATGTCGGCTTCGCCCGCCTTGATCTTCTCCAGGCGCGGCTGCCCGCGCGGCTTCGAGCGTGGATCGTCGCGTGCCAGCGGCCCCGGCACCGAGCGCCAGAACAGGTCCGGCGCGGCTGCGATGAATCCGAGCGCCGCGAATTCGTCGGCGAGGGCGCGGATGTCGCCGTCAACGCCGTGGATCGCGGAGGCGAGCACCACGGCAGGCACCTTTGCGCTGCCAGCGGGTATCGAGAGGTAGCAATCGAAATCTCCACCGCCGCTGGACCGGACCTTGATATCCCTGCTTGTCATGGCTGGATCTTTCCCAGAAGTTAATGGCGGCGCAGCACGCGCCCCGGCCGTGCGCCAGTGGATTTTCCATCTTGCCACGTGATCGCGCCGTTGACGATCACGGTTTCGATACCCCTGGCCGGCTGGATCGGGCGCGCGAAGGTCGCGGCTTCATCAACGGTAGCGGCGTCGAATACGCACAGGTCGGCGTAGGCGCCTTCCTTCAGCACGCCGCGGTCCTTCAGGCCGAAGGTCTTCGCTGTGAGGCCGGTCATCTTGTAGACGGCGGTCTCGAGCGGAAAGAGTCCGAGGCTGCGCGAGTAGTGGCCGAGCACGCGTGGAAAGGTTCCCCAGAGGCGCGGGTGCGGCGCCGCGTCGTGCGGCAGGCCGTCCGAGCCGACCATGGTGTGCTCGAAGGCGAGCACGCGCTGCACGTCGGCTTCGTCCATGGAGAAGTAGATCGCGCCCGCGGGGAGGAGTTTCTGGGTTGTTTTTTCTATTGAAAGATTCATTTTCCCCGCAATAACCGCCAAATCCATGCCGGCAAATTCCGGGTGAGGCTTCGACCAGGTGACGAGCGTTTTCGTCCCCAGTGCCGCGCGGTCCGCCGACAGGATGGTCGAGGAAGCACAGTAGGGATAGCAATCCAGGCTGATGCCCTGCGACTTCATCCGTTCCGCAATCAGGGGCAGCGTTTCGCTCGTGCGGCCGAAGTTCGGCGTGCCGACGACCTTGTGGTGCGACACCACCACCGGCACGTTCAACTCCCGGCCAATGCGGAAAGTCTCCTCCAGCGAACCGGTGACCTCGTCCCCCTCGTCGCGCATGTGGGTGCAGTAGAGCGCCTTACTTGCGGTGAGCGGGCGGCAGACTTCGATCACCTCTTCGGTGGGCGCCGCGCGCGCGGGCTCGTAGTACAGGCCTGTGGAAACGCCAATGGCTCCCGCGTCCAGGGCCTCGCGCACCATGACCTGCATTTTCCCGATTTCATTTTCAGTTGCAGCCCGATCCAGGTCACCCATCGCCACCACCCGCAAGGTGGTATGCCCGACGAGCAAGGCTGCATTGGTCGCGGCGGGATTCTCCTCCAGGGTTTTCACGTACTCGGCAAATGAGCCGAACCTGTACCAATCCCCTTCGCCAAGCAGGTCGAGCGGCGGCGGCGCCGTGCGGTTGCCCAGCACCAGCGGCGCGAGCGAGATGCCGCAGTTGCCCGCGATGACGGTCGTCACGCCCTGGCTGGCCTTCGGCGCCATCTCCGGCGCCGAGAGCATCAGGCGATCGTCGTGCGTATGCGCGTCGATGAAGCCGGGCGAGACAATCTTGCCCGCCGCATCGATTGCTTTCTTCGCCCGCTCGTTTTTCAGGTTGCCGATGCGCACGACGCGATCACCTCGTACGCCGACGTCCGCTTCATGGCGCGGCGCACGCGTGCCGTCGACGATAGTCCCGTTGCGGACGATCAAGTCGTAACGCTCACCCATGTCAGTCGACTTTGGCGCCGGAGCGCTTCACCACCGCAGCCCATTTTGGCGTCTCGCTGCGCACCAGTTCCTGGAACTGTTCCGGGGTGCCGCCGTCGATCTCGGTATCGAGGTTGCGGTAGCGCTCCTGCACTGCCGGGGAAGCGTAGGCGGCACGGATCTCGGCCAGCAGGCGTGCGACGATTTCCTTGGGCAAATTGGCCGGGCCCATGATTCCGCCCCAGGCGATGGTTTCGTAGCCCGGTACGCCCGCCTCGGCGACGGTCGGGATGTTGGGGAACACGGGCGAGCGTCGCGGACCGGACACCGCGATGCCGCGCACGCGGCCCGCCTTCACGTGCGGTCCGATCGAGGGCACGTTGTCGAACATCATCTGTACCTGGCCGCCCATCAGGTCGTTGATCGCCTGCGGGCTGCCGCGGTAAGGCACGTGCAGGATGAAAGTCCCGGTCATCGCCTTGAATAGTTCGCCGCCAAGGTGGCCGGTGGTGCCGTTGCCGCCGGAAGCCATCACCAGCCGGCCGGGATTGCGCTTGGCGTGCGCGATCAGCTCTGGCACCGTGCGTACCGGCAGGTTGTTGTTCACCGCCAGCATGTTGTAGACGCGGACGCAATTGGATATCAGCGTGAGATCGCGTTCCACGTCATAGGGCATTTTCTCCAGCAGCGAGCGGTTCACCGCCAGCGACACGATGTTGCCGTAGCCAAGCGTGTAGCCGTCGGCCGGTGCGCGCACGATGTCCTGGGTGCCGATGACGAACGATGCGCCGGGCTTGTTCTCCACCACGAACGCCACGCCCATGTTCCTGGACATTTCGGCGAGCAGGATCCGCATCAGCACGTCGGGCGAGCCGCCCGGCGCGGAGGGGATCACGAAGCGGATCGGTTTTTCGGGATAGACCGCCGAGGCGGTCTCAACCAGCAGGCAACACAGGACGAGCAGCCAGCGCAGCACTTTGAAGCTCCCGACGCTTTGGAGCTCCGATCTTACGCCGTCAGGCGGCGAGGGCGAAGGCGCCGAGGTTGCGCTCGACGCGCGTGAGCCAGGCGCCGTCCGGATGCGTACGCGCGCCAAAGCCGAGTTGCCGCGTCAGGCGAAGCATGGCCGCGTTGTCGTGCAGCACGTCGCCCTGGATACGCGTGATGCCGCTGCGCTCCGCGTGCTGGAGCAGTTTGTCGAGTAAAAGGGTGCCCAGGCCCTGGCGCTGCCAGGCGTCCGACACGGCGAGGCCGAACTCGGCGGCGCCCGGCCGGTCCAGGGCCGGCGCATAGCGTGCCTCGGCGACGATGCGCCGGTGCCCGTGCTCGAAGACAATCGCGGCGAACGCCATGCTGCGCTGGTAGTCGAGGTCCGTCAGTTTCGCCAGCAGCTCCGGCGACAACTCGTGTAGCGTGCTCTGGAAGCGCTGGTAGCGGGAATGCGGCGAAAGGCCGCGGATGAATTCCTGCAAGAGCTCCGCGTCCCGCGTCGCGAGCGGGCGGATCAGCAACGGCCTGCCATCCGCCAGCGCGCGTATCTCGACCGAATGCGCCGGGTAGGGAAACGCCGAGCGTGGCAGTA
Organism: Betaproteobacteria bacterium; assembly: GCA_025358705.1. Classification (GTDB taxonomy): domain Bacteria; phylum Pseudomonadota; class Gammaproteobacteria; order Burkholderiales; family SG8-39; genus RBG-16-66-20. Next base: position 2,423 of record JANYII010000016.1, on the reverse strand, counting down.
CGAGCGCGTCAGCCATGGCGCGCGCTGCCGACGTCGATGCCGTCTTCGTACGCGATCCGGGCGTCGCCGCCGAGCGCGGATACGAGGGCGTCCACCGGACGGTCGAAGCGGAAGTCGTCGCCCGCGCGCAGCACGAGGTCGCGCGGGTCGCCGTCCTGCGTGACCCAGACGTTGCCTTCGATGACCGTGATGCGCCGGCCGAAGCCGTTCTGCAGCCGGACCGGCTGGCTGTTGTGGACGGGGATGCTGGCGGCGATCGGGCTCAAGTCCATGGTATCTCCTTGACACATGATTTACGTGCATCTATGTTGAGCGCCATGCTCCAGAGGGACAAACGGTGTTTCCGCATAGTATGGATGCGCTATAAGCATGCATAGCCAGCGCTGGCAGGTGCCGCCCCTGGAATTGCTGCTCGCCTTCGAGGCGGCGGCCCGCCACCTGTCGTTCACCAAGGCGGCGGGCGAGCTGTTCCTGACCCAGTCCGCGGTCAGCCGCCAGATCCAGGCGCTGGAGAAGAGCCTCGGTGGCAAGCTGTTCGAGCGCCGGACCCGGGCGCTGTTCCTGACCGAAAACGGGCAGCGCCTGTACCAGGTGGCGCAGGAGGTGCTGCAGGAACTGCACGATACGACGCAGAAACTGCGCGGCACCGCCGCGGCGCGCACGGTGACCGTCACGACGACGCCGGGCTTCGCCTCGCTCTGGCTGATTCCGCGGCTGAACGGCTACCTGCAGGCCCATCCAGGCATTGACGTGCGGATCTCGGCCTCCTACGACACCATCAACCTTGAGCGCGACGGAGTGGACCTCGCGATCCGCTACGCGAAGGCGGCGGAGATGGAAGGCGAGCGGCCGCTGTTCGAGGAGGAGGTGATCCCGGTGTGCAGCCCGGCACTGGCGGCCGACGCATCCCGGCCGCTGCGCGTGCCGGCGGATCTGCGCGCGCACGTGCTGCTGCACATGGACGATCCGCAGGCCTCCTGGATCGAGTGGAATCTCTGGCTGCACGCGCACGGGCTGCGGGACCTGAAACCCGCGGGCGCGCTGCAATACAGCCAGTACGACCAGCTGGTGCAGGCCGCCATCAACGGGCAGGGCGTCGCACTCGGACGCCTGCCGCTGCTGCGGCGCACGCTGCGCGACAGGCAGCTCGTGACGCCGTTCAGGAAATCGATCGTTTCATCGCGCGGCTACTACCTGGTGCGCTCGTCACGCACGGCGGGCAAGCAGGATGTCGCGGGGTTCGAGGCCTGGCTGCTGGAAGAAACGAAAAAGGAAGCGAAGAAGGAAGCCGGTCCCAAATCCTAGGCCCGCGCGGCGTTCCTGCCGGCGATCTTGCCGAATACGGCGCCGTTGGTGAGTCCCGTCCCGCCGGGGTAGTTGAAATAGAAGATGCCGCCGACGAGTTCGCCCGCGGCGTAGAGGCCCGGAATCGGCGCGCCATCCGACGAAAGTACCTGCGCGTCGCTGTTGATTTTCAGGCCGCCGAAGCTGAAGGTGATGCCGCAGGTCACCGCGTAGGCTTCGAACGGCGGCGTGTCCAGCGTGTTGGCCCAGTTTGATTTATTGATGTTTAAATTTTTAGTACATCTTCCATCTTTGATATTTGGGTTGAACGGGATATCGGTCTGCACCGCGCCGTTGTAGGCCTGGAGTTCCTTCAGGGCCTGCTCCTGGTTCGTGTCCTCGAGGTTCTTGCACAATTCTTCGAGCGAATTGCCAGTGCGCCTGGTGACCTGCTTGATCTTGTATTCGTCGCGCAGCTGGCCCTTCACCTTGGCATCGAAGATCTGCCAGGCGAACTGTCCGGGCTGTGAGAGGATCACCCGGCCGTACTTGGCATAGGTGTAGTTGCGGAAGTCCGCGCCTTCATCCACGAAGCGCTTGCCTTCGGCGTTGATGTACACGCCCCAGGGATAGGAGTGCTTCTGGAACTGGTCGCCAACGGCCAGGTCGCCGAACTCGGGCGCGTTGCGCTCCCAGGCCACCGCGTGGCAGCCGGACCAGTTGCCGGTCGCCGCTGCGCCAGCGTCGAGCGCCATGCGGATGCCGTCGCCGGTATTGAATCTCGTGCCCCGCACCTTGGCCAGTTCCCAGCCCGGCCCCAGGTAGCGCACCCGCTGCTCCGGATCTGCTTGAAATCCGCCGGCGGCGAGTACCACCGCCTTCGATTTCAGCGAGATTGTTTTTCCTTGGTATCTGACGATAACTCCGGTAACCCCGGAATCGTCTGCCAACAGTTCCTTCGCTCGTGCCTCATACCAGATCTCGATACCGTTCTTTTTCGCGATGCTGGTCAGCGACTCGACCAGACCGGGCCCGCCGCCCACGGCCTCCACCGTCAATCCGCCCCAGAACTTGAAGCGCCCGCCGATGTTGAACGCCTGCCGGCCCCAGGCGGCGGTGAACCGCACGCCCTTCTTCTG
>JANYII010000174.1 GCA_025358705.1 Betaproteobacteria bacterium | reverse complement strand
GAGCCGTAGAGGTGGCGCGCGATCGCCGCATACATGGTGTCGTTGATCAGCGTCGACTTGCCCGAGCCGGAAACCCCGGTGACGCAGACGAACAGTCCGACCGGGAGGTCGAGGGTCGCTTTCTTCAGGTTGTTGCCGCTCGCTTCGCGCACCACGAGACGCTTCGGGCCGGGGCGGTTGCGCAGGCGCGGCACGGCGATGGACATCGCGTGCGCAAGATATTTCCCGGTCAGTGAGTCCGGCGAGGCGATGATCTGCGCCGGCGTGCCCTCGGCGACGACGTGCCCGCCGGCGTGCCCGGCGCCGGGTCCCATGTCGACGACGTAGTCCGCCGCGCGGATCGCCTCCTCGTCGTGCTCCACTACGATCACGCTGTTGCCGAGGTCGCGCAGGTGCTTGAGCGTAACGATCAGGCGCGCGTTGTCGCGCTGGTGCAGGCCGATCGACGGCTCGTCCAGCACGTACATGACGCCGGTCAGCCCCGAGCCGATCTGGGAGGCGAGCCGGATGCGCTGCGACTCGCCGCCCGACAGCGAACCGGCGGTGCGTTCGAGCGCCAGGTAGTCGAGGCCCACGTTGACGAGGAATTCCAGGCGGTTGGCGATCTCGCGCACGATGCGCTCTGCGATATGGCCTTTCGCGCCGGGCAGGTTCAGGGCCTTGAAGAATTCGAGGGATTTTCCGAGGGGAAAGGCGGAAACGTCGTAAATTGTCCTGTCCGCCACCTTGACGTGGCGAGCTTCGCGCCGCAGGCGCGTTCCGCCGCACTCGACGCAGGTCCGCGTGTTGCGGAACCTCGCGAGTTCCTCGCGCACCACCACTGAATCGGTCTCGCGGTAGCGCCGCTCGAGGTTCGGCAGCACGCCCTCGAAGGCGTGCTCGCGCACCTGGTTGCGGTTGCGCTCGGTGACGTAGTGGAAGGCGATTTTCTCCTTGCCCGAGCCGTTCAGGATCAGGTCCTGCGTCTTGTCCTCGAGCATCTCCCACGGCGCCTCGACGTCGAAGCCGTAGTGCCGCGCGAGCGAAGTCAGCATCGAGTAGTAGAAATGGTTGCGCCGGTCCCAGCCCTTGATCGCGCCGCTGGCAAGGCTCAGGTTCGGATGCGCGACCACGCGGCGCGGGTCGAAGAACTCCACCGTTCCCAGGCCGTCGCACTTCGGACAGGCGCCCATCGGGTTGTTGAACGAGAACAGGCGCGGCTCGAGTTCGGCCAGCGCGTAGTCGCACTTCGGGCAGGCGAAGCGCGCGGACAGCAGATTTTCCTTCTTGCTGTCCAGGTCGACGACGATCGCGCGGCCATCGGCGTGGCGCAGCGCGGTTTCGAAGGATTCGGCAAGGCGCTGCTTGACCTCCGTCTTGGCGCGCAGCCGGTCGACCACCACTTCGATGGTGTGCTTGGAGTTTTTCGCCAGCCTGGGCGCGTTTTCGAGTTCATGCACCTTGCCGTCGACGCGCACGCGCGTGAATCCCTGGGCGCGCAGTTCCTCGAAGAGTTCCGCCTGTTCCCCTTTGCGACCGGCGACCACTGGCGCGAGGATCATGAGCTTCGTGTCCGCCGGCAGCGCAAGCACTTGGTCGACCATCTGCGCCACCGTCTGCGCCTCGAGCGCGAGGTTGTGGTCGGGACAGTACGGCGTGCCGACGCGCGCGTAGAGCAGCCGCAGGTAGTCGTGGATCTCGGTGACGGTGCCCACCGTCGAACGCGGATTGTGGCTCGCCGCTTTCTGCTCGATGGCGATCGCGGGCGACAGTCCCTCGATCAGGTCGACGTCGGGCTTTTCCATGAGTTCGAGGAACTGGCGCGCGTACGCGGACAACGACTCGACGTAGCGGCGCTGGCCCTCGGCGTAGAGCGTGTCAAAGGCGAGCGAGGACTTGCCCGAGCCCGACAGCCCGGTGATCACCACCAGTTTTTCGCGCGGCAACGCAAGATTGATGTTCTTGAGGTTGTGCGTGCGTGCGCCGCGGATGCGAATGTGGTCCAAGTGCGATTTTTGAGAGGCGAAACCCGCTACTATAGCCCTTTCGCCCCGCCTCACTCCAGCCTTTCATGCAACCCGAACCAATGACGCGCACCGAACTTCGCGCGGGCGCGAGCCTGTCCGCGATCTTCGGTCTGCGCATGCTGGGCCTGTTCCTGATCCTGCCGGTGTTCGCGGTGCACGCGCCGCAGTACGCCGGCGGCGGCGACCTGGTGCTGGTCGGCATCGCGCTCGGCGCCTACGGCCTGACACAGGCGATCCTGCAGATTCCCTTCGGCATGGCCTCGGACCGCTGGGGCCGCAAGCCGGTGATCTACGTTGGCCTGGTGATTTTCGCCGCCGGCAGCTTTCTCGCCGCCTCGGCCACCGACATCTGGACCGCGATCGCCGGGCGTTCGCTGCAGGGCGCGGGCGCGATTTCCTCGGTGGTGGTGGCGCTGGCGGCCGATCTCACCGGCGAGGCGCACCGCACGAAGGTGATGGCGATGATCGGTTCCATGATCGGCTTCAGTTTCGCGCTGTCGCTGGTCGCCGCGCCGGCGCTCTATCGCGTCATCGGCATGGGCGGCTTGTTCGTGATCGTCGGCTTGCTGTCGCTCGCCGCGATCTGGCTGGTCGCGGCGGTGGTGCCGGATCTGGCGGACGCGGCGCTGTCGCAGCCGCGCGCGGCTCCCGCGATCGCCGGGCTGGCCGAGGCGCTGCGGCCGGAGCTGCTGCGGCTGAATTTCGGCATCTTCGTCCTGCACATGGTGCAGATGGCGATGTTCGTGGTGGTGCCGACGCTGCTGGTTGGCGCCGGGCTCGCGCTGGCGGACCACTGGATGCTCTACCTGCCCGTGGTGCTCGTTTCCTTCGCGGTGATGGTGCCGCCGATCCTCTATGCCGACCGGCGCGACCGGCCCAAGCCGGTGCTGGTCGGCTCGGTCGCGCTGCTGCTCCTGGTCATGGCGGCGCTGGCGCTCACGGGGCGCGGCGTGATCGCCATGGCGGTGTTGTTATTCGCGTTTTTCGCCGCGTTCAACATACTGGAAGCGATCCTGCCCTCGCTCGTGACCCGCATCGCCCCGGCGCATGCGCGCGGCACCGCGATCGGGGTGTATAACACCGCCCAGACGCTTGGCCTGTTTTTCGGCGGCCTGGGCGGCGGCTGGATCGCCGGCCGCCATGGCGCGGCCACCGTGTTTGGCGCCTGTGCGGTATTGACAGCGCTCTGGCTGGCGGCTTGCGCCGGCATGCGGGCGCCGCGCCGGGTGGGTTCGGAAAATGCGGCTGTCAACCCGGTGTAGGGCCGGGCGTTGTATATTCGTAAGATGGATATTCATACAGTACTCCAAAAACGAAGGGGATAGTCATGGCATCGGTAAACAAGGTCATCATCGTCGGCAACCTCGGCCGGGATCCGGAAACGCGCTACCTGCCGAGCGGCGAGGCGGTCACCAACATCAGCGTCGCCACCACGGAAACGTGGAAGGACAAGGCGAGCGGCGAGAAGAAGGAAGCCACCGAATGGCACCGCATCAGCTTCTTCGGCAAGCTGGCCGAGATCGCGGGCGAATACCTGAAGAAAGGCTCGCAGGTCTACGTCGAGGGCCAGTTGCGCACGCGCAAGTACCAGGACAAGGAAACCGGCAAGGACCGCTACAGCACCGAGATCCGCGCCGATCGCATGCAGATGCTCGGCTCGAGGGCTGGCGCCGGCGAACCGAGGGGTGAATCCGAACCGAGAGGGGAAGGCGCGGCGAAGCCCGCGGCGGCGGCCAAGAAGCCGGCCGGCAAGTTCGACGACATGGAAGACGACATACCGTTCTGAATGCCGGTCGTTGGCGGTATAATTCAAGCTAATTCAGGAACTTGAATGCCCATCTACGAATACCGCTGCGCGGCCTGCGGCCATCAGGACGACCACCTTCAGAAGATCTCCGAGGCGCCGCTGACCAAGTGCCCGACCTGCGGCAAGAAGAAGTACTCGAAGCAGCTGACGGCCCCCGGATTCCAGTTGAAGGGGTCGGGCTGGTATGCCACCGACTTCAAGGGCAGCGGCAAGAAGGCCGAAGCGGAAAAGCCGGAGGCGAAGGCCGAGGCAAAGACGGAAACGAAGTCGGAATCAAAGTCTGAATCGAAGTCGGAATCGAAAACCGAAACCAAGACCGAAGCCAAGCCGGAGAAGAAGACGCCGGCCAGCACCACGAATTGATCTTTAAAGGGCCATGCCGCCGGCCCGGCGTAGAGTGAACGGGAGACGCGTCTCCCGTACCCTGATGCCGGGCTTTTTATTTTGAAGCCATGAAAAAGTACCTCATCACCGGGCTCCTCATCTGGATTCCACTCGTCATCACGCTGTGGGTGCTGAAGTTCATCGTCGATGCGCTCGACCAGACCCTGCTGCTGCTGCCGCTGGAGTTCCGCACCGAGAACTGGCTGGGCTTCCACATGCCCGGCATGGGGGCGTTGATGACGGTGGTGATCGTATTTCTCACCGGCGCGTTCGCGACCAACCTGCTCGGCGCGCGGCTGGTCAATTTCTGGCACCAGGTCCTGCACCGGATTCCGGTGGTCAATTCGATCTATTCGAGCGTCAAGCAGATTTCCGACACCCTGTTCTCCTCCAGCGGCCAGGCGTTTCGCAGGGCGCTGCTGGTACGCTGGCCGCATGAGGGCATGTGGACGATTGCCTTCCTCACCGGCAGGCCCGGCGCCGAGATCGATGCGCGCCTCGTCGGCGACTACATCAGCGTCTACGTGCCCACGACGCCGAACCCGACCGGCGGCTATTTCGTGATCGTCGCGCGCAAGGATGTGATCGAACTCGACATGAGCGTGGACGAAGCGCTGAAGTACATCATCTCGATGGGCGTGGTGCCGCCGAACGGCAAGGTGCATGGCAAATGAGCATGCGAAGCCACGTATGAGTATGAGAAGCCACTACTGCGGCGAGTTGAACGCCAAGCTGATCGGCCAGAAGGTGACGCTCGCCGGCTGGGCGCACCGCCGCCGCGACCACGGCGGCGTGATCTTCATCGACCTGCGCGACCGTGAGGGCCTGGCGCAGGTGGTGTGCGACCCGGACCGCGCCGAATCCTTCAAGCTGGCCGAGGGTGTGCGCAATGAATTCGTCCTGCGGGTCACCGGCATGGTGCGCGCCCGGCCCGCGGGGACCGTGAACGCGAACCTGCGCTCCGGCGAGGTTGAAGTGCTGGCGCACGAAGTCGAGATCCTAAATCCTTCTCTGACGCCGCCGTTCCAGCTCGACGACGAGAACATTTCGGAAACGGTGCGCTTGGAGCACCGCATCCTCGACCTGCGGCGCGACGTGATGCAGAAGAACCTGCGCATGCGGCACGCCACGGCGAAAGCCGCGCGCAGCTTCCTCGACGGGCACGGCTTCATCGACATCGAGACGCCGGTGCTCTACAAGTCGACGCCCGAGGGCGCGCGCGAGTTCCTGGTGCCCTCTCGCATCAACGACGGCCAGTTCTACGCGTTGCCGCAGAGCCCGCAGCTGTTCAAGCAGATGCTGATGATCGCGGGGTTCGACCGCTACTACCAGATCGTGAAGTGCTTCCGTGACGAGGACCTGCGCGCCGACCGGCAGCCCGAATTCACGCAGATCGACATCGAGACCTCGTTCCTCGGCGAGCAGGCGATCCGCACGCTGATGGAAGCGCTCGCGCGCCACCTGTTCAAGGAAGTGCTGGGCGTTTCGCTGCCGGATCCGTTCCCGGTCATGGCCTACGAAGACGCGATGCGCGACTACGGCGTCGACAAGCCGGATATGCGTATCCCGCTCAAGCTGACCGAAATCACCGACCTCGCGAAGGATATTGAATTCAAGGTCTTCTCCGGGCCGGCGAACGCGGCCGGCGGCCGCGTGGCGGCGCTGTGCGTTCCGGGTGGCGCCACGATTTCGCGCAAGGAGATCGACGACTACACGGAATACCTGCGCGGACTGGGTGCGAAGGGCCTCGCTTGGATCAAGGTGAACGAAATCGCCAAGGGCGCAGAGGGGCTGCAATCGCCCATCGTCAAGTTTTTCCCTTTGCCTGTATTGCATGAACTGCTTTCCAGAACAAAAGCAAAGGACGGAGATCTTATTTTCTTCGGCGCGGACAAGGCCGAGGCCTGCAACGCCCACCTGGGCTCGCTGCGCCAGAAGGTCGGCCATGATCGCGGCCTGGCCGAAAAGGGCTGGCGGCCGTTGTGGGTGGTGGATTTCCCGATGTTCGAGTACGACGAGGAGTCGAAGGAGTGGAAGGCGCGCCACCATCCGTTCACGAGTCCCAAGGACGGCCACGAGGCGTTCATCGAGACCGACCAGGCGAAGGCCTACGCCAAGGCCTACGACCTGGTGCTTAACGGCTGGGAAGTCGCCGGCGGCTCGGTGCGGATCCACCGCCAGGAAGTGCAGCAGCAGGTGTTTCGCGCGCTGAAAATTTCGCCCGAAGACCAGCAGGCGAAATTCGGCTTCCTGCTGCAGGCGCTGCAGTACGGCGCGCCACCGCACGGCGGCATCGCCTTCGGATTCGACCGGCTGGTGACTCTGATGGCGGGAGCGGAAGCGATCCGCGACGTGATCGCCTTCCCGAAGACGCAGCGCGGCCAGGACCTCGTCACCGGCGCGCCATCGCCGGTCACCGAGCGCCAGTTGCGCGAATTGCACATCCGGCTGCGAAAGTCGGAATAGAAACGCCGCGCCCGTGAGGCTGCTCGCCGGGCTCCTGGCACTTGTTTTCTCTTTTAGCGCGTTTTGTTTTTCTGAAAGAGCGATAGAGAAAAAGCACCTTCCCAGGGAAGCCGTCGAGACCATTTCCCTCATCAGGAAAGGCGGGCCGTTCCTGCACCAGCGGGACGGCATCACGTTCGGCAACCGGGAAAAAATCCTGCCGCTGCGCGAGCGCGGCTGGTACCGCGAATACACTGTGAAAACGCCAGGCGCGAGGGATCGCGGCGCGCGGCGCGTCATCGCCGGCCGGGATGGTACGCTTTACTACACCGACGACCACTACCGCAGCTTCAAGCGCGTCCTGGAGTAGATCCTGAGCAAGCTCTTGCAGCGTTTGGGCGATGCCTCCAAGTCCGGCGTGTACCGCACGTCGCGCACGGACGAGATTCTCGTTGCGACGAAGGGCAGCGCGCTGCAGGTGTCGTGCATCGATCTGGCCGGGGCCGCAGGCAAGGCGGCATTGATAGAGCGAATCTCGCGCGCGCTGGAATTTCCGCGCTGGTTCGGCGGCAACTGGGATGCGCTGGAGGACTGCCTTGCCGACCTGTCCTGGTCGAAGGCCGGCGGCCATGTGCTGCTCATCGAGGGCGCCGCCGAACTTCCCGCGGACGAGCGCGGCATGCTGGTTGACGTTCTCGCCGCCGCGGCCGCCGGCTGGGTCGATCGCAAACGGCCGTTCTTCGCAGTGTTCCTGAACGGTCCAGCGGCGTTGCCCGAGCTCTACAAATCGCGCAGGTGAAACCGAGTCCGTGAATCCCAAAATACCGGTCTCGGTTCTCGTCCTCGTACACACCATGGCGGGCGACGTGCTGCTGCTGGAGCGCGCCGGGCGGCCGGGATTCTGGCAATCGGTGACCGGATCGCTCGATCGCCCGGACGAACCGCTGGCCGCGGCGGCGCAGCGAGAGTTGCGCGAGGAAACGGGATTCGCAGCGCAGGCGGCGGACCTCAGGTGCTGGAACCTCGCCTACACGTTCGAGATCTTCGCCCAGTGGCGGCACCGGTTCGTCGCGGGAACGACGCACAATACCGAGCACGTCTTCAGCCTCGAGTTGCCGGGGCGGGTACCCGCGGCGCTGGCGCCCGATGAGCATGTCGCGAGCGTGTGGCTGCCGTGGCGGGAAGCGGCGGCCAAATGCTTTTCGTGGTCGAACCGTGACGCGATCCGGATCGTGGGCCAATGCGCAGGCTGACCGCGGCTTGCTGTTGCGTGCTCCTGTTCGGCTGCGCGAGCGACGCGCGGGCGGTCGACGATGTATCGGTCGACGCAACGCGGCGCGACGAGGCGCTCGAGGTGGTCTGCCGCGCGCTCCTGGATGCGCCGCTCGATCTGGTCTGGCAGACGCTGACGGACTACAGCCGGCTGGCGGAGTTCATCCCCGGCATGCGCCGCAGCCGCGTGATCGAACGGCGCGGCGCGGTGACGGTGGTCGAGCAGTCCGGGGAGGTGGGTTTCCTGTTTTTTACTTTTCCGATCGACGTGACGCTCGCCTCCACCGAGCGCCCGCCGCACGCGCTCGAAGTAAGCATGCTGAAGGGAAACCTGAAGCGTCTCGAGGGCGCCTATCGTATCGAGCCGCAGGGCGACGGGCGGATCCTCCTCACCTGGGACGGGATCGTCGAGGCGCTGTCCATGCCGCCGCTGCTCGGCGAACTGGTGATGCGCTCGAACATCGAGGACCAGTTCCGCGGCATGGTGCGCGAGATTGAACGACGCGCTGCCTTGCGTCGCGAGGCGCTGCGGCGCGCGCAGGAAGGGACGAAGAAGCCATGAGACCGCGCTTTCCGGTCGCCGCGTTCGGCGCCGGCCTGGTTGCCATCCTTGCCGCGGGCTGCGCCTCCCTGAATGCGCCATTTGCCGTTCATCTGGCGTCCGACACACCGCAGGTTCGTAGTTGCGCCGAGTGGTACCGCACGCTCGACGATCGCGTGGCGGCTGCCGGCACGCGTGATGCGCAGGATTCGCCGGTGCCCGGTTTCCCCTACCTGCGCGTCAGTCGCCTGCTGGCATCGCTGCGCCCCGCGGCGCTCGCGAATGAGCGCGCGCTGCACGCGCTGACCGACCGGATGCTCGCGCTTGACCTGGAGGCGCGGCGCTACGAAGTCATGAATCTGCCCGCCGGGCAGCTTCCCGAAATGCGCGCCGCGCTGCAGCGCACGCAGGAGTGCGGCAGGCTGTTGATGGAAATCGATCTTGCCAGGCCCGAGGCGCGTGACGCGCTGCTGGGGCATGCGGAGGTGCCCGACGACTATCAGCTTTCGAGCAGGGTTCTCGGCCTGTACTGGCTCACGCGCATTCCGTTCGCCGCGGGCGTTCGGCGCCAGGAAGAAGAGACGCTGGCCGCGTTCCGTCGCGACCCCGCGCTCGCCGGGGGCGCGATGCGCGATGTGCATCACGTGCCCTATGCCCCGGAGCCAGGCACGCCGCTGCCACGCGCAAGCGTGGCGTTGCTGCTGGCGCGCGCGGCCGGGAATCCGCTGGGCATCCCCGAACTGCCCGAGAGCGATATGAAGGAACTGCTAGCCGCCTATGCGCCCAGTTTCGCGGTCGAGGTGAAGGGCGACTATGACCGTTTCGGCGTGCTGCGCTGGCTGCGCGATACGGATTCGCCTTCTGTGAACGGCGCCGAGCTCGCCGTGTATGGTCATCCCGCGTGGACGCGCTACGAAGACCGCGTGCTGCTGCAGCTGGTCTACACGCTCTGGTTTCCGGAGCGGCCGGCGCAGTCCGCGGGCGATTCCCTGGCCGGAAAACTCGACGGCATCACCTGGCGCGTGACGCTCGCGCCGGACGGCGAGCCGCTGGTGTACGACGCGATTCATCCCTGCGGCTGCTACCACCAGTTTTTCCCGACGCCGCGCGCCGCGGCGCGTCCCGGCCCCGGCGGCATGGAGGAGTGGATGTTCTCGCCGCAGTCGCTGCCGCGCATCGAGGAGGGCGAGCGCCCGCTGGTGAGCATCGCCAGCGGCACGCACTATATAGAGCGTGTCGCCGTGGTGCGCGGCACCGACAGCCTGGCGCGCTACGAGATCCGGCCCTATGGCGAGCTGCGTTCGCTGTTCCGTTACTCAGGCGGGCGCGCGAGCATGTTCGGGCAGGATGGCCTGGTGCCCGGGACCGAGCGGCCGGAACGCTTCGCGTTCTGGCCCATGGGCATCGCTTCGGCGGGCGCGATGCGCCAGTGGGGACGGCACGCCACGGCATTCGTCGGGCGGCGGCATTTCGACGACGCCGACCTGTTCGAGAAGCGCTTCAGGTTCGACCTCCGATGACGGCGAAGCTGCGTGTCGTCACGCTGAACATCCACAAGGGCCTGTCGACGTTTAACCGCCGCATGGTGATCCACGAGCTGCGCGAGGGCCTTAGCGCGCTCAAGCCGGACCTGGTTTTCCTGCAGGAAGTGCAGGGCCACAACCAGCGCCACGCGCGGCGTTTCGCCGCGTGGCCGGGGAAATCGCAGCACGAATTCCTCGCCGGCGACGAACTGCAGCACGTCTACGGCCGCAACCACGTGCACCAGTACGGGCACTACGGCAATGCGATCCTGTCGCGTTTCCCGATCCTTTCCTCCGAGAACGAAGACGTCTCGGACCATCGCTTCGAGCGCCGGGGGCTGCTGCACAGCGTGCTCAAGGTGCCGGGCTGGCGGCGCAACCTGCATTGCGTCTGCGTGCACCTGTCGTTGCACGAGCGCGGCCGCCGCCGGCAGCTCGATGCGATCGCCGTGCGCCTAGAGAATCTTGCCGACAAGCGCCTGCCGATCATCGTCGCCGGCGACTTCAACGACTGGCGCCAGCGCGCCAGCGGCATCCTCGAGAAAAGCCTCGGCATGACCGAGGTGTCGATGGCGGCGGGCGGCAGGCACAGCCGCACCTTTCCGAGCCTGCTGCCCATGTTCCGCCTGGACCGCATCTACGTGCGCGGCTTCAAGGTGCTCGGTACGCAGGTGCACAGCGGCCCGCCCTGGTCGCTGCTGTCGGACCATCTCGCGGTGAGCGCGGAGCTCGAGCGTGCTTGACTATGTGGCCGGGAACCGCCTCACCCTGCTGAAGAATGGCGAGCAGTACTTCCCGGCGCTCATCGCCGCGATCGAAGGGGCAACGGCAGAGGTGTTCCTCGAGACCTACATCTTCGCCGACGACCAGGCCGGCAGCCTGGTCGCCGAAGCCCTGGCGCACGCCGCCTCGCGCGGTGTCGCGACCCATCTGCTCATCGACGGCTTCGGCGCCAAGGATTTCGCGCCGCGATTTCGCGAGTTGCTGTCGAAAGCGAGCGCGGAGGTTCTCGTATTCCGCCCCGCCATCAGCGCCTGGCCGCCCTGGCGGCAGCGCACGCGGTTGCGCCGCATGCACCGCAAGCTCGCGAGCATTGACGGCGCAGTGGCTTTCGTCGGCGGCATCAATGTCATCGACGACTACGACACTCCGCATCAGGCGCCGCCGCGCTACGACTACGCGGTGCGCGTTGAGGGCCCGCTCGCGGCACGCGTGCGTGCGGAGGCCTCCAGGCTCTGGACGCGCGTTTCGTGGGCGACTTTCGGCCGGCGCTGGCGGCGCTGGCCGGGTTTCGCGGTCCTGACGGGCCGCGCGCCCCGCTACGCGCCGCCTGCGACGGAACCGGCAGACGGCGGCGCGCGCGCGGCGCTCGTGGTGCGCGACAGTGTCCGGCACCGGCGGGATATCGAAGACGCGTACATAGAGCTGATCGACGCGGCGCGCGAGGAAGTGGTGATTGCCAGCGCCTATTTTTTCCCGGGCCGCCGCTTCCGGCACGCGCTGGAGCGGGCGGCGCGGCGCGGCGTAAACGTCACGGTGCTGCTGCAGGGAAAAGTCGAGTACCGGCTGCTGTATTACGCAGCGCGGGCGTTGTATAGCCCTTTGCTGCAGGCGGGCGTGAGGATCCAGGAGTACCACCGCAGCTTCCTGCACGCGAAAGTGGCGGTTTTCGACGGCTGCGTCGCCAGCGTCGGTTCCTCCAACATCGATCCGTTCAGCCTGTTGCTGGCGCGGGAGGCGAACGTGTTCATCGATGACGCCGGTTTCGCCGCACAGCTGCGCGCGAGCCTGCACGAGGCGATCGAAAACGGCTCGCTGGCGATTCCGCGCCGCAGGCGCAGCCTGCCGCTACTGCTGCGGGCGCGGGTCTGGGTGAGCTACCGCATCGCCAGGTTGCTGATCGCCTTCTACGGCTACGACCGCCAGCACTAACCCGGCCGGCGGCGGAACATGCCCCAGCCTTCCATCGTCATCACGGTTTCGCCCCGCTGGTTGGTTGCTTCCCAGCGCGAATGCACGAGGCCGATGCCCGGCTTCGAATCCGAGGGCCGCGCGGCCGTCGTGGTGCGGCGATAGCTGATCGTGTCGCCGGCGCGCACCGGCGACACCCAGCGGATGTTGTCCAGGCCAGGCGATCCCAGGCTGGCGGAGCGCGCGACGTATTTGTCCACCATCAGGCGCATCGCGATGGCGCAGGTGTGCCAGCCGCTGGCGATCAGCCCCTTGAAGAACGAGTTCTTCGCCGCCTCGGGGTCGACATGGAAGGGCTGCGGATCGAACTGGCGCGCGAAGGCGATGATTTCCGCCTCGGTGAACGTGTGGGAGCCCATTTCCATGGTGTCTCCCACGGGGAAATCCTCCCAGTAAAGCATCTCGTCGGCCATCGCGAATCGAAGTGTAGTATGGCCTTCGCCATGGACGACATCGTTCTGCGCAGCGTGGCGAAATGGCCGGACGTTCCCGATGTCTACGGGTGGCTTTCGCTCGATCGCCGTGGCAACTGGCGGATCAAGGACGAGAAAATCGGCAACGCCGCGTTGCGCGATTTCATTGGGCGCAATTACCAGCCGGATGCGCGTGGTTGCTGGTACTTCCAGAACGGTCCTCAGCGCGTGTTCGTCGCGCTCGCCTACACGCCGCTGGTGCTGCATTTCGAAGGAGCCGCGATTTTCGACCACTGCGGCAGGCCCTTTTTACCGGAACAGACGTACCTGGACGACGAAGGATCGGTGCTGATGGCGGGAAAGTCGGGAATCGGGCTGCTGGACGACCGGGATCTTGCGGCCTACGCCGACCGGGCCCAGGGGTTGACCGTCATGCCCAGCGGAGCGGTCCAGGGGCGCTTCGGCTTCGTGACAAATCCCTCGTCATGAACCTTGCGCCGTGCTGAAAATCTCTTTATAATCCGGCCTCTTTTTTGCACCTGGGCGGCTACGCGTGTAGCACACGTGGTCGCCCGGTTCGTTTCTGGAAACTATAAAAACATGCCTACCGTCAATCAGTTAATGCGCCATGGGCGCGTCGCCAAGGCCGCCAAGTCCAAGGTTCCGGCCCTGGCTGGCTCGCCGCAAAAGCGGGGCGTCTGCACGCGCGTCTATACGACCACGCCGAAAAAGCCGAACTCGGCGCTGCGGAAGGTCGCGAAAGTGCGCCTGACCAACGGATTCGAGGTGATCGGCTACATCGGCGGCGAAGGCCACAACCTGCAGGAACACTCGGTGGTGCTGATCCGCGGCGGCCGGGTAAAGGACCTGCCGGGCGTGCGCTACCACATCGTGCGCGGTTCGCTGGATACGCAGGGCGTGAAAGATCGCAAACAAAGCCGCTCGAAGTACGGCGCCAAGATGGCGAAGTCCGCCTAAGAGAACAGAGAGAACACACGCATGCCCCGCCGCAGAGAAGTACCCAAGCGCGAAATACTCCCGGACCCGAAGTTCGCCAGCGTCGACCTGGCGAAGTTCATGAACGTGCTCATGACGCGAGGCAAGAAGTCGGTCGCCGAGAGCATCGTGTACGGCGCGCTGGCGATGATCAAGTCGAAGTCGGGCAAGGACCCGATCGAGGTGTTCTCGCAGGCGGTGCAGAACGTCAAGCCGGTGGTCGAGGTGAAGAGCCGCCGGGTCGGTGGCGCGAACTACCAGGTCCCGGTCGAGGTTCGCCCGGTGCGGCGCATGGCGCTGTCGATGCGCTGGATCCGCGAGGCGGCGCAGAAACGCGGCGAGAAGTCGATGATGGCGCGCCTGGCGGGCGAACTGGCGGAAGCGGCCGAAGGCCGCGGCGGCGCCATGAAGAAGCGCGAGGAAGTGCACCGCATGGCAGAGGCCAACAAGGCCTTCTCGCACTACAGGTTCTGAGGACAGTGACAGGTAAATGAGCGTGGCCCGCAAAACCCCAATCGAGCGTTATCGGAACATCGGCATCTCGGCGCACATTGACGCCGGGAAGACGACCACGACCGAGCGCATCCTGTTCTACACTGGCGTCAATCACAAGATCGGCGAAGTGCATGACGGCGCCGCCACCATGGACTGGATGGAGCAGGAGCAGGAGCGCGGCATCACCATCACTTCGGCCGCCACCACCTGTTTCTGGAAGGGCATGGACCTGTCCTATCCGGAGCATCACATCAACATCATCGATACCCCGGGCCACGTCGACTTCACCATCGAGGTCGAGCGCTCGATGCGGGTGCTGGACGGCGCCTGCATGGTCTATGACGCGGTCGCCGGCGTGCAGCCGCAGTCCGAGACGGTGTGGCGCCAGGCGAACAAGTACAAG
>JANYII010000170.1 GCA_025358705.1 Betaproteobacteria bacterium | reverse complement strand
CGGCCTCGCTGTCGGGGTCGACCATCCGAACTATCGCGCGAGCGTGGAGGTCGCAGCCGAGGTGCGGCGCTCGCTGGCGGGCGATCTCGCTTGAGACGCGCGCTCGCTTTTCTTGCCGCGACGGCAATTGCGGCGGGTCCGGTGCTGGGCCAGCCGGTGCCGGAGGAACGGACGCGCAACAAGAACCAGAAGAGCGACTGGGAGATCGAGCAGGAGCTGCGCAACTTCAAGGAGGGCGAGATCAAGCCGCCCGCCTACCCGAAGATGGAGAATCTCATCGAGTTCTTCGTCAGCGGCGCCACCAGTTTTAGTTTCTTCATCGATCCGGCGTCGCTCGCGCCGGGGACCGACGGCGTGGTGCGCTACACCCTGGTCGCGCGCAGCCCGACCGGCGTCGCCAATGTGAGCTACGAGGGCATTCGTTGCGTTACCAATTCCTACAGGTCGTACGCGTTCGGCAACGACGGCCGCTGGACGATCAGTGAATCCGACTGGCGCGACATCGAACCGCGCACCGTGCAGCGCTGGCACCTCGAGCTGCGCAGCCGCTACTTCTGCCCTGGCCGCGTTCCGATCTACACGGCCGCCGAAGGGGTGGACGCCCTGCGCCGCGGCGGGCATCCGGCCGCTTCCACGAGAACCGGCTCGGAGCGCTAGAGCAGGACCAGGTTGTCCCTGTGTATCAGCTCGGGCGCGTCGACATAGCCGAGTACGGCTTCGATGTCCGCTGACGGTTTGCGCATGATCTGGCGGGTTTCGCCCGCCGAGTAGTTCACCAGGCCGCGCGCGATCTCGCGCCCATCCGGGTCATCGCAGGCAACCACGGCGCCGCGCTCGAAGTCGCCAGTGACCGCGGTGACCCCGATCGGCAGCAGGCTGCGGCCGCCGCTGGCCAGTGCCTTCACCGCCCCCGCGTCGAGCACCAGCCTGCCGCTGATGTTCAAGTGGTCGGCCAGCCATTGCTTGCGCGCCGCGAGCGGCATCGTGCCAGCCGTCAGCAGCGTGCCCACGCGCTCGCCGCGCGCGATGCGCAACAGCACGTCGGCCTCGCGCCCCGAAGCAATCACCGTGTGCGCGCCGCTGCGCGCCGCGCGCTTGGCGGCGAGCACCTTGGTCAGCATGCCGCCCTTGGCGAGCGCCGAACCGCTGCCGCCTGCGAACGATTCGAGCGCCGGATCGCCGGCGGTGTGCTCGTGGATCAGCTTCGCGGCGGAATTCCTGCGCGGGTCCGCGTCGTACATGCCGACCTGGTCGGTGAGGATGATGAGCGCGTCGGCTTCGACGAGGTTCGCCACGAGGGCGCCCAGCGTGTCGTTGTCGCCCAGCTTGATCTCGTCGGTGACCACGGTGTCGTTCTCGTTGATCACCGGGATCACGCCGAGCTCCAGCAGCGTGCGCAGCGTCGAGCGCGCGTTCAGGTAGCGCTGGCGGTCGGCCATGTCCGCGTGCGTCAGTAGCACCTGCGCGGTGGCGAGGCCATGCTCGCGGAAGCAGGTCTCGTAGCATTGCGCGAGGCCCATCTGCCCGACGGCGGCGGCGGCCTGCAGCTCGTGGATCGCATGCGGGCGCCTGGTCCAGCCGAGGCGCTGCACGCCCTCGGCGATGGCGCCGCTCGACACCATCAGGCAACGCTTGCCGAGCGCGCGCAGCTGCGCGATCTGCGCCGCCCAGCGCGCGATCGCCGCGGCGTCCAGCCCGCGGCCGTCGTTGGTGACGAGCGAGGAGCCGACCTTGATGACCAGCGTCTTCGCGGAGGCGACGACGCTAGGCTGCACGGCGGCCCTTCTTCTTTTCCACCGGCGTCGAGATGAACTGGTACACGCGGCCGGACAGTTCCCTGCAGCCCTTGCCGCTGATCGCGGAAATCATGAACCACGGCGCCTTCCAGCGCAGCGCGCGCACGATCTTGCGCGCGACCGTCTCGGCATCCGCGTCGCCGGCGAACAGGTCGGTCTTGTTGAACACCAGCCAGCGCGGCTTCGCGTACAGCGCCTCGTCGTATTTCTTCAGCTCGTTCGCCAGGGCGCGCGCGTCCCTGGCCGGATCGGCGTCGTCTTCGGGCGGCGCGAGGTCCACCAGGTGCAGCAGCAGCCGGGTGCGCGACAGGTGGCGCAGGAACTGGTGGCCGAGGCCAGCGCCTTCGGCCGCGCCTTCGATCAGGCCGGGGATATCGGCGACCACGAAGCTCGCGTCGCTCTCGACGCGCACCACGCCCAGCGACGGATTGAGCGTGGTGAACGGATAGTCCGCGACCTTGGGCCGCGCGGCCGAGACCGCGCGGATGAAGGTGGATTTCCCCGCATTTGGCAGGCCCAGCAGGCCGACATCGGCAAGCACGCGCAGTTCGAGCGACAGCTCGCGCGATTCGCCGGCCTCGCCGCGCGTGAACTGGCGCGGCGCGCGGTTGATGCTCGATTTGAAATGCAGGTTGCCCAGGCCTCCCTGGCCGCCCTTGACGAGCAGCGCGCGCTGGCCGTGCGCAGCGAGGTCGAAGAGCAGCGTGCCGTCCTCGTCCTTCACCAGCGTGCCCACCGGCATGCGCAGCACGATGTCCTCGCCGCCGCGCCCGTATTTGTCGGCGCCGCGACCGATGTCGCCGTCCTCGGCGCGGTGGATGCGCGCGAAGCGATAGTCGACCAGCGTGTTGATGTTGCGGTCCGCGATCGCCCAGACGCTGCCGCCGCGCCCGCCGTCGCCGCCCGAGGGGCCGCCGCGCGGCACGAATTTCTCGCGCCGGAACGCGGCGCTGCCGTCGCCGCCCTTGCCGGCGTGCACCTGGATTTTCGCCTCGTCGATGAATTTCATTGCACTCTATCGTTGCCGTCGCGGAAACAAAAAAGCCCTATCGACTCCGATAGGGCTTTCTCGCGGAGTCGGTGGAATGACTAGGCCGGCAGGATGCTCACGGTTTTCTTGTTGCCCGAGCCCTTGACCGAATACTCGACCTTTCCGGCGACGCGTGCGTACAGCGTGTGGTCGCGGCCGATGCCGACATTGACGCCCGGATGCACCACGGTGCCGCGCTGCCGGATCAGGATCTGGCCGGCGCTCGCGCTCTCGCCGCCGTAGGTCTTGACGCCGAGGCGCTTGGCGTTCGAGTCGCGTCCGTTGCGTGAACTTCCGCCTGCTTTTTTATGTGCCATGGTGGCGTCTCTCGGATGTGCGGTTCAGTTGTTCAGGCGCCGACGATTTCGTCGATGCGCACTTCGGTGAAACCCTGGCGGTGGCCCTGGGTCTTGGCGAAATGCTTGCGGCGGCGCAGCTTGAAGATGCGGATTTTCTCGCCGCGACCCTGCGCCACGACGGTCGCCTTGACCGCGGCGCCGCTCACGAAAGGAGCGCCGACCTTCACGCCGTCGCCTTCGCCGAGCATCAGGACGCGGTCGAACGACACCGTCGCGCCGACCTCCGCCGCGAGCAGTTCGACCTTCACCTGCTCGCCGGATTTGACGCGGTACTGCTTGCCGCCCGTCTGGATCACTGCATACATGGCTGGACCTGTGCTGAAATAGTGTGCAAAGACTTGGAATTATAGGGGATTTGGGCCCTCCAGGTCAAAGGCCGCTGTGTTAATTTCCGTCCCCGTATGGAGAACCCTCCCTTCCTGGCGCTGATCGCCGCGGACCTGCAGCGCGTGGACGCGGTGATCCGGGCGCGGCTCGGATCCGATGTCGCGCTGGTGCGCCAGGTCGCCGAGTATATCGTCGCCGGGGGCGGCAAGCGCCTGCGCCCGTCCCTGGTGCTGCTTTCGGCCGGCGCCGCCGGATACCCGGAGAACTGCGCGGGCGGCGGCGAGCGGCATTTCGAGATGGCCGCGGTGGTCGAATTCATCCATACCGCCACGCTGCTGCACGACGACGTGGTCGACGCATCCGAAATGCGGCGCGGCAGGCGAACGGCCAATGCGGAGTTCGGCAATGCCGCCTCGGTGCTGGTGGGCGACTTCCTCTATTCGCGCGCGTTCCAGATGATGCTGGGCGCCGAAAGCATGCGCGTGATGCAGGTGCTCGCCGACGCGACCAACAAGATCGCCGAGGGCGAAGTGCTGCAATTGATGAACTGCCACGACCCCGACGTGGACGAGGGCGGCTACCTGGAGGTGATCCGGCGGAAAACCGCGAAGCTCTTCGAGGCGGCGGCGCGCCTGGGCGCGGTGCTGGCCGCGGCGCCGCCCGCGGTCGAGACGGGCCTGGCCGAATACGGCATGCACCTCGGCACGGCTTTCCAGCTGATCGATGACGTGCTCGACTACTCGGGCGACGCGGCGACCATCGGCAAGAGCCTGGGCGACGACCTCGCCGAGGGCAAGCCGACGCTGCCGCTGATCCGTGCCATGGCCTGCGGCACGGCTGCGCAGGCCGCCACCGTGCGGCGCGCCATCGTCGAGGGCGGGCGCGACGATTTCGCGCAGGTGCTGGAAGTGCTCAGGGCCACCGGAGCGCTCGACTACGCGCGCGATGTCGCGGAGCGCGAAGCCGAAGCCGCGCGCCGCGCGCTGCAGCCGGTCCCCGCCTCGAAATACAAGGATTCTTTGCTAGAATTGGCGTCCTTCTCGGTGGTTCGCCGGTCGTAGTCCGGTCGTCGGCCAGATGTATTTCGGGGTGTAGCTCAGCCTGGTAGAGTACTGCGTTCGGGACGCAGGTGTCGCAGGTTCAAATCCTGTCACCCCGACCACTTCCCCTTCAAGCACTTAGGCAACAACGGCACTTTCTTTTTCGTTACCTACGTAACCGGAACGTAGACGGTCAAGAACGCCGACCGCAGTCCTCAGGTTTTCCGGCGCCAGATGCGCGTAACGCTCGGTCGTTTCGATTGTCGAGTGACCGAGCAGCTTCGACACTTCCAGCAGCGCAACTCCCGCTTGCACGAGCCAGGAAGCGCAGGTGTGCTGCAGATCCTGGACTCGGCCCACCGCCGCCCCGATCCGCGAACCCGTCCAGGACGCCCAGAAAAGCAAAAGGCCAGACGCGCGGTCTGGCCTTCAAGGGTGATCCTGGCTAACAAAAAACCCGCTGGGCGCACCATACGGGTTTGGATTCGGGGGTGAGACCTTCCCCGAGGCTACCGGACTCTACGGAGAATCGGCCCCGCGGGCAATGTATGACTCGTCCGCCAATCGGCCCCGGCGGTGCCTTCCCCCCTGTACCAGCATTTTAAGGAACGTCGGCCCAGGTTTCATTGTCTCAATCATCCGTCAGATTCGATCAGATTCGAGCTCTATGGAAAGAAGACAGACACTGATGAACGAAACTTGGAAAGTAGCTGTTAGCGCGGTACTAAAGAAGAAGAGCGGCCGCTGTATGAGACTTCAAGAGATCTACTCGGAAATGAGACGAAGCTCTCTTGTAACTGTGGATCATCTAGCGCCGTGGAA
>JANYII010000113.1 GCA_025358705.1 Betaproteobacteria bacterium | reverse complement strand
TTCTACCTCGGTTTTTCGTCGGGGGGCCGCAAGAGCTTCCGCGACGTGAAGTCCTATCGTCGTCGCAAGCGCTGGCTTTGAAGAAACCGCCCTCCGTCCATTTCGACAAGCTCGAGACCCGCTCACCGAAGCAGCGGGAGGCGGCGCTGCTCGCCGCGCTGCCGAAGCAGATCGCGCACGCGAAGAGGCTTGCGCCTGGATTTGCCAGAATTCTGGAGAATGTAAAAGCAGAAAAAATAAAAAGCCGCGCTGCTCTCGCCGCGCTGCCGGTCACGCGCAAATCCGACCTCGCGGAGCTGCAGGCGAAGCAGCGCCCGCTCGGCGGCCTGAATGCGACCCCGGTCGTAAAACTCGCCAAGCTGTTCATGTCACCCGGTCCGATCTACGAACCTGAAGGCCGCGCAAAGGACTGGTGGCGTACCGCGAGAGCCTTGTACGCGGGCGGCTTCCGCGCCGGCGATCTGGTCGCGAACACCTTTGCCTACCACTTTACGCCCGCGGGCTCGATGCTCGAATCCGGCGCGCTTGCTCTTGGCTGCACAGTGGTGCCTGCGGGCACCGGCCATACCGAAATGCAGATTGCGGCGATCCGCGACCTGAAGATCGACGCCTACATCGGTACGCCATCGTTCCTGAAGCTGATCTTGGAAAAAGCGGGTGAATTGCGGAGCGATATTTCGTCTTTGAAGAAAGCGCACGTCGGCGCGGAATACTTGCCGCCGGCGCTGCGCGAGGCGATGCTCGGAAGCGGCATCCGCGTCACGCAAAGCTACGGCTCGGCCGACCTGGGCTCAATCGCCTACGAATCGCTGGCGGCGGATGGGTCGGTCAACCCGGGGATGATTCTCGACGAGGGCCTGCTGCTCGAGATCGTGCGCCCCGGCACGGGAGACCCGCTGCCCACCGGCGAAGTCGGCGAAGTGGTGATCACCACCTTCAACAAGGACTACCCGCTGATTCGCTTCGGCACGGGCGACCTGTCGGCGATCCTGCCCGGCGCCAGCCCTTGCGGGCGCACCAATACGCGCATCCGCGGCTGGATGGGGCGCGCCGACCAGAGCACCAAGGTGCGCGCGATGTTCGTCACGCCGAAGCAGGTGAACGAGGTCGTGCGTCGGCACCCGGAGATCCTCAAGGCACGGCTGGTGGTAGAAGGTGAAACCGGCAATGACAGCATGACGCTTAAGTGCGAGGCGAAGGCGCGTCCCGCGGGACTCGCCGAGGCGATTGCCGCGTCGATCCGCGAACTGACCAAGCTGCGCGGCGAGGTGGAGTTGGTGGCGCCCGGAAGTCTTCCGAACGACGGCAAGGTGATCGAGGACCTCAGGAAGTACGTCTAGAAGCGGTGGCGCTGATGTGTTGACAACTGCTATACGCCGCCCTACCATGCGTATATCTATTGCCTGTACGATCCAGGAGAGTCTCATGCGCGATGCCGCCATCAACCTGCGGGCACGTCCCGAGCAGCGCGAGCTGATCGATCAGGCGGCGCAACTGCTCGGCAAGAACCGCTCCGACTTCATGCTCGAAGCGGCCTGCGCCAAGGCGCAGGCGGTGCTGCTCGATCAGGTTTTTTTCAAACTGGATGCCGGAAAGTTCCGGCAGTTCACCAAGCTGCTCGATGCGCCGCCGACGCGCAATCCGGGCCTTGAGCGCCTCATGGCGGTCAAGGTGCCCTGGGGCAGGAAATCCGCGAAGGCCTGAGCTTGCAGCTCAGGCCGCCGGCGCCGTTGTCGGCGTCACATCGGCTGGATGAGTTCGACTGCGGCGAGGCCGCGCTCAATGACTGGCTCAAGCGCAGGGCATTGGCCAACCAGTCAAGCGGGGCGAGCCGTACCTTCGTCGTCACCAATCCGGACGATCTTGTCTGCGGCTACTACGCCATGGCCGCCGGCGCCGTTTCGCACCAGCTCGCAACGAGCGGCGTGCGTCGCAACATGCCCGATCCGGTGCCTGTCATGGTTCTCGCCCGCCTCGCGGTCGATCGCAGGGCGCAGGGACAGCACATGGGAGCGTCGCTGCTGCAGGACGCCGTCAACCGGGCAGTGGCCGTATCTCAGAACGCTGGCGTGAGAGCTCTTCTCGTGCACGCCCTTCACGAAAAGGCCAAACAGTTCTATGAGCACTACGGGCTTCAGGCCTCCCCGACGCATCCGATGACACTCATGCTGCGCTTGAGCAGCGTGAAGCCCTGACCGCATGCCCGGGAAAAGCGGCGACGAAAACTGAGCGGGGCGATGCCAGATGCCTGTATGCGCACTTTGGCGATCAGCCGGCAGAACTCACCCTGCCGACTGCCTCGATGCGGATCTGCTCCAGGTCGCGCTGGTTGCCCAGGCAGAGCGAGAGCATCTGCGCGTCGCCCGGCCCCACCGAGATGAAGGCGTGCGGCGTCGAGCTGTCGAAATAGACGCTGTCGCCGACGCCGAGGCGCAGCGGCGCGTAGATCCTGCTGTGCATCTCGACCTCGCCCTGGATGACGAAGATGTACTCCTCGCCGACGTGGCTGCTGAAACTGTCGAATTCCTCGACGCTGCGCGCGCGCACCGTCATGACCAGCGGAATCATCTCCTTCTGCGCCAGGTCGGCCGCCTGCACTTCGTAGGCGTACTGCGACGTGCCGAACTTGACCCCTTCGCCGGCACGAGTCACCACGCGCCGCCCCGAGACAAGGTTCTTGCGCACGGGGCCGAGCAACTCCTCGAACTTGATGCCCAATCCGCGCGAGAGTTTCAACAGCGTGTCGAAGGACGCGCCGTTCTGCTGGTTCTCCACCTTCGACAGGGTCGACACGCCCACGCCGGTCATCTTGCTTAGTTTTTCCAGCGTCCAGCCATTCTCGCGGCGCAATTCGGCCAGGCGGTCCCCGAGCTTCTGCGGACTCGTTTCCATGCTGTTCCTCGACCGTGCCAGATTCATTTACTGCCATATTATGGTTGAAAATCAAGGTGCTTTCCTATATTGAGAAAATATTTTCGTTATCGAAAAATTTTGCTAGGATGACCGCAGGGCGTGTTGCCCGATTGATCAGGCTTGCATGACTGCAAACGCGGATACCGTGGACCGACACCAGGCGAATCAGGCAGGCGCGAGGGAGGCAGGCGCGAGGGCTGGCTTTGCGGACGCACTGGAGCCGTGGCGGGCATCGGAGGGCCTGCCCACCCCTCATCTGGCGGTGCTGCTCGATCGCCTGCGGTTGAATCTGGAGCAGGTTGCATCGATCGCGCATGCGCACGCGGTCCGGCTGCGGCCCCACGTCAAGACGCACAAGTGCATCGAGATCGCCCGCATGCAGCTCGAATGCGGCGCGGTCGGCATTACTGCGTCCAAACCGCAGGAGGCACTTGTCTTCATCGAGGCGGGGTTGCCGTCGGTGACGGTCGCTTACCCCATTGTGGCGCCCCAAGCCGCGCAAACCCTGCTGCAAGCTGCCGAGCGACGCAAGTGCGACCTGCGCTTCGTCGTCGACAGCGTAGAAGGTGCAGGGACGATCGCCCTCGGCGTCGGTCAGGGTCGGCGGGCTCCGATATTCCTGGAAATCGACGTCGGGCTGGAACGTTGCGGGGTCAAGCCCGGATCGGCCTCGCTCGAGAAGGTCGTCCGCGCGGTCCGCGATTCGCCGAAGCTCGAATTTCGCGGCATCCTTTCTCACGCCGGTCACGCGTACGGCGCGAGCGGCAGGCGCGAGATCGCGGCGATCGCCGACGACGAGCGACGGCAGTTGCGCTCGGTCGTCGACGCGCTTGCGGCGCAGGCGGTCGACGTCGAGGAAGTTTCCGTCGGTTCCACACCCACCGTGCTGGGCGCCGAATCCTTTGCTGGCGTGACCGAGATCCGCCCCGGCAACTATGTCTTCCTGGATGCCACCGCATGCCGCCTGGGGGTGGCCAAATTGGACCAGGTCTCGCTCGGCATCATCACGTCCGTGGTGAGCGTCAACGAGCGTTACTGCATCATCGATGCAGGCTCGAAGGTGCTGAGTTCCGACACCGGCCCGCATGGCACGGGCGGTGGCGGATTCGGGCTGTGCTTCGCGCTCGGTCCGGCCGCCTCGTCCTGGGGCGAGGGTCGCCGGGTGGCGCGCCTTTCGGAGGAGCACGGCTTCGTCGAGCACGGTGGCGAACCGCTTCCGATCGGTGCGAGGGCCCTGGTGTTGCCGAACCATTCGTGCCCGGCGGTCAACCTTGCGGACCGCCTGGTGGTGCTGGAAGAGGGCCGCGATCCGCAGTTCTGGGTCGTGGCTGCACGCGGCAGGACGACCTGAGATCGAGAAGGTTATCGCTGTTCCAACGAAGACGACGGAGGAGATGATGATGAACGCAAAAACTTTAGTGGCCGGTGGCATGCTCGCCGCGACGCTGCTCGCGGGTGCGTCCGCCGCATGGCCGACCCGCGCACTCGCCGCGGACCCGGTGGTGTGGAAGCTCGACTGGTCGCTCGCGCCGACGCGCGGCGAATCGGTGCTGGTCAAGGAGTACGTCGAGCGCGTCAACAAGCGCACCGCGGGCAAATTCAGGATCGACGCCTCCTACGGCGGCGCGCTCGGCATCAACCAGGCCGATGGCCTGCGTGCGCTCAAATCCGGCGGCATCGACATGTCGCTGCTCTACGCCGGTTACCTCTTCCGCGACCTGCCGGAATTGGGCTTCGCCTACGCCACCGCGGCCGCCGAGACGCGCGAGCAGGTGCGCAAGATCGCGCCCGTGCTGGCCGAGATCAACGCCGAGGGCTACTCGGCCTGGGACGTCACCACGGTCGCTAACGTCATGATCCCGACCTTCAACTGGCACCTGATGTGCAAGACGCCGGTCGGCGACCTGAAGACGCTGCGCACGAAGAAGATGCGCGCCAATGAGAAGAGCTTCCTCGACGCGATGGCGCTGCTCAAGGTGCAGGCGCAGATTGTGCCGCAGGCCGAGACCTACCTCGCGCTGCAGACCGGCGTCATCGACTGCACCATCTACCCGGTCGGCATCGCCAAGACCATCTCGCTGCACGAGGTGGCGAAGAGTGCCTCGCGCGTGCTGCTGCACTCGGCCATGCCGATCGCAATCGGCGTCGGCAACGCCAAGTGGGCGTCGCTCGATCCGGCAGTGCGCCAGGTCGTCACCGAGGAGGGGCTGTGGCTGTGGCAGCGTTCGCTCGACGTCGCGCTCGACGCTGGCGCCATGGACGCGCTGGACAAGGCGACTCTCGACACCACCGACATCAAGCTGCTGCCGCCGTTCCCCGCAGAGGAGCGCAAGATGTTCAATGACGCCATCATCAAGATCTGGGAGGAGCAGGCCGCCAAGGTGGGCAAGCGCGCGCCCGCGTGGCGCGAGAGGGTGCTGAAGGCGATGCAGTGAGCGCTTGAGAGTGCGCCGACTCGAAGCCGCGCTCAGCCTCGCGTCGCGCGTCCTGCTGGGGGGCGCGGCGCTGGCGGTGCTTGCCATGACGGCGCTGGTCGCGCTCTCGGTCGTCATGCGCTACGCCGTCGGCAGCCCGTTCGCTTTCACCGAGGAGCTGGTCGCGCTGCTCTACCTGGCGATGGTCTTCTTCACCATTCCCATCGGCACCCTTCGCCGCGAGCACATCGTTGTGACGGTGTGCGTCGAGCGAGCAGGTCCGCGCCTGCAGCGCTGGCTCGCGCTGCTGGCGACACTGATCATGGTGGTGTTCGCCGCCTGGTTCGTGGTCGAGACTTGGGCGTTGGCGGAGTTCTCCAGGAAGCTCGGCGCGCGTTCCGACCACGTCGGCATC
>JANYII010000102.1 GCA_025358705.1 Betaproteobacteria bacterium | reverse complement strand
GAATCCACGTAGATGTCCGCCGCCGGGATCCGGCCCTGCTGGTTCAGGTCCGCGAGGTAGTAAAGGATTTCCTGCGTGCGCCCAACGGCGAAGGAAGGTATCACCACGTTGCCGCGCTTTGACGCGAGGGTATCGTTGATCGCGAACGCGAACTCGTCCAGCGTCTGCACCAGGCTCTTGTGATTGCGGTCGCCGTAGGTGGATTCGACCAGCAGGATGTCGGCCTCCTCGATCAGCGCCGGGTCCTCGACGATCGGGCGCCCGGGCTGGCCGAGGTCGCCGGAAAAGACGACCTTCCCCTCCTTCAGGAACATTTCGATGATCGCCGAGCCAAGGATGTGCCCGGCATCGCGGAACACGCAGCGCAGGCTTTCGTGCGGGCGGAACGCGACCCCGTATTCGGCCTGCCGCAGCAGGGACAGGCAGGCCTGTGCCTCGGCCACGGTATAGAGGGGCGCGACGCGCTGCCACTCGGCTTCCTTCTCCTGCAGGTGCGCGCTGTCGGGCAGCATCACGGCAAGAAGTTCCGCGGTCGCCGCGGTGGCGTATACCGGCCCGCTGAAGCCCTGCGCGGCGAGGCGCGGCAACAGGCCCGAATGGTCGATGTGCGCATGCGACAGCAGGACGAACGCAATCTGCCGGGGATCGAAGGAAAAGCGCCGGTTCTTGCGCTGCGCTTCCTTCCCGCCCTGGAACATGCCGCAGTCGACGAGGAACTTCACCTCGCCGGTGTCGAACAAATAACACGAGCCGGTGACTTCTCCCGCGGCGCCGAGAAACGTGAGGCTTGCCGGCTTTGCCCCCGGCACCTATTTCTCCAGCCGGTAATGCGTCCGGTTCAGGTACTCGGCGATGTCGTCGAGGTCTTCGATCGTGAAGCGTTGCCCGGTGTTCGCCGCGCGCCGCGCCACCTCCAGGCGCAACTGCGCGATGGTCCGCACCAGGGAACGCGACGGTTCGCGGTTGTGGATGCGCTCGTAGTGGCAGGCGAGGCAATGGGTTTCGTAGAGCAGCTTGCCGCGCTGCGCATCCTGCGCCCAGGCTGGCATCGTTAGCGTCAGGATCAGGGCAAGTGCGGCTCTCATGAGGGCATATCCTTGGCGGTACGTGACAGGAACACGGTGAAGGCGCTCGACGCGGCGGCGAATGCCCAGCAAAGAAAGAACCCGATGGAATACACCGCCATGCGGCTCAGGTGTGAGACCTCGCCGAAAAGATAGAGTTCCGTCGGGTCGAAGACGGTGAAAAATATGACTTCGCCGATGCCACCGACGATGAACGACGGCCACAGGACCAGGATCGCGCTTTTCACAATACCTCCTGCACCACCCGCCATTCACCGCGCGCATCGTCGACTACCGCCCGCCAATGGCCGGCAGCCAGCGGCGGCAAGGCGGTCCGGTAATTGCCATCGCTGCCGCGCTCCAGCCTCAGGCGAACATCGTGACCGGCGCGCGTGGCGTGCACCAGTGAGAGGAACAGCACCGGCGGCTCGGCGCCACGCAGCCGCACGAGCACCTGACCGTCCGTAGTTCCCCCGCCAACGAGCTCGACGCTCGCGTCGATGCCGCGCTGTGCCGCCGCTTGCTCGCGCTTGAGCACGGCATTGATGCCCAGGCCGCGCTTGTAATAGTCGTCGGCGACCAGGCCATCCGACGTGGCGAAGGCGATCCAGGTGGTGATGGCGCCCGCCACGATCACGGCAGCGGGCCCGGACATGAGGATCCAGGGCCAGCGTTCCCGGTACCAGGGCGTCGTCGCATTCATGGCTTCACCTCACGATAAAGACGGACTTTTCCTGCACCGCGACGCTCTCGTCGTCGGCGGCGCGCACGCTGAACAGGATCTTGTGGGTCCCGGCCGCGACCAGCCCCGCCTCGGCGCGCACGCGCACCGGCACCATGAGGCTGTCGGTGGGGCCGACCAGCACGCGCGGAGCGGTGGCGATCTGCAGTGTCTGCAGCCCGGCAACCGCGATCTCGTACACGCGCGCGCTTTCGGTGGTGTTCATGATCTGCAATCGGTAGACGTTCTCGACCTGGCCGCCTTCGACTTCGCGCGCGATCGAGGCGCGGTCGCGGATCACGTCCACTTTCAACGGCACGCGCAGGTACAGGGTCGCGCAGGCCGCGATCGCAACGCCAGCGAGAATCGCGGCATAGATCAGGACCCGCGGCCGCAGGATGCGGGTGGGCTTTCCTTCCAGCGCGTGCGTGGTCGAATAGCGGATGAGCTTCTGCGGCTTGCCGACCTTGTCCATCACCTGGTTGCAGCCGTCGATGCAGGCCGCGCAGCCGATGCACTGGTACTGCAGGCCGTCGCGGATATCGATGCCGGTCGGGCAAACCTGCACGCAGATGCTGCAGTCGACGCAGTCGCCGGATCCCTCGCCCTTGCCCCGCGGTTCGCCGCGCGCCTTGTCGTAGGTGATGATCAGCGTGTCCTTGTCGAACATCGCGCTCTGGAAGCGCGCGTAGGGGCACATGTGGAGGCAGACCTGCTCGCGCATCCAGCCCGCGTTGCCGTAGGTGGCGAAGCCGTAGAACAGGATCCAGAAGGATTCCCACGGCCCCGTTGCCAGCGTCATCACCTCGCCCCAGAGCTCGCGGATCGGCGTGACGTAGCCGACGAAGGTAAAGCCGGTCCACAGCGCAAGCAGCACCCAGACAAGGTGCTTTGAACCTCTCAGGAAAAACTTTCTGGATGAAAGCCCTTCCTTGTCCAGCTTGATCCGCGCATTCCGGTCGCCTTCGATCCTGCGCTCGATCCACATGAAGATTTCCGTGTACACCGTCTGCGGGCAGGCATAGCCGCACCACAGCCGCCCGGCCACGGCGGTGAACAGGAATAGCGACAGCGCGCAGATGATCAGCAGGACGGTGAGGTAGATGACGTCCTGCGGCCAGAACACCAGGCCGAAGATGTAGAACTTGCGATGGGCGATGTCGAACAGCAGCGCCTGGCGGCCGTTCCATTGCAGCCAGGCCGTGCCGTAGAAGACCAGCTGCGTGCCCCACACCAACAGCCAGCGCCAGGCGGCGAACCAGCCGCGCACCGCGCGCGGATGGATCGCCTTGCGTACCTCGTAGAGGGATTGCTCTACGACATCGGCCTTCATTTCCCGGATAGCGAATAGACGTAGGCGGTCAGCAGGTGGATCTTCGCGGGAGTAAGGATGTCCTTGTGCGCCGGCATCTGGTTGACGCGGCCGCGCGAGATGGTTTCGAGGATCGCCTCGCCCGAGCCGTGCAGCCATATCCTGTCGGTCAGGTTCGGCGCGCCCAGCGCGGGGTTGCCCTTGCCGTCCGCGCCATGGCAGGCGGCGCAGATCTGCGCGAATTTCTCCTTGCCCTTGGCGGCGCGGATCGAATCGTGCGCATTGCCGGAAAGCGAGAGCACGTAGGCGGCCGCGTCCTTCACGCCCTCGTCGCCGAGCACCGCGCCAAGCGGCGGCATGTTGCCGGTACGCCCGTCGGTGATCGTGGCCTTGATGGTCTCCGGTGCCCCGCCCCACAGCCAGTCCTTGTCCGTGAGATTGGGAAAGCCCCGGCTGCCGCCGCCGTCCGAAGCATGGCATTGCGCGCAGTTGTTGAGGAAGAGCTTCTGCCCGATCGCCAGCGCCTCGGCGTTCTTCGACAGCGCGACAACATCCAGCGCCGCGAACCTGTCGTAGATCGGGCCGTACATGGCCTGGGCGCGCGCATTCTCTTCGTCCAGCTGTTTTACCTGCGTCCAGCCAAGCATGCCGGCATAGCTGCCGAGGCCGGGATAGAGCGCAAGGTAGGCAAAGCCGAAGGCGATGGTGAGGTAGAACATCCACATCCACCAGCGCGGCAGCGGATTGTTGTACTCCCTGATGTCCTCGTCCCAGACATGGCCGGAGGTCTCCGTACCGGAGGCCGCGTGCGTGCTCTGCATCCACAGCAGCAGCGCGCACGCGATGATCGAGAGGATCGTCACCAGCGCGATGAACGCATCCCATACGACCGAGGTGAACTGGCTCGCGTCGTTCACGGCTCGCGGTCCTCGAGGATGCTCCGGCCTTCCTCTTCAAGCTGTTTTTTTCTGGAAGGCAAGTAGGCGCTGACGACGATGAAAAGAAAGGTTGCAAGCGTCACCAGCGTGATTGCGATGCGCAGCGTGTTGATGTCCATGTCAGTTCGCCTTGCTCTTGAGCGCGGTGCCGAGCACCTGCAGGTAGGAAATCAACGCATCCATCTCGCTCTTGCCCTGCAACTGAGCCCTGGCCGCCTTTATTTCCTCTTCCGCATACGGGACCCCGACCAGGCGCAGCGCGCGCATCTTCGCCTCGATGTCGGCCGCATTGGCGGGGACGCGCGCCATCCATGGGTAGCCCGGCATGTTCGATTCCGGCACCACCTCGCGCGGATTCGACAGGTGGATGCGATGCCATTCGTCCGAGTAGCGGCCGCCGACCCGGTGCAGGTCGGGGCCGGTGCGCTTGGAGCCCCACTGGAACGGATGGTCGTAGACGAACTCGCCCGCGGTGGAATAGTGGCCATAGCGCTCCACTTCGGCGCGGAACGGCCGGATCATCTGGGAATGGCAGTTGTAGCAGCCCTCGCGCACGTAGATATCGCGCCCCGTGAGCTGCAGCGCCGTATAGGGCTTGAGGCCAGCCACCGGCTCGGTGACCGACTTCATGAAGGAAAGCGGGACGATCTCCACCAGCCCGCCCACCGCCACGGTGAGGATGACGAGGACGATCAGCAGCGCCTGGTTTCTTTCGATCAGATCGTGAGTGAGTTTCATGCGTGTGCCGGTACGGGGATGGGAGCTTCAAACGTCTTGCCTTCCATCACGGTCTTGAACACGTTCCAGGCCATGATCAACATGCCGGAGAGGTAGAGCACCCCGCCCAGCAGGCGTATCGCATAGAACGGATAGGTGGCCTTGACGCTTTCGACGAAGGTGTAGGTAAGCGTGCCATCCGACCCTACCGCTCGCCACATGAGGCCCTGCATCACCCCGGCGATCCACATCGCCGCAATGTAGAGCACGATGCCGATGGTGGCGATCCAGAAGTGCACATTGATCAGGCGCACGCTCCACATCTCGGTGCGGCCGAACAGTTTGGGGATCAGGAAGTAGATCGAGCCGAACGTGACCAGGCCGACCCAGCCCAGCGCGCCCGAGTGCACGTGGCCGACGGTCCAGTCGGTGTAGTGCGACAGCGCATTCACCGTCTTGATCGACATCATCGGCCCCTCGAAGGTTGACATGCCGTAGAACGACAGCGAGACGATCAGGAATTTCAGGATCGGGTCGTCGCGCAATTTGTGCCACGCGCCGCTTAGCGTCATGATGCCGTTGATCATCCCGCCCCAGGAAGGCGCAAGCAGGATCAGCGAGAACACCATGCCGAGCGACTGCGCCCACTCCGGCAGCGCCGTGTAGTGCAAGTGGTGCGGGCCCGCCCACATGTAGGTGAAGATCAGCGCCCAGA
>JANYII010000100.1 GCA_025358705.1 Betaproteobacteria bacterium | reverse complement strand
GCCACCACGTCGATCAGCGCCTGCCCGCTGCCCTTGAACGGAATGTGCACCACGTCGATGCCGGCCATGCTCTTGAACAATTCCGCCGACAGGTGCGTCGAACTGCCCGCGCCCGAGGAAGCGAAAGTCAGCTTGCCGGGATCCTTCTTCGCCAGCACCACCAACTCGGCGACGCTCTTGGCCGGCAGGTCGATCGGCACCGCGAGCACGTTGGTGATCGAGGCGATGAAGATCACCGGCTCGAAATCCTTCGCCGCGTCGTAGGGCATGCTTTTGAACAGGGCATTGTTGATCGCCATCACGCCGGTGGTCGCCATCAGCAGCGTGTAGCCGTCGGGCGCCGATTTCGCCACGGCATCGGCGCCGATGTTTCCCGAGGCGCCGGCGCGGTTCTCGACCGTCACGGGTTCACCGAAAGAGGCGGCAAGCCGCTCGGCGACGAGGCGGGCAAAGATGTCGGTCGAACCGCCTGGGGCGAAGGGCACGATGATTCTGACGGGTTTTGACGGGTAACGTTCCTGTGCGTTTGCCCCTGAAAAAGCAACCGCGCAAAACGCAAATACCAGCACTCTGAACATATCTAGATCCTGTAGGAAGGATCGAGCCGGTCCGCGAGGCGCCGCATCGCCGGCCATTCGAGCAGGCCGTAGGACCGGCGCGTGCCCGGACGGTACATGTGGTTGGTCTTCTCGATGACGGCCTTCGGCGGCAGCACGATTTCGTCGCCGCCATTCTGCGCCATGAGCTGCGTGCGGCAGGCTCGCTCAAGACGATAAATATTGTTGAAGGCTTCGGCCACCGTGCGGCCGACCGCGAGCGGGCCATGATTGCGAAGCAGCATCACGTCGCAGTCGCCGAGGTTGGCGAGCAGGCGCGCGCGCTCCTCGTTGTCGAGCACCACCCCTTCATAGTCGTGGTACGCGACCTTTTCGAAGCGCATCGCGGTCTGGGTCATCGGCAGCAGGCCTTTCTTGAGCGACGCCACGGCCATGCCGGCAAGCGAATGCGTGTGGATCACGCAGTGCAGTTCGGGCTTGGCCTCGTGGATCGCGCCGTGGATCACGAAACCGGCCGGATTGAACTGGTAGCCCAGGCCTTTCGGAAACTCGGGTTCCCACAGGACCTTGCCCGACAGGTCCACCTTGATCAGCGACGATGCGCACATCTCGTCGTACGTCAGGCCAAACGGATTCAGCAGGAACTCTTCCGTCCCCGGAATGCGCGCCGAGATGTGGTTGTAGATCAGGTCGTCCATGCCGAAATGGCGCACCAGGCGGTAGGCGCAGGCACAGTCCACGCGCGCCTCCCATTCCGCCGCGCTCACTTTGCCCTTGAGAGACTTGAAGCGGAGCGGCGGGTAATCCTTGTCCGGCGAAAGATCCGGGTACGACTTGCGCAGGTCGGTGACCTTAGTCTTCATCCCACGCCTTCTCGGGCAGCGGCAGGCCGGCGAGATCCGCGGCGCTCAACGGACGGTCGGGCTGAATTCCAAGCGTCTCCAGGATCAGCATCAGCTGGCGCGTGTGCTGCGCCGGATGCCATACAGTGCGCTCGAGCACGACGTGCACCGGGAACGTGCCGAAATAGGCCTCCATCGGCTGCTGGCAGCTCTTGTCGGGATACGACGCCCACCATTTTTTCGCGCGCGCGAGCACGCCCTCGCCATAGCGCGCGAGGGCTTCCGGCGTGCGCAACTCGCCGGAGTGATCCTCCATGATCCGCTCGTAGGTGAGCAGCTTCCCGTCCGCCATCGATTCGAGGAAACCCTCGACGATGCGGAAGACATGATGCGACAGCACGCGCTTGGGGCGATTGCGGTTGCGGAACGGCTTCTCCATCTCGGCCGCCGGGATCTGGCGGATGTAGCGCGCCGCCGACGTGAGCACGAGGTCCATCTTCTGCATGAGCTGCTCGGGACTCAGGGTCTCCTGCTGCTTGACCTTCAGGTCGAGAAACCTGATGACGTCAGTGAGCGTCTGCGCGAACACGAACTTGCCGCCGCGCGCCACGATCGGCACGCTGCGCGCCCCGAGCTTGCGCAATTCTTCCATCCCGGCGTCATTGCCGTGCACATTGATCGACTCGAAATCGACGCCGTTCCTGGCGAGGAATTCCTTGGTCCGCAGGCAACTGGTGCAGCCCGGCTGCCAGAACACCCTGACCCTGTCCGCAGTAGCAAGCATTGATCCCTCCGTGGCGTGCCAGTTCTTATACGATAGCACCATGGCGACAGTAAGTGAGTTGACAGGAAAAGTTGCTTTGGTCACCGGCGGCGCGCGCAATATCGGCCGGGCGATCGCGCGCGCGCTGGCCGCGGGCGGCGCCGCCGTGATGGTAAACGCGCGCAGCTCGCGCGAAGAGGCGGCAGAGACCGTGGCGCTGATCAAGTCGGCCGGGGGCCGCGCCGCGCTGCATATCGCGGACGTCACCGACGCTGGCGCGGTCGCGGCCATGGTCGAGGCCACGGCGAAGGAATTCGGCCGGCTCGACCTGCTGGTCAATAACGCGGCGCTGCGCGCCGAAACGGCACTCGGGGAGATGAAGCTGGACGAATGGCGGCGCGTGCTCTCGAGCATCCTCGATGGCTCCTTCCTGTGCGCGCAGGCCTGCCTGCCGCACCTGGCCCGCGCGGGCGGCGGTGCGATCGTGAATATCGGCGGCCTCACCGCACACAAGGGCGCGACCGGACGCGCGCACGTCGTCACCGCGAAAGCGGGGATCGTCGGCCTGACGCGCGCGCTGGCGCTCGAACTTGCGCCGCAAGGCATCACCGTCAATTGCGTGGTGCCCGGAACCATCGAAACCGTGCGCGGCCTGCCCGGTGCGCCCGAGCGCCCTGCCCACCGCCAGGGTCTGCCGCCGCTCGGACGCCGCGGAGAACCGGACGAAGTCGCGGCTGCGGTGCGCTTTCTCTGCGGGCCCGGCGCGCGCTACATCACGGGCCAGTCGCTGCACGTCAGCGGCGGCGGATACATGGCATGAAGCACACCGTTGCGGAAACGCTGGCGGAAAGCGTCCATGCACTTTCATTTGATGCAATTCCAGAACCAGTGCAGGAACGGTGCCGGGATCTCCTGGTCGACGTGGCGGGGCTGTGCATCGCCGCGCGAAATTCCGAATATATTTCTTCACTCAGGAAAAGCCTTGACCCGGGAGGCGCCTGCACGGCCCTGGGACACGCCGAGAGCTATCGACCCGAGGACGCGGCGCTGCTGAACGGCACCGCCGCCCACGGCGAGGACTTCGACGACACCTTCGAGGGCGGGCCGGTGCATTCCGGCGCGGTGATCGTGCCTGCGGTGCTCGCAGCCTGCGAACGCTTCGACCTGGACGGCCGCAGCGCGTTGCTCGGCATCGCCACCGGGGTAGAGACGATGTGCCGCCTGAGCCTCGTCGCGCCAAAACGTATTCACAAGGCAGGCTTCCATCCGACAGCGGTGCTGGGGGCGATGGCAGCTTCAGTTGCAGTTTCAAGAGCCATGGGAGCAAATGCAAAACAGATGGTCGATGCCCTCGGTATCGCCGGCAGCATGGCCGGCGGCATCATCGAGTACCTCGCCGAAGGTGCCTGGACCAAGCGCCTGCACGCGGGCTGGGCCGCGCATTGCAGCCTGCACGCGGCGCGCATCGCAAGGCAGGGATTTGCGGGACCGAGGACCGTGCTGGAGGGAACGCATGGGTTCTTCTTTGCCTTTTCAAGGGACAACAAAGCTGAATACGACAAGCTGACAAACGGTTTCGGCAAAGAGTGGCTCATGACCGGATTGACCTTCAAGCCCTACGCCACCGGCACCATGAACCAGCCCTACATCGACTGCGCGCTGCGGCTGGCGAAGAAGGGTTTTGCCGCAGAAGACGTTATCGAGGTGCAGTGCGACACGGCCGAGGGCTACGTGCATCGGCTGTGGGAGCCGCTCGCGTCGAAACATCGCCCGCCGAACGGATACGCCGCCAAGTTCAGCACGCCATTCAACATCGCCGTCGCTTTCGTCACCGGCGACGCGGGTTTCGAGGCCTTCAGCGACCGCTGCGCGAGCGACGAGCGCATCCTCGCCCTCGCCGGCAAGGTGCGCTACCGGATCGACCCGGACAATCCCTACCCCGCGCGCTATACGGGCCACGTGAAGATGACGCTCAAGGACGGGCGCGTGTTCGAGGAGCGCCAGCCGCATATCCGCGGCGGCGTGTTTGAGCCGCTCGCGCCCGGGGAACTCGAACGCAAGTTCCGCGGCAACGCGGCCTATGGCGGCTGGCCGGCGCCGCTCGCCGACAATTTCCTCGCATTCGCCAGGGAGGCCTTCAATGGCTCGATGGATCTCACTGCTTTTCGCCGCTAGCTTTTCCCTTGGCGCTTTGGCGCTGGGCTATCCCGCAAAGGCGGTGAAGATCATCGTCCCCGCGCAGCCGGGCGGCGGCCTGGACCTGATCGGCCGCACGGTCGCGGACCAACTCGGCCGCGCGATGGAACAGACATTCATCGTCGAGAACATCTCGGGCGGCGGCGGCACCATCGCCTCGCAGACGACGGCGCGCGCCGCGCCGGACGGCTACACGCTGATGGTGGGCTACGTCGGCACGCACGGCACCAATCCGGCGGTGCGCAAGGTGCCCTACGACGCGGTGAAGGACTTCACCTCGATCGCGATGGTCGGCGGCACGCCGAACATCCTGGTGGTGCAGCCCTCGCTGCCGGTCACGGACCTGAAATTCGTCATCGACTACGCGAAGAAGAACTCCGCGACCATGACCTACGCTTCCGGCGGCATCGGCCTGCTCAACCACCTCGCCATGGAGCAGTTCAAGGGCGCCGCGGGTTTCGACGCGGTGGTGGTGCACTACCGCGGCATTGGTCCCGCGATCCAGGACTTCCTCGCGAACCAGACCATGATGATGATGCCCGGCCTCGCCGCCGCGCTGCCGCACATCCGCGCCGGAAAAATGCGGCCGATCGCGATCACGGGCCTGAAGCGCCACGCGCTCGCGCCCGACGTGCCCACCTTCGAGGAATCAGGCTTCAAGGGATTCGACGGCGTGCAGTGGTACGGGATCGTCGGCCCGGCGAAGCTGCCCGCGGAAATCACCAGGCGATTGAACGCCGAGATCAACAAGGCGATCGCCTCGCCCGCGCTGCAGCAGCGCCTGTCGGCCGAAGCCATCGATCCGATGCCGATGACACCCGAGCAGTTCGGCAAATTCATCCAGGCCGACATCGCGCGCTGGAGCGCCCTTGCCCGCGAGCGCAAGATATCGCTGGACGACTAGTGGAAATTGAATGACCCTGCGACACATGACCGCCTCATTGCTTTCTGTCGGCGCCGCGAGTGTTTTGCTGCTTGGCGCCTGCGCAAACGCTCCCACGCTTTCCACGGAACGCATCGCCGAGATCCTCGCCAGTCCGGACCGGCGCGCGGCGGACCGCACCAACGACGTCCGGCGCAAGCCGCACGACATGCTGGCGTTCATCGGCCTGCGGCCGGGGATGGTGGCGCTGGACCTGAGCGCCGGTGGCGGCTACACCACAGAGTTGATCGCGCGTTCGGTCGGGCCGACCGGGCGCGTGTACGGGCAGAGCCGGCCGCGCGATCCGAACGCGCCGGCGCCTGCTCCGTCAGCGCCAGAGGGGGCGGCGGCTCCGGCGACCGCAAAGCCGGCACCTGCGCCCGCCGCTCCGCCAAGTTCGCCGCTCGCACTCGCGGAACGCGCCAAGAATCCGGCGGCGAGCAATATCGTCGCTGTCGTGCGCAGGTTCGAAGATCCGGTTCCTCCGGAAATCGCCTCGGACGCGCTCGACCTTGTCACGCTGATGTTCAACTATCACGACCTCGGCTGGATCGGCGTCGACCGCGCACAGATGAACCGGGCGGTGTTCGCCGCCCTGAAACGCGGCGGCAGGTACGTGCTCGCCGACCACTCGGGCCGTCCCGGCACCGGCATTTCCGAGTCCGGCACGCTGCACCGCATTGAGGAAGCGTTCCTGCGCAGGGAGGTCGAGGCCGCCGGCTTCCGCCTCGCCGAGGAAGGCAACTTCCTTCGCAATCCGGGTGATCCGCGCGACCAGAACACGCCCAACCCGCCGCAGCCCAAGGACGAGTTCGTCCTCAAGTTCGTCAAGCCGTAGCGGGGGTTGCGAGTAATGCGCCATCCGTTCGATTTCGCCGCCTGCTTCGCGCCCGACTATGCAGCGGCGCGCGCTAAATTCCTCGCTGCCGCGCGCGACGCGGTCGCCGTCCTGCATTCATATCGCAATCCGCTGCGCGGGCCGAACAACGAGGAACTCGCAACCGATGTCGCCTGGTTCGGGCCGGCGAAAGCGCGCAAGGTGCTCGTGCTGCAATCCGCGACGCACGGCGTCGAGGGCTTCACCGGCTCCGGCGCCATCCTCGATTTCCTGCTCGCCGGCGGCGCGCGTTCCCTGCCCGGCGATGTTGCCGTGCTCGCGATCCACGCGATCAATCCGCATGGCTTCGCCTGGCTGCGCCGCGAGACGGAAGAAAACGTCGACCTGAACCGCAACTTCGTCGACTTCTCCGCGCCACTGCCGGCCAATCCGGGCCACGACGAACTGGCTGGTGCATTTGTGCCGCGCGAACTTTCCGGGCCGGTGTTCGACGCCGCGGAAGCGAAGATCGCCGCCTACCGCGCGAAGCATGGCGAGACCGCGTTCCAGGTCGCGCGCGGCGGCGGCCAGTACCAGCATCCGCAGAGCGTGTTCTTCGGCGGCAGCGGCCCGACCTGGGCGCGGCGCACGCTGGAGAAGCTGATCGACGACCATGAACTGGCAACGCGCGCACAGGTCGCGATCATCGACTACCACACCGGCCTCGGCCCTTTCGGCTACGGCGAGCCGATCTGCAGCCACGACGCCGGCACCGCGGCGCTCGCGCGCGCGAAGCGCTGGTACGGAGACTCGGTCACCGAGCCGGCGGCCGGAACCTCGTCATCGGTCTTGAAATCCGGGCTGAATGAATTCGGCTGGATGGCCAAGCTTGGCGGCAAGGCGACCTTCGTCGCGCTCGAATACGGCACCTACACGCCCGATGAAGGCCGGCGCGCGCTGCGCGACGACCACTGGCTGCACACCCACGGCAAAGTCGACTGGAATTCGCCGGAAACGCAGCGCATCAAGCGCCAGGTGCGCAAGCAGTACTACCCGGACAGCGACGACTGGCGCGAGATGGTGCTGTTCCGCTCCCGCCAGCTGATCCGTCAGGCGCTCAACGGACTGGCGAACGGTTGATTGACTTGCCGCGCCCCAGAACCGCATAATTTTTCATGAAACGATTCGCTGCGCTCGCGCTCGCCGTTGCCGCGACCTGGGCACCGCAGCTGGGCGCACAGGGCTATCCAATCAAGCCGATCCGCGTCGTGATCGGCTACGCGCCGGGCGGATCGGCGGACGCGGGCGTGCGTCCGCTCGCCCGGATTCTTGAACCCCTGCTCGGCCAGCCGCTGATCATCGAGAACAAGCCCGGCAATGCCGGTGGCGTGGCGATGGAGTTCACGGCGAAGGCGCCGAACGATGGCTACACGCTGTATTACTTCGACAGCGGGCCGCTGACGGTCGCGCCGCACCTGTCCAAGGTCGGCTACAACTACCTCACCTCGTTCGTCCAGCTCGGCCATGTCTGCGGCAGCGGCAGCATGCTCGCGGTCCATCCCTCAACACTGTTCAACAACGTGAGCGATGTGATCGCGGCATCGAAGCGCGAGCCGAACAAATGGAGCTACGGCACCTCCGGCGTCGGCGGCCCGCACCACCTGTCGGGCGAATACTTCAAGAGCGTCACCGGGGCGAACCTGCTGCACATCCCGTACAAGGGCGGCGGACCGGCGATGACCGATTTGATGGGCGGCCAGCTGCCGATGCTCTTCACCTCCCTCGGCCCGGCGGTGGGCGCGGTCAAGAGCGGCAAGATCCGCGCGCTCGCCGTGACCTCCCTCACCCGCTCCGCCGCATTTCCCGACGTGCCGACGATGGATGAGTTGGGCACGAAAGAGCCGCAGCTGTCGGCGCTCAGGGGCTTCGACTCGACCGCGTGGTACGGCCTGCTCGGCCCGGCCGGACTCCCGCAGGAAGTTGTAGCGCGCTGGACGCAGGCGCTCGCCAAGGCGGGCACGGACAAGGCCGGCATGGATGCGATCAACGCCACCGGCTGCGATGCGGCGATCCTCCCGCCCGCGCAGACGGTGGAGCGCATCAAGGTCGATTACGCCAAGTGGGGACGCGTCATCCGGGACGCCAATATCAAAGCCGAATAGGCGGCGAGGAGAAACTTGATGCGGATATTCGCCGCTTCCATAGGCACCGAGACCAATACGTTCGCGCCGATCCCCACGGCGCTGGAGAGTTTCCACGAAATGTTCTACGCGCCGCCCGGCCAGCATCCGGACGACGCCAAGCTGTGCACCGCGCCGCTGTGGGTGGCGCGCCGACGCGCGAAGGCCGAGGGCTGGACGCTGATCGAGGGCACCAGCACCTTCGCCGAACCGGCGGGCCTGGTCTCGCGCGAAGCGCACGAGACGCTGCGCGACGAAGTATTGGGGCAGCTGCGCGCCGCGATGCCGGTTGATGGCGTGCTGCTGGGCCTGCACGGCGCGATGGTGGCCGACGGCTACGATGACTGCGAAGGCGACCTGATCGCCCGGGTGCGGGAAATCGTCGGCGCAGCGGTGCCGATCGGCGTCGAGCTCGACCCGCACTGCCACATGACGAAAAAGCGCGTTCGGAACGCGACGCTGATCATCTGCTTCAAGGAATTCCCGCACACCGACTTCGTCGCGCGCGGCGAGGAAGTGGTGGAACTCACGCTGCAGGCGGTGCGCGGCAAAATCAAGCCGGTGATGTCGCTGTGCGATTGCCGCATGATCGGCAGCTTCCCGACGACGATGCAGCCGATGCGCGGCTTCGTCGACAAGATAAGCGCACTGGAAGGAAAAGACGGCGTGCTGTCGATTTCGATCGCGCATTGCTTCCCGTATGCCGACGTGCCCGAACTGGGCTCGCGCATCCTGGTCGTCACCGACGATCGCAAGGAAGCCGGCGACCGGCTCGCGCGCACGCTGGCGGACGAGTTCCTCGCGATGCGTGGCAAGACGACGCCGGACTATCACTCGCCGGACGAAGCGATCGACATCGCCGGCAAGGAGTCCGGCACGGTGGTGATCGCCGACCCCTCCGACAACCCGGGCGGCGGCGCGCCCGGCGACTCGACCGTGATCCTGCGCCGGTTGATCGAGCGCGGCGTGAAGGGTGCGGCGCTCGCGCCGATGTGGGACCCGATGGCGGTGCGCCTGAGCTTCATGGCCGGCACCGGGGGCAAGCTGCGCCTGCGCTTCGGCGGCAAGACCGCGCCGACCTCGGGCCTGCCCGTTGACGCATTGATCACCGTGAAAAAACTGGTGCGCGACGCGACGCAGACTTTCGTGGATGCCAAGGTGCCGCTGGGCGATTGCGCCGCGATCGACCTGGGTGGCATCGAAGTGGTGCTGATCACCAAGCGCGCGCAGTCGATGGGCATCGACCTCTTCACCGGGATGGGCGTGGATATTGCGCGCAAGAAGATCGTGGTGGTGAAGTCGACCAACCATTTCCACGCCGCCTTCGCGCCGATCGCCAGCCGCGTGCTGTACTGCGACTCCGGCGGCCCCATCCCGCGCGACCATCGGCAGGTGCCCTACACGCGGGTGCAGCGCCCGATCTGGCCGCTGGACGAAGCCGTGCAGCCGATCATGGTTTAGCCGGGACATGCACTTTTCCCCGTTGGCGCGACGCAGCATCGCGTACGGATCAGGATAAATCGGCCTTACCACTTGACCAGTCTGTTGGCGCTCGCTTAGCCTGTCTCAGGATTTATCGTCTGCCGATAACGGGGAGGTTTTAGTGAAGACATCGAGAAGGAAAGTACTGTCTGCCGGGCTGGCGACGGCGGCATTGGCCGGCATCGGCGCGCCCTACATCACCCGCGCGCAACAGAAACCCCCGCGGCAGGCGCGCATGGTGCCGCAGGGCGACCTGAACGTGCTCGATCCGATCTGGACCACGCAGAACATGGCGGCCTACCACGGCGCGATGATGTACGACACGCTGTTCGGCATCGACGCCAACTTCCGGCCGCAGCCGCAGATGGTCGGACGCACCGACATCTCGACGGACCGCAAGACCTATACCTTCGAACTGCGCCCGGGCCTGAAATGGCACGACGGCACGGCCGTGACCGCGCGCGACTGCGTGGCGTCCCTGCGCCGCTGGCAGGCGAAGGACGGCGCCGGCCAGCACCTGTTCGCGCGCGTCACGGATACGCCGGTGGTGGACGAGAAGACCTTCCGCATCGTGCTGAGCGAGCCCTACGGCCTGCTGCTGGACGCATTGGCCAAGACCAGCACGCCGCTTTGCGTGATGATGAAAGCCGAGATCGCCGCCACCGATCCGAATACGCAGATCACGAAGCACATCGGCTCCGGTCCGTTCAGGTTCATCGAATCCGAATACCGGCCCGGCAGCCGCGTCGTGTACGAGCGCAACGCCGACTACGTGCCGCGCAGCGAGCCCGCCTCCGGCATCGCCGGCGGCAAGCGCGTGCTGCTCGACAAGGTCATCTGGGACATCATCCCCGACGCGCAGACTGCCGCTTCGGCCCTGATGGCGGGCGAGGTGGATTTCTACGAGCTGCCGCCGATCGACATCCTGCCCACGCTCACCGCCGCGCCTGGCATCAAGGTGGAAGTGTTCAACAAGCTCGGCAGCGTCGGCCAGGTCCGCCTGAACCATTTGCACCCGCCATTCAACAACCTCTCGGCGCGCAAGGCAGCCCAGCTCGCGATCAACCAGGAAGACATCCAGCGCGCTGCCGTGGGCAATCCGGCCTATTACCGCACCTGCGGATCGCACTTCGCCTGCGACTCTGCCATGGGCGTGGAAGACGGCTCCGAAGTCCTGATGATGAAGGCGCCGATGGCGCAACGGCAGGCGCGCGCGCGCGAGTTGCTCAAGGAATCCGGCTACGACGGCAAGCCGATCGTGGTCCTGCACGCCACCAACATCCATGTCATGAACCAGACCGTGCTGGTGGTCGCGCAGCAGCTGCGGCAGGTCGGCTTTAACGTGCAGCTCGCCTCCAGCGACTGGGGGGGCGTGGTGACCCGCCGCGCGAACCAGAACGCGCCCGAGCAAGGCGGCTGGAATGTTTTCTATACGTTCAGCGGCGGCAA
Source organism: Betaproteobacteria bacterium (assembly GCA_025358705.1). Taxonomy (GTDB): domain Bacteria; phylum Pseudomonadota; class Gammaproteobacteria; order Burkholderiales; family SG8-39; genus RBG-16-66-20. Next base: position 9,123 of record JANYII010000100.1, on the reverse strand, counting down.
CTCCACGGCCAGTCCGATCAGCCTGTTCGCGCATGCGGCCACCGGGCGCAAAGCCTGGTTCGGCTGGCCGGAGAACGCGTCCATCGAGCAGATGCGCACCGAGTGGGCCCTGGCCTCGGGGCTGGAAGCGCGCAGGGCCGTCGCGCAACGCCTGAACAAGACGATGATGGACTACGTGCACGACGTCAAGACCGGCCAGTGGGTGCAGCCGCATGCCTATCGCGGCGATCGCCTGCGCGGCTTCCTGCCGATTCCTGAAAACATTCCGTGGTGGAACGTGGAGCGCTACGCCTGAGCCGTGCTGTCCTACATCGCTCGTCGCCTGCTCGGCGTGATCCCGGTCATGCTGGTGGTCGGGATCTTTGTTTTTTCCCTGCTGCACCTGGCGCCCGGCGATCCCGCGGCGATCATCGCCGGCGACAACGCCACTGAAGCGAACGTAGCCAGGATCCGCGCCAGCCTCGGGCTCGACCGCCCGCTGCTGGAACAGTTTGGCAGCTGGGGCTGGGCGACGCTGCGCGGCGACCTTGGCGTGTCGATGTTTTCCAACATCGCCGTGACCAAGCTGGTGGAGCAGCGCATCGGGCCCACGGTTTCCCTCGCGCTCACCACGATGCTGGTCGCGATCAGCGTCGCGATCACGCTGGGCATCCTCGCCGCATGGAAAGCCGGCTCGCTGCTCGATCGCGCGGTGATGGCGCTGGCGGTCACCGGATTTTCGGTGCCGGTATTTGTCGTCGGCTACATCCTTGTCTATTTCTTCGCGCTGCAGTGGCACTGGCTGCCGGTGCAGGGCTACGTGCCGCTCTCGGAAGGGCTGTGGCCGTGGTTGCGCCACCTGGTCCTGCCGTCGATCGCGCTGGGCATGGCCTACGTGGCGCTGATCGCGCGCATCACGCGCGCCAGCATGCTCGAGGTGCTGGCCGAGGATTACATCCGCACCGCCAGCGCCAAGGGCGTCGCCACGCTGCCGATGCTGCTGCGCCACGCGCTCAAGAACGCGGCCGTGCCGATCGTGACGGTGATCGGCATCGGCGTGGCGCTGCTGATGTCGGGCGTGGTGATCACCGAGAGCGTGTTCAACATCCCCGGCGTCGGCAGGCTGGTGGTCGACGCCATCTCGCGCCGCGACTACCCGATCATCCAGGGCGTCATGGTCATTTTTGCCGCCGTCTACGTGATCATCAACCTGGCGATCGACATCCTCTACAGCTTCATCGACCCGCGCATCCGCTACAGCTGATGGCAAATTCCGGCACGGCCGAATTCATCCGGCGCCATCCGACCATCGTCGCGGGCGCGGCGCTGCTGACGCTGATCGCGCTGGCGGCGATCTTCGCGCCGCTGATCGCCGGCGACCCGCTGGTGTTCGAGCCGATCAACCGGCTGCGCGGGCCTTCGAACACGTTCTGGCTCGGCACCGACAGCCTCGGGCGCGACGTGTACGCGCGCATGGTGTACGGCGCGCGCATTTCGCTGCTGGTGGGCCTGTCGGTCGCCTTCATCGCTGTGCTGAGCGGCTCGCTGGTCGGCCTGCTGGCGGGCTACTTCGAGAAGGTCGACGCCGTGGTGATGCGCCTGATGGACGGCATCATGGCGATCCCGTCCATCCTGCTCGCCATCGCGCTGGTCGCGCTGCTTGGCGCCAGCGTCAAGGTGGTGATCATCGCGATCGCGATTCCGGAAATACCGCGCGTCACGCGGCTGGTGCGCGCCGTGGTGCTGACCGTGCGCGGCCTTCCCTTCGTCGAGGCGGCGCGTTCCAACGGCACGCGGATCGCCAAACTCCTGCGCCGCCACATCCTGCCCAGCACCATCGCACCGCTGATCGTGCAAGCGACCTACATCTGCGCCTCCGCCATCCTCACCGAGGCGGGCCTGAGTTTCCTCGGCGCCGGCACGCCGCCGGAATTTCCGACCTGGGGCAACATGATCGCCTCGAGCCGGCTCTACCTGCAGATCGCGCCGTGGACCATATTCGCCCCGGGCATCTGCCTCGCGCTGGTGGTGCTGGCGGTCAACCTGCTGGGCGACGGCCTGCGCGACCGGCTCGATCCCCGCATCGCACGGCGCATGTAAGGTTCCTGTTCGTCTATGGTTCCAATCCTTCACGTCGAGAATTTGCATACCCACTTTTTCACGCGGGATGGCGTGGTGCGCGCAATCGACAGCCTGAGCCTGACGGTGCAGGCCGGCGAGGTGCTCGGCATCGTCGGCGAAAGCGGCTGCGGCAAATCGGTCACGGCCCTGTCGATCATGCGCCTGATCCCGCCGAAGTCCGGCCGCATCGTGCAGGGCTCGGTCCAATTCGAGGGCAAGGACCTGGCAACGCTGAGCGACGAGCAGATGCGCGCGATCCGCGGCAACCAGATCGCGATGGTGTTCCAGGAACCGATGACCTCGCTCAACCCGGTGCATACGATCGGCGCCCAGATCGCCGAGGCGGTGCGCATCCACCAGGGATTGCCGGGCGCGGCGGCGCTGGCGCGCGCGGTCGACATGCTGCGCCTGGTGCGGATCCCGGACGCCGAGCGCCGCGTGCACGACTATCCGCACGAATTCTCCGGCGGCATGCGCCAGCGCGTGATGATCGCCATGGCGCTTTCCTGCAATCCCAAGCTGCTCATTGCGGATGAGCCGACCACCGCGCTCGATGTCACGATCCAGGCGCAGATTTTGAAGCTGATGGTGGAACTGAACGGGCGCGTCGGCGCCGCCATCATGCTGATCACGCACGACCTGGGCGTGATCGCGGAAACCGCGCATCGCGTGGTCGTGATGTACGCCGGCCGCAAGGTGGAGGAAGCCGGTGTCGAGGCCTTGTTCGACCGTCCGATCCATCCCTATACGCGCGGCCTGATGACCTCCATTCCGAGGGGCCGCCAGGGCGCCCGCACGCGGCGACTGAGCGAAATTCCCGGCATGGTGTCGTCGCTGCGCGAAAGCGCCCCGGGGCAGGCGCCGTTCCCGGGCTGCGCATTTGCGGCGCGCTGCGGATTCGCCAAGCCTCGCTGCCACGAACAGGCGCCTCCCCTCTTGCCGCACGGCGCGTCGGGCAATCATCTCGCCGCATGCTGGGAGATCGAGCGGGTACTTTCGCCATGACCGAAGTCCTGCGAGTCGAAGGGCTGAAGAAACTGTTCCCGGTGCGCCGCGGAATCCTGCAGCGCGTCGCAGGTCACGTGAAAGCGGTCGATGGCGTGTCGTTCTCGATCCAGGCCGGCGAGACGCTGTGCCTGGTCGGCGAGTCGGGCTGCGGAAAATCGACGGTGGCGAAGACGATCCTGCGCCTGCTGGAGCCGAGCGCCGGCCAGATCTGGCTCGGCGACACCGAGGTCACCCGCCTGGGCGAAGACCAGATGCGCTCGCATCGCCGCGAGGCGCAGATGGTGTTCCAGGATCCCTATTCGTCGCTCAACCCGCGCATGCGCGCCGGCCAGATCGTCGCCGAGCCGCTGGAGAACTACGGCCTGGCCGAAGGCGCGGGCAAGGAAAAGAAAGTCGCCGCGCTGCTCGAGAAAGTGGGCCTGCGCGCCGACGCGATGCAGCGCTACCCATTCGAGTTCTCCGGCGGCCAGCGCCAGCGCCTGGGCATCGCGCGCGCCCTGGCCTTGAATCCGCGGCTGATCGTCGCCGACGAACCGGTGTCCGCGCTCGACGTCTCGGTGCAGGCCCAGGTGCTGAACCTGCTGATGGATCTGCAGGACGAGTTCGGCCTGGCGTATCTCTTCGTGTCGCACGACCTGGCGGTGGTCGAGCATGTCGCCCACCGCATCGCCGTGATGTACCTTGGGCGTATCGTGGAACTCTCGACTCGCGAACGCATCTTCAGCCGGCCGCTGCATCCCTATACCGAGGCCCTGATGGCAGCCGCGCCAATCGCCGATCCGCGCGCCCGCCGCGAGCGGCTGGTGATCGAGGGCGATGTCCCCAGCCCGATGAATCCGCCGCCGGGCTGCCACTTCCATACGCGCTGCCCTTACGCCGTGGCGCGCTGCAGGAGCGAAGATCCGCCGCTGCAGGAAGTGGTGCCGGGCCACGTCGTCGCCTGCCACCTGCGCACGCGCGAAACCATCGCACAGGAGCTGAACTCATGAGCAATGCAAAGCACGACCTGATCCTGCGCGGCGGCCGCGTCATCGATCCGTCGCAAGGCATCGACAAGATCGCCGACGTGCGCTTCACCAATGGCGTGGTGGCCGCGATCGGTGACAAGCTGGCCGGCGGACCTGGCACCGAAGTACGCGATGTGCGCGGCAAAGTGGTCACCCCCGGCCTGATCGACCTGCACACCCACGTCTACTGGGGCGGCACGTCGATCGGCGTCGATGCCAGCGCGCTCGCGCACACCAGCGCCACCGCGGTATTCGTCGATGCGGGCACCGCGGGGCCGGGCAACTTCCCGGGCTTCCGCAAGCACGTCATCGAACCGTCGGCGCCGGTACGCATCCTGCCGTTCCTCAATATTTCCTACCCGGGGATTTTCGCGTTCTCGAACACGGTCATGGTCGGCGAGTGCGCGAACCTGCATTTGCTGGACCTGCGGGAGTGCGTGCGCGTGGTGCGCGAAAACGCCGACCTCATCGTCGGCATCAAGGTGCGGGTGGGACGCGGCGCCGGCGGCAGCTCGGGCATCGCACCCATGGACATGGCGCTGGAGGTGGCCGAGGAAACCGGCTTGCCGGTGATGGCCCACCTCGACCACCCGCCGCCCTCCCGCCTCGAAGTGATGTCGCGCATGCGCAAGGGCGACATTCTGACCCATTGCTTCCGGCCCTTTCCCAATGCGCCTTCCGATCCTGCGGGCGGCGTACGGCCGGAAATCAGCGCAGCGCGCGAGCGCGGCGTGATCTTCGACATCGGCCATGGCGGCGGCTCCTTCGGCTTTCGCACCGGCCGCGCGATGCTGGCGGCGGGTTTCAAGCCCGACGTGATCTCGTCCGACGTGCATGTGCTGTCCATCAAGGGGCCGGCGTTCGACCTGCTGCACACGCTTGGAAAATTCCTCGCGCTGGGCATGACGCTGCCGGAGGTCGTGGCCTGCGCCACGGTGAATGCGGCACGCGCGATCCGCCGCACCGGCCTCGGCACGCTCAAGCCGGGCGCCGGCGGGGACGCGAGCATCTTCGAGGTCGTCGACGCGCCGACGGAATACCGCGACGTGCTCGGCGAATTGATCGTCGGCGAGCGCCGCCTGGTCGCCCGCGGGCTGGTATTGGACGGCCGCTGGTGGAGCGACGGTGTGGCAAACTCCGGCACCAGGAACTGAGCCATGAGCCGCTGACCCATGAGCCGAACAACCATCATCGCCGCCGCGCAATTGGGTCCGATCGCCCGGAGCGAAAACCGCGCCAGCGTGGTCAAGCGCATGATCGCGCTGATGCGCGAGGCCAAGGCCATGGGCGCGGAAGTGGTGGCCTATCCGGAAGCGGCGTTGACGGCCTTCTTCCCGCATTGGTGGACCGAAGACGAAGCCGAGATCGATGCCTGGTTCGAGCGCGACATGCCGGGCAAGGACACCGCCGCGCTGTTCGATGAAGCCCGCCGCCTCGGCGTCGGTTTTCACCTGGGCTATTGCGAACTCGACCTGTCGTCCGGCAAGAAGCGCCGCTTCAACAGCTCGATCCTGGTCGACAAGCAGGGCGCCATCATCGGCAAGTACCGCAAGATCCACCTGCCGGGCCATTTCGAGCACCGGCCCGGGACGCCGTTCCAGAACCTGGAGAAACGCTACTTCGAAGTCGGCGACCTGGGTTTCGGCGTCTGGCGCGCCTACGGCGGCGTGGCGGGCATGATGATCTGCAACGACCGGCGCTGGCCCGAGGCCTACCGCGTGCTCGGGCTGCAGGCAGTGGAGATGATTTTCTGCGGCTACAACACGCCGGTGCACCATCCGGCGGCGCCGGACCACGATCGGCTGGGCCAGTTCCACAATGAGTTGTGCATGCAATCGGGCGCCTACCAGAACAGTTGCTGGGTCATCGGCGTGGCCAAGGCCGGCGTCGAGGAAGGCGTGGACATGATCGGCGGCAGCGCGATCTTCGCGCCGACCGGCGAGATCGTCGCCCGCTGCAGCAGCATCGAGGACGAGCTGATCGTCGCGCGCTGCGATCTCGATCTGGGCCGCTCCTACCGCGAGACGACGTTCGATTTCGCCAAGCACCGCCGCGTCGAAACCTACGGCATGATCGTCGAACGCACCGGGAGGAACACGCCATGACCGCACGACCGGGAATCGCCTCCGACTGGTTTGCCATCGCGAACGCCGATTCGATCGCCTCCCCCGCGCTGCTGCTGTACCCGGATCGCATCGAGAAAAACCTGCAGCGCATGATCGCCATGGCCGGCGGCGTGGACCGGCTGCGCCCGCACGTCAAGACGCACAAGCTGCCGCAGGTGGTCGCGCTCAAGCGCGCCGCCGGGATCCGCAGGTTCAAGGCCTCGACGATCGCCGAAGTGGAAATGACCGCCGCTGCCGGCGGCGAGGACATCCTGCTCGCCTACCAGCCGGTCGGCACCAACATCGAGCGCCTCGCCGAACTCATGAAGCGCTATCCGCAAACGCGCTTCGCAACGCTGGTGGACGACGCGCGCAACCTCGCGGCGATTGGTCAGGTGGCCGCGGCCCGCGGCGCGGTTTTCGAACTCTATGTCGACCTGAATGTCGGCATGAACCGCACCGGCATCGCGCCGGGCGAAGCAGCGGCGGCCCTGTATCGAACTCTGTGCAGCACCCCGGGCCTCAAGGCGGGCGGCCTGCATGCGTATGACGGCCACCTGCATGAACCCGATCCCGCAGTGCTGGCGAAAGCAGCCGACGAGGCGTTTGCGCCGGTGTGGAAGCTGCGCGCACAGTTGCGCGCCGAAGGCCTTCCGGTGCCGCGCGTGATCGCGAGCGGCACGCCCACCTTTGCCCTGCTGGCCCGGCACGAGGATGTCGAGGTTGGCGCCGGCACCACGGTGTTGTGGGACTGGGGCCAGACCGAAACCTCCCCGCAGCATGATTTCCTCAACGCTGCCGTGTTGTTCTGCCGCGTCGTGAGCAAACCGCAACCCGACCTGCTGTGCATCGACCTGGGCCACAAGGCGGTGGCCTCCGAAATGCCCCATCCCCGCGTGAAGTTGATCGGCCTGGAAGATGCCGTGGCGGTGACGCACAGCGAAGAGCACCTGGTGGTGCGCAGTTCGCGCGCCGCCAGCTACAAGGTTGGCGACGTGGTGTACGGCATTCCGCGCCATATCTGCCCGACCGTGGCGCTGCAGAGCGAGGTCTGGGCGGTGCGCGATGGCCTGGCCGCCGAGCGCTGGCCGGTGGTGGCGCGCGCCCGCAGGATCACGGTCTGATATCGACAGCGGGGAATAGCGCCTTGTCCTCTGGACGGCAGCAGTTGGGTTACGGGCTGCCGGACCAATCCCCGCAGCAGCCGGCGCCCCCTCCGGACGCCCGCCGCACGCCGCGCGGGCACTGGCTGGAGCACCTGCGCGGCGACCTGACCGGCGGCGTGGCAGCCGCCGTATTGACGATCCCGGTCAGCATGGGCTACGGCATGCTGGCCCTGTCGGCGCTGGGAGACGCGTACATCCCGCAGGCGATCCTCGCCGGGCTCTGGGCGCCGGTGTTCGGTTGCCTGGTCGCGCTGCTGCTCGGCGCGAACACGGCCATGATCTACTCGCCGCGCAGCATCGTGACGTTCCTGATCGGCAGCATCGTGCTGCAGAATTTCACGCTCACGCATGTGCCGTACCTGGCGAGCGCCCCGGGCGTGAGCCTGCTGGTGCTGCCGATGCTGCTGGTATTCCTCGCCGGTTTTTTCCAGCTGCTGTTCGGACTGCTGCGGCTCGGCACGCTGGTCAAGTTCATCGCCGCGCCGGTATTCGCGGGCTTCCAGAATGCGGCGGCGATCCTGATCTTCCTGTCGCAGGTCGACAGCCTGCTCGGCTTCCGCCAGCATGTCGCGCCAATCGCGATCCCCGCCCACCTGGGCGAGGTGCAGCCGCTCACGCTGCTGGTCGGCGTCATCACCTGCATGCTGATCCTGAAGGGCGCGCGCCTCACGAAGCGCATCCCGCCGACGCTCATCGGCCTGATCGGCGGCATCGCCGCCTATTACGCGCTGGCGTCCTGCGGGCTGGGCAGCGTGCTCGGCGCGCTGGTCGGCAGCATTCCGTTCGCGTGGCCCGACCCGCATTTCTTCGCTGATTTCATCGGCTTCGTCGCCGACCCCAGGTTCCTGCAGGTCGTTCCGGCGCTGGTCGGCGGCGCCCTGAGCCTCGCCATCATCGCTTCGCTGGACGGCATCGTCTGCGCCCGCCTGATCGAAAGCGACTCGGGCAACCGCGTCGAGGGCAACCTCGAGCTGATCCGGCTCGGCGCCGGCAACATGGTCGCCGCCGGCTTCGGCGGCCTCGCCAACGGCATCAACCTCGGATCGAGCTTCGCCAACCACCGCAGCGGCGCGCGCACGCGCCTGTCGGTGCTGGTGCACGCGCTGGTGGTCCTGTTCGCGATACTCCTGCTCTCGCCGCTCATCAGCTACCTGCCGCGCGTGGTCATCGCCGGGATGCTGGCGATGGTGGCGATCCAGCTCGTCGATCGCTGGACGCTGCAGATCATCGTCAAGCTCGCGACGCGCAAGTTCTCGGGCAGCCGCAGCATGCTGCTCGACCTGCTCGTGATCCTGGTGGTCACCGTATCGGCGGTGGCCGCGAACATCGTGGTTGCGGTCGCGATCGGCATCGCCATCACGATCGTGCTGTTCCTCTACCGCATGAGCAAGTCGGTGGTGCGCCGCGGCTACCGCTGCGACGGCGTGCGCTCGCGCAAGATGCGCGATCCGCGTCAGATGGAATTCCTGGGAGTGCATGGCGCGCAGATCGCGGTGATTGAGCTCGAAGGACCGATTTTCTTTGGCACCGCGGAAAACCTTGGCAGCCACATCGACTCGGTGCTGCGCGAAAACACCTCCTGCATGGTGCTCGACCTGAAACGCGTCAATGAAATCGACAGCACGGGCGCGCGGATCCTGCTGCAGACGCACGATCGCCTCATGAAGGAGGGCAAGACGCTCCTGCTGAGTGCGTTCGGGGAGCAGGCGCGGCTTGCCGGCGTCCTTGAGGACATGG
>JANYII010000093.1 GCA_025358705.1 Betaproteobacteria bacterium | reverse complement strand
GCTGGCGGCCGCCATGGTTGGAGACCACGATTGCGTCAGCACCGGTGGACGCGGCGATCTTCGCATCATCGGCATCGAGGATCCCCTTCAGGATCAGCTTGCCGCCCCATTGCTTCTTCACCCACTCGATGTCCTTCCAGGACAGCGTCGGGTCGAACTGCCCAGCGATCCACTGCGACAGCGTGAGCAGGTTGTCGGCGCCCTTGATCTGGCCTTCGAGGTTGCCGAACGACCTCCTCTTGCTTTGCATGACATTGAAGACCCAGGAAGGCTTGCAAAGCATGTCGACAAGATTCGCCAGCTTCAACTGCGGCGGCACGGTGAGGCCGTTCTTGATGTCCATGTGGCGCTGGCCCTGGATCTGCAGATCGAGGGTCAGCACCAGCGCCGAGCATTTTGCCGCCTTGGCGCGCTCGATGAGCGAGGCGGCGAATCCCCGGTCGCGAAACACGTAGAGCTGGAACCAGAACGGCTTGGTGGTCGCTGCCGCCACGTCCTCGATCGAGCAGATGGACATCGTCGAAAGCGTGAACGGCACGCCGAACTTCGCGGCCGCGCGCGCGCCGAGGATCTCGCCGTTCGCCCAGTTGAGGCCGGTCAGGCCGACCGGCGCGATGCCGACCGGCATGCTCACCTCCTGCCCGACCATCGTCGTCCGGGTGGAGCGGTTGTCGACATCGATCGCCACGCGCTGGCGCAATTTGAGCGCCTCCACGTCGTCGCGGTTGGCGCGCAGCGTGACCTCGTCATAGGAGCCGCGCGAAACGTAGTCGAAGATGGCCTTGGCGACCCTGCGCTCGGCGATCTGGCGCAGGTCTTCGATGTTGGTGATGACGGGCATGAAGGATGAGTGTTTCACATCGTGGGATACAATGCCACCCCCATGCCGGCGTCCAAGAGCGAGCAGAAAAATCCGATCCAGGTCATCGCGCGGATGCTGACGCTGCTCGACGTGCTGGCCGCGCATCCGGAGCCGCTGGGACTCAAGCAGGTCGCGCAGTACACCGGCCTGCACCCGTCCACGGCGCACCGCATCCTTTCGGCGATGGCCTCCGACCGCCTCATCGACCGCATCGAGCCGGGCAGCTACCGGCTCGGGATGCGACTGCTCGAGCTCGGCAACCTGGTGAAGATGCGCATCAACGTGCGCGAGATGGCATTGCCGGTGATGCGCGAACTGCATTCGCAGATCGGCGAGACCGTGAACCTCTCGGTGCGCCACGACGACGAGATCGTCTACGTCGAGCGCACCTCGTCGGGCCGCTCGGCGATGCGCGTGGTGCACGTGATCGGCGCGCGCGCCGCGCTGCACATCACCGCGGCGGGCAAGCTGTTCCTGCTCGAGGAAGGTTTTCCCAAGCTGCGCGAGTACGCCAAGCGCACCGGCCTCGCCTCGCACACCAGGAACACGCTCACCAGCCTGCCGCTGCTCGAGCGCGAACTGGAGCGCATCCAGCGCCAGGGCTGGGCCACGGATGCGGAAGAAGCCGAGCTCGGCGTGCGTTGCGTCGCCGCCGCGGTGCGCGACGACGCCGGGCTGCTGATCGCCGCGCTGTCGATCTCCTCGCCCGCCGACCGCATGAAGCCGACCTGGGGACCGCTGGTGAAGGAGTCCGCTGAGCGCATCGCGCACGCCATCGGCCACCGCAAGGACGCCAGCCGGATCGGCGCTGCCTAAGCTGCTTCCAATCCATGCAGGGAGAACATCCCCCTGCGGTCGAGCCACACCTTCCCGCCCTTGAAACCGGCGCTCCGCGCGAGCGCGCGGAATCCTTCAATGGAATACTTGTACGAATTCTCGGTGTGAATCGACTCGCCCGCCTCGAAGGAGAAGCGGTGGTCGCCGACGTTCACCGTCTGGCGCTCAAGCGACACCAGGTGCATCTCGACCCGGCCCAGCGCGGCGTTGTAGAACGCGTAGTGGCGAAAGCGGCGCAACCTGAAATCGCCGCGCAATTCGCGGTTTATGCGCGCGAGCAGGTTCAGGTTGAACGCAGCGGTGACGCCCTTCGCGTCGTTGTAGGCAGCATGCAGGACGTTGGCGTCCTTCTTCAGGTCCACGCCGACCAGCATTGCGCCGCGCGGTCCTACCTGCCCGCGCGTCGTGCGCAGGAAGGCGTGCGCCTCCTCCGGCGTGAGGTTGCCGATGGTCGAGCCCGGGAAATAGATCACGCGCCGGCCCTTCGCCTGCGCCACCGGGATTTTCAGCGGCCTCGAAAAATCGCCGTGTACCGCCCGGATGTCGAGCCACGCGAATCGGCGCCGCAGCATGGCCGCCGCTCCTCGCAGCGCGTCCGCCGATATGTCCACCGGAATGTAGGCCGAGGGACGCAAGGCCTGGATAAGCAGGCGCGACTTCGCGCTTTCGCCGCTGCCGTATTCGATGAGCGTGCTGCCTTTGCGCGCGAAGCTCGCGATCTCGCGCAGGTGCAGGTGCGTGAGCGCGAGTTCGCTGCGCGTCGGGTAATACTCCTTAAGGCGGCAGATCGCCTCGAACAGGCGGCTGCCTTGCGCGTCGTAGAAGTACTTGGGCGAAAGCGCCTTCTGCGGCAGGGAGAGCCCGGCGATGACATCCTCGCGGAAGCTGTCCGCGGGAACCACCGAGCCGAAAAACCGGGTCTGGCCTAGCCGCGGGGACCCGCGGGGGCGTGAGTCTCGAGCCACTTTTTGATGCGGTTGGCGTCGCCGACGCGCGACAGCTTGCCCCAGGAATCGAGCAGCACCACGATCACTTCGCGCGACGGCAGGCGCACGCGCATGACGAGACACCGGCCGGCCTCGCTGATGTAGCCGGTCTTGGAGAGGCCGATTTCCCATTGCGCGCTGCGCACCAGGCCGTTGGTGTTGCGGTAATCGAGCGAGCGGCCAAGCGCGTGGACGGTGGCGCTGTCGCGGGTGGAGTACTGCCGGATGAGCGGATACTCGTGCGCGGCGCGCACCATCCGCGCGAGGTCCTGCGCCGTGGAAACGTTCGACGAGGACAGGCCGGTCGGGTCGATGAAATGGGTGTCGGCCATGCCGAGCGCGCGCGCCTTTTCATTCATCGCCGCGACGAAGGGCACTGTTCCGCCCGGATAGGTGCGAGCCAGCGAGAACGCGGCGCGGTTCTCGGAAGACATGAGCGCCAGCAGCAGCAGTTCGTCGCGCGTCAGCACGCTGCCGGGCCGCAGGCGCGAGCGCGTGCCCTTGACCAGGTCGTAGTCCTCGTCGCTGATCGCCACGCGCTGCTCGAGGCTGATGCCGGAATCCAGGATCACCATCGCGGTCATCAGCTTGGTGATCGAGGCGATCGGCAGCACGCTACCTTGGTTCTTGGCGATCAGCGTTTCGCCGCTGGCGGCGTCCTGCACCAGCGCGACCGCGGAGCGCAGGAAAACCTCGTCGGATCGCGCGGGAGGCTTCGGCGCGCCCTTCTTGTCGCCGGCCTGCGCGAAGCCGATCGTCAGCGCAAATACCGCCGCCAACGCGGCGATGGCGACGATTTTTTCCAGGTGGTGCAGGCTTCGTTCGGTGTTCTGCATGCCGGTCGATTATTGAAAGCTGGGCGAGTGTAGCTGAATAAATATCGAAAATGCAAGCAAAATTAAAGGCCTAGGAAGGTTACTTAACCCCGGTTCAAGCTGATTTTGCCCGTTCCAGCACGGCCTCGGCCTGCGCCGCCTGCTGCTGCAGGGCCCACATGCGGGCATATTCGCCCTCCGCGGCGAGCAATTCCCGGTGCGTGCCGCGTTCGACGATCCGCCCATGGCTCAGCACCAGGATCATGTCCGCGTCCATGATGGTGGAGAGCCGGTGCGCGATGACCAGCGTGGTGCGGCCGACCGCGATGCGCTCCAGTTCCGCCTGGATCGCCTTTTCCGCCGTGGAATCGAGCGCGGAGGTCGCCTCGTCGAAGATCAGGATGCGCGGGTTCTTCAACAGCGCGCGCGCGATCGCCACGCGCTGCTTCTCGCCGCCCGAGAGCTTGAGCCCTCTTTCGCCGACCTTGGATTCGTACTTCGCCGGCAGCGTCTCGATGAAATCATGGATGTGCGCGGCGCGCGCCGCCTCGACGACTTCAGCGGCGCTTGCCCCGGTCCTGCCGTAGTGGATGTTGTAGCGGATGTTGTCGTTGAACAGCACCGTGTCCTGCGGCACGATGCCGATGGCCGCGCGCAGGCTCGACTGTTTCAGCTCTTTTATGTCGACATCATTCACAAGAATCTTCCCGCCCGTCACGTCGTAAAAGCGGAACAGCAGCCGCGCGAGCGTCGATTTTCCCGAGCCCGAATGCCCGACCACGGCCACCCGCTGCCCGACCGGGATCGTGAAGCTGACGTCATGGAGGATCTGCCGTTCCTTCTCATAGAAGAAATTCACGCGCGAAAACTCGACCGCGGCCGGGCCTGCCGGCACGTCGGGCGCGCCGGGTTTGTCGTCGACTTCGCGATTCGCGCCGAGCAGGCGGAACATCTTGTCCATGTCCAGCAGCGACTGCTTGATCTCGCGGTACACCATGCCGAGGAAATTGAGCGGGATGTAAAGCTGAATGAGCAACGCGTTTACCAGCACCAAGTCGCCCAGCGACAAGGCGCCCGAGGTCACGCCCTCGGCGGCGAGGAACATGAGCGCGGTCACCGCGGCGGCGATCACCAGGCTCTGGCCGATGTTCAGCAGCCCGAGCGAGGACTCGAAGCGCACCGCCGCGTCCTCGTACTTGCGCAGGTTCTTGTCGTAGCGCCGCGCCTCGAACTCCTCATTGCCGAAATACTTCACCGTCTCGTAGTTGAGCAGGCTGTCGATGGCGCGCGTGTTGGCGCGCGAGTCCAGGTCGTTGGCGCGGCGCCGGATCTCGATGCGCCACTCGGTGACCGCGATCGTGAAGCCGATGTAGACCACCACCGCGCCGAAGGTGACCGCGGCGAAGCGCCAGTCGAATTTGCCCAGCAGCACGGCCGCGACCAGGCCGAACTCGAGGATCACCGGAATGATCGAAAACAGCAGGTAGGACAGCAGCGTCGAGATGCCGCGCGTGCCGCGCTCGATGTCGCGCGTCATGCCGCCGGTCTGCCGGTCGAGGTGGAAGCGCAGCGACAGGCCGTGCAGGTGGCGGAACACGTTCAGCGCGACGCGCCGGATGGCGTGCTGGGTGACGCGCACGAACACCACGTCGCGCAGCTCGCCGAACAGCGTGGTCGAAAAGCGCAGCAAGCCGTACGCCGCGAGCAAGGCTACCGGGACCACCACGGCCGCGAGCCTGGGATCGAGACCCGGGTTCAACCCATCCACGATCCCCTTCATGACCAGCGGCACGCCGACATTGGCTAGCTTCGCCGCCACCAGCAGCGTCAGCGCGAGCAGAACCCGCCAGCGGAAGTCGAGCAGGTAGGGCAGCAGCACGGCGACCGAGCGCCATTCGTTGCCGCGCAACGCCTGGGAAGGCGCTGCGCTGTGGTGACCGTGGGCTGACATGGGAGGGCGATTCTAACTGCCGCGCGGACCTGAAACGCGCGGCGCAGGCGCCCTCGTCAGGGATCGAAGGTCGTCTTGTCCGAGTCGCCGGTGTACGGACCCTGCTTGATCTCGATCATTTCGGATTGCTCGAGCATTTCAAAGCCATGGCCGCCTTCGGCGAGCAGCACGACATCCCCGGTCTCCAGCACGCTGCTCCTCAGGTAGTGGCGGTCGTTGTCGTAGAAATCCACGCGTACGCGACCGCTCTTGATGAGCAGCACCTCCCTGGTCTGCATGACTTCCCGCTGCACCTCTTTGTGCAGGTGCGGCCGGATCACGTAGCCTGCAGGCCGCTTCATGTAGGCCAGCTGCTGGGAATACTCCGGCGGCGTGAAGAACTCGATGCCCTCCCGGCGGAATTCGCGCCGCAGGATGATCGCCAGCACGCTGCCGACGTGGGAGATCGTCTCGAGCATGCCGCGCTCCCCGGTCACTGGCTCGTTACGCATGGCGTCATCATGAAATAGGGCATCTTGGACTACAAGATAAAGAGATAACGGCTAAGTCTGACATAGATGTAAGGTCATTTCTGTCAACAATCCCGTGGTCCCGAGGACATATGACAAGGACTGCACAGGCATGCAACCCGTTCCCGGACTTGCTTGACGCCATGGAACCGGGCATCTAACATTCAAACGTTTGTTTGAATTCGAGAATCGCCCATGAGCCTGCGTTCCGTAAAACCCCCGCACGAAACCCGCACCCGCATTCTCGACGCCGCCGAAGAACTCTTCATGCAGCACGGTTTCGAGAGCACCTCGATGCGCCTGCTGACCGCCAAAGCCGGGGCCAATCTCGCCGCGGTGAACTACCACTTCGGCTCGAAGGATGCGCTCATCGAAGCGGTGTTCCGGCGGCGGCTGGACCCGATGAATACCGGCCGCATCGCCGAACTGGACCGCCTGGAGAAGGACGCCGGCGGCCGGACACTCGAACCCGAGGCGATCATTCGCGCCTTCGTCGGCGCGAGCCTGCGCATGATCGAGGACTCGAAAAGCGGCGGCCGCAATTTCATCCGCCTGCTCGGGCGTACCTATACCGACCCGCAGAAGCACATACGGTCGCTGATCGGCCAGCTCTATGCCCCGGCGATGAGCCGCTTCAAGGCCGCGTTCGAGCGCGCCCTGCCGCAGATGCCGGGCGACGAACTGGTGTGGCGCATGCACTTCATGTTCGGCACGCTCGCCTACACGCTGGCGGCCACCGATACGGTGCAGCTGATCGCCGGCTGCAAGCCCGAAGACCGCTATGACGCGCGCCTGCTCGAGGCGCGGCTCACCGCGTTCCTCGCAGCGGGCCTGCTCGCGCCGATGCACGATTCCGCCGACGTGAAGAAAGCCGCGTAACGATCCACGCAGTTCAGGAAGGCCAAGGGGGAGGTCCCAATGCTCGACATCGCTGTTTTCGCCGCTGCAACCATCGCAATCCTGGTGCTGCTCGCCTACTTCCAGGCGCCGATCCTGCTCTGGACGGTCGCCGCCGGCCTGATGCTCGCCACCTGGGCGGCAGCTTTGCAGCTGGCGGGACAGGCCAACGCGGTCCTGTTCTTCCTTTTCATCCTGATCGCACCGGTGCTGACAATTCCGGCGCTTCGGCGCAAGCTCGTCAGCGACCACGTGCTGGCGATTTTCCGCCGCATCCTGCCCGACATGACGCAGACGGAAAAGGACGCGATCGACGCGGGCACCGTATGGTGGGACGCGGATCTCTTTTCGGGCCGGCCCGACTGGAACAAGATGCTCGCCATCCCGGCGCCCAGGCTCTCGGCGGAGGAACAGGCCTTCGTCGACGGCCCCTGCGAGGAAATCTGCGCCATGACCAACGACTGGGAGGTCACGCACGAGCGCTACGACCTGCCGCCGCAGGTGTGGCAGTACGCGAAGGACAAGGGCTTCTTCGGCATGATCATCCCGAAGCAGTACGGCGGCCTCGGTTTCTCGGCGATGGCGCATTCCGCGGTGGTGATGAAGCTCTCGACTCGCTCAAATGCGTTGTCGGTGTCGGTGATGGTGCCCAATTCGCTCGGGCCGGCAGAATTGCTGCTGCACTACGGCACCGACGAACAGAAAAACCACTACCTGCCGCGCCTGGCGAAAGGCCTCGAAATCCCCTGCTTCGCGCTCACCAGCCCGGAGGCAGGCTCGGATGCCGCGTCGATTCCGGACTACGGCATTGTTTGCAAGGGCATGTACCAGGGCAAGGAAGTGCTGGGCATGCGCGTCACCTGGGACAAGCGCTACATCACCCTCGGGCCTGTGGCGACTTTGCTCGGTCTCGCTTTTCGCCTTTACGACCCGGAACATCTACTCGGAGGAAAAGAAGACCTCGGCATCACATGTGCCCTGGTGCCCACCAATCATCCGGGTGTAAACATCGGAAGGCGCCACCTGCCGCTGAATGCGGTGTTCCAGAACGGCCCGAACTCCGGCAAGGACGTGTTCATGCCGATCGACTGGATCATCGGCGGCAAGGACTACGCCGGCAAGGGCTGGATGATGCTGATGGGCTGCCTCGCCGCGGGCCGCTCGATTTCGCTGCCGACGTCGTCGGTGGGCGGCGCCAAGGCCATGGCGCGCGCCACCGGCGCCTATGCGCGCGTGCGCAGCCAGTTCAAGACGCCGATCGGCAAGCTCGAAGGCGTCGAGGAAGCGCTCGGCCGCATTGCCGCCAACTGCTACATGATGGAAGCGGTGCGCGTGATGACCGCCGGCGCGGTGGACCTGGGCGAAAAACCCGCCGTGATCTCGGCGATCGCGAAATACCACATGACCGAGCGGGTGCGGAAAATCGTCGACGACGCAATGGACATCCACGGCGGCAAGGGCATCTGCCTCGGGCCCAACAACTGGGTCGGGCGCGGATATCAGGTAATTCCTGTCGGAATCACCGTTGAAGGCGCAAATATCCTGACCCGGACGCTGATCATCTTCGGCCAGGGCGCGATCCGCTGCCATCCCTACGTGCTGCGCGAGATGCGCGCGGCAAAGGAGATGACAGGCGCGGCGGCCTCGATCGAATTCGACGATGCCTTCACGTCTCACATCGGGCACACCCTTTCCAACGGCGTGCGCGCGTTCGTGCACGGCCTCACCAGTTCTCGCCTCGGCCAGGTGCCGCGCAACGGCGCAGAGGAAACCGCGCACTACTACCGCTTCAGCTCGCGCCTCGCGGCGGCGTTCGCGTTCCTCGCCGACGTCTCGATGCTGGCGATGGGCGGCGCGCTGAAGCGCAAGGAGAAGATCTCCGGGCGCCTGGGCGACGTGCTGTCGATGCTGTACCTGATATCGGCGACGCTGAAGCACTACGAGGACCAGGGGCGCATCAAGGAAGACCTGCCGCTGATCCGCTGGGCGGTGCGCGACGCGGCCTACCAGGCGCAGGAGGCGATCGACGCCATCCTGTCGAACTTCCCGATCAAGAGCGTCGCCACCCTGCTGCGCTGGACGATTTTCCCGCTCGGCATGTCGTTCCGCCCACCGCTCGATTCGCGCAACCACGAATGCGCGAAAATCGTGCTCGAGCCCGGCGCGGCACGCGATCGCCTCACGGACGGCATCTACGTGCCGAAGAACGAATCGGACCCGGCTGGCAACCTGGAAGCGGCGTTCCTCGCCACCATCGCCTGCGAGCCGATCGACGAGAAACTGCGCAAGGCCGTGAAGAAAGGCAAGATGGTCACGCAGCCAGGGGTGGATTTAGGTGTTTTGGCTCTTCAAAATAAAATAATTTCCGCCGACGAACTCGCACTCTGGCAGCGCAAGGAAACGCTGCGCAAGGGCGTGATCAAGGTGGACGATTTCCCGCAGGATTTCGGCCGCGCCGAGATCCTTGCCAAACTAGCCCAGGAAAAAGCCCCAGCGGCAAAGGCGGCCTGACATGTATGCAAAACCGGTTTACGTCGTCGATGGCGCCCGCACGCCGTTCCTGAAGGCAAAAAATCGTCCGGGTATTTTTTCGGCGGGCGACCTCGCCACCCAGTCCGGCCGGACGCTCCTTTCGCGGCAGAAATTCGCGCCGCAGGACCTGGATGAAGTGATCCTCGGCTGCGCCGCGCCCTCGGTGGACGAAGTGAACATCGGCCGCGTCGCGGCGCTGCGCATGGGCTGCGGCAACAAGGTTCCGGGCTGGACGGTGATGCGCAACTGCGCCTCCGGCATGCAGGCGCTCGACTCCGGCATCAACAACATCCTCGCCGGGCGCTCGAACCTGGTGCTTGCGGGAGGCGTAGACGCGCTCTCGCGTGCTCCGCTTCTTTACAACGACAAGATGGTGAATTGGTTTTCCGACATGGCAGGAGCACGTTCCGGTGGTCAAAAAGCCGGCATGTTCGCGAAGCTCCCCTTCGGCGCCCTGCTCAATCCGGTGATCGGCATCATGAAGGGCCTCACCGACCCGATGGTCGGCCTGTTGATGGGCCAGACGGCGGAAAACCTCGCGTACCGCTTCGGCATCACGCGCGCGCAGATGGATGCGTTCTCGGTTCGCAGCCACCAACGCGTCACGCAGGCGCAGGATGCAGGCCACCTCGCGGCCGGCGGCGGCGAAGTGGAGGCGCTCTACGACAAGGACGGTAACGCGTACACGCTGGACGACGGCGTGCGGCGCGACTCGTCGGTGGCCAACCTGGCGAAACTGAAGCCCTTCTTCGACCGCAAGTACGGCAACGTCACGCCCGGCAACAGCTCCCAAATCACAGACGGCGGCGCCTGGCTGATCCTCGCGTCCGAGGATGCCTTGAAGAAATACGACTTGAAACCCATGGGGCGCATCCTCGACTCCCAGTGGGCCGGCCTCGACCCGGCGCAGATGGGCCTCGGGCCCGTGCACGCGGCGACGCCGATCCTCAAGCGCCACGGCCTCAAGCTCGACGGTGTCGACTACTGGGAAATCAACGAAGCCTTCGCCGCCCAGGTGCTGGGCTGCCTCGCGGCCTGGAAGGACGAGAAATACTGCAAGGAGCAGCTCGGACTCGATGGCGCCATGGGAGCCATGGACGAGGAAAAGCTGAACGTCGACGGCGGCGCGGT
Organism: Betaproteobacteria bacterium; assembly: GCA_025358705.1. Lineage (GTDB taxonomy): Bacteria > Pseudomonadota > Gammaproteobacteria > Burkholderiales > SG8-39 > RBG-16-66-20. The sequence goes on along the minus strand of JANYII010000093.1, from coordinate 3,288 downwards.
TGCGCTCGGCCATCCGGTGGGAGCTTCGGGCGCGCGAATTGTTTTGCATTTAATTCGACAATTAAAAAGAAAAAATGCAAAGCGAGGGATGGCGTCAATCTGCATCGGCGGCGGGCTCGGCGGCGCGATGCTCGTCGAGGCGATCTAGATGAAGCATTTCCGCTGGGAAAAAGACGCGCAGGAGCTGGTCTGGCTGACCTTCGACAAGCAGGGCGAGTCGGCCAACACCTTTTCGCGCGACGTACTGGAAGAGCTGCTCGCCGTGCTGGATGAAATCGCGGCGCTGAAACCCAAGGGCATGATCATCCGCTCGGGCAAGGACAGCTTCATCGCCGGCGCCGACGTGAACGAGTTCGTGCGCTTTGCCACCGCGGAGGAAGCGCTCGCCTTCACCAAGCTGGGCTGGGACATGACGCAGAAAATCCGCGACCTGCCCTTCCCGGTCACCGCGATGGTGAACGGCTTTTGCATGGGCGGCGGCCTCGAGCTCGCGCTCGCCTGCCGCTACCGCGTCGCGCTCGATGACCCGAAGACGCGCTTTGCGTTCCCGGAGGTGATGCTCGGCATCTGGCCCTTCTGGCACGGCCTGATGTGGCTGCCGAAGCTGGTCGGCCCCACCGCCGCCCTCGACATGCTGCTCACCGGCAAGGCGATCGACGCGCGCCGCGCGAAGCGCATGGGCCTCGTGGACCAGGCAGTGCCGCTCAGGATCCTGGAGAACACCGCGCGGATGGTCACGCTGGAGGCGCCCGCGCCCCGCGAGCTGGGATTCGTGCAGAAACTGATGCTTGGGCCGTTGCGGTCCATCGTCGCAGGCCAGGCGAGAAAGCAGGTCGCGAAGAAGGCGCGGCGCGAGCACTACCCCGCGCCCTACGCGATCCTCGATGCCTGGGTGAAGTACGACGGCGACACGTTCCTGTGCAAGGACGATCCGTCCTGTTCGCTCAAGGCGCTCTCCGAGCATCCGACGACGAAGAACCTGATCCGCATCTTCTTCCTGCAGGAAAGGATGAAGGCCCTCGCGAAGGGCGTCGAGTTCAAGGCGCGGCACGTGCACGTGATCGGCGCCGGCGTGATGGGCGGCGACATCGCCGCGATCTGCGCCATGCGCGGCATTACCGTGACGCTGCAGGACACCGCGCCCGAGCGCCTCGCGCCGGCGGTGAAGCGCGCCGCGAAGCTGTTCCAGCGGCGCCTGCGCGACCCGCTGCGCGTGCGCGACGCGATGGACCGCCTGATCCCGGATGTCTCGGGCGCCGGCGCGGCCAGGGCGGACGTGATCATCGAGGCGATCTTCGAGAACCTGGAAGCCAAGCAGCAGCTTTTCGCGAAACTCGAGGCCATGGCCAAGCCCGGCGCGGTCCTGGCGAGCAACACCTCCAGCCTCAAGCTCGCCGACATCGCGGCCAAGTTCAAGGATCCGTCGCGCCTGGTGGGAATTCATTTTTTCAATCCCGTCCCGCAGATGATGCTGGTGGAAGTGGTGCATGGTTCAACCACGAACCAGGAGCACGTGAAAAACGCACTCGCTTTCGTGCGCCAGATCGACAAGCTGCCGCTGCCGGTGAAGGATTCGCCGGGCTTCCTCGTCAACCGCGTGCTCGGACCGTACATGCAGAACGCGTTCCGCATGCTGGATGAAGGCATGAAGCCGGAGACGCTGGACGCCGCGATGGAGGAATTCGGCATGCCGATGGGCCCGATCGAGCTCGCCGACACGGTCGGTCTCGACATCTGCCTGCACGCCGGCAAGCAGCTAGCGAAGAAGGACGCGCAGGGCCACGAGGCGGAAGCGCCGCAGATCCTGCTGAACAAGGTGGCGCTCGGACAACTGGGCCGCAAGACCGGCCAGGGCATCTACCGCTGGGAGAACAACAAGCCGGTGAAAGGCCAGCCCGGCGCCTACAACCCGGACCTGATCCATTCCCTGATCCAGCCGTACCTTGACGAGACGAAAGCGGTCCTTGCCGAGGGCATCGTGCCGGACGCGGAGCTGATCGACGCCGGCCTCATCTTCGGCACCGGCTTTGCGCCGTTCCGCGGCGGGCCGCTCAACTATCTCGCCGGGCAGAAGAAGTAGCCGGGATGGGCAAAGCTTCGGACCAGCTTCCCGGCCTCATCCTGCCCGCGGGCAAGATCCCCGCGCTACGCGTGGTGCCGATGCCCGCCGACTCCAACCAGAACGGCGACATCTTCGGCGGCTGGATCATGGCGCAGGTGGACGTGGCGGGCGGCATCGTCGCCGGGCGCGTCGCGCGCGGCCGCGTTGCGACAGTGTCGGTGAACTCCTTCATCTTCAAGCAACCGGTGCAGATCGGCGACGTGCTTTCGCTCTACGCCGACGTGGTGCGCATCGGCAATACGTCGATCACGGTCAATGTCGAGGTCTATGCCGAGCGCGGCCGCGCCGATGCGAAGGTCGTCAAGGTGACCGAGGCGGCGCTCACTTACGTCGCCATCGACCTCGAGGGCAAGCCGCGCCCGGTGCCGAAGGACTAAGCAAGTCCCGGAAACAGCTGCCGCAGTCCCTCCGCCATGGTCTGGATGGCGAGCGCCGCCAACAGCAACCCGAGAAGCCGCGTCGCGATATTCAGGCCGGTGGTCCCCAGCCTCGCGCCGATCGGCGCCGCCAGGCTGAGCGTGAACCAGGTCAGCGCGCACACCGCAAGGATGCAGGCGAGGATGGCCGCGAAGTGGGCGGCGCCGCCCGCCTGCGCGGCGATGATCGTCGTGCTGATGGCGCCCGGCCCTGCAAGCAAAGGCACGGCGAGCGGCACCACGCCCTGCAGCTCGCCACTTTCCAGTTCTCGCGCCTCGTCCCGGGATTGGCGCACGCCGCCCGCCTGCGCGTTCAGCATGGCGAGCGCCATGAGGAGCAGCACCAGTCCGCCGCCGACGCGAAACGCGGGCAGGCTTGCACCGACCAGGAGCAGAAGCTGCTCGCCGAACAGCGCGGCGCCGGCAAGCACCGCGAACACGGTGATGGCGATCGCATTCACCAGCCGCGAGCGCTCCGCCGCACCGCGCGAGGCCGTCAGCGCGAGGAAAATCGGTACCGCGAGGAAAGGATCGAGTACCGCCGCGAGAGTGACGAAGAACCGGGCGTAACCGGAGACCGGCAGCAGTCCGTCCAGCACGCGGCGCGTGTTACGTCGTCTTCGCCGCGGCTTTTGCCGCCTCGGACGCGGCCCGGCGGTCGGCGTTTACTTTCGCAACCCCGGGCCGTTCGCCGAGCATCTTCAGGTACGGCTTCACCTGCGGCATGTCCTCGAGGATGTCCTTGCCGTA